>DOUU01000175.1 GCA_003520425.1 Deltaproteobacteria bacterium
CCCGCCGATGACTTTTCCGCATCCGTCCTCGCCGAGCTCCGTCCGAAGGGATCTCAGTCCGCGCGCACTGTCCTCCGCGCAATCGGGGGCGGAGCAGAAGGGACGAAGATCGTGCGCCGGCGGGCCCGCAGCTATTCCACGGCCGGCCACCAGAGATAGAGGAAGGCAGGCCCTCGGACGGGCGGAAGCAGGGAGGCCACGAGGTCCGGCCCGCCGAGCGCTAGGCGCGCGGGGGGTGCGACCTCGGAGTAGATGTTCTCCCGCACTTCGCGTCCGCGGTGGTAGGTGACGACCCGGGCCTCGCTGAGCCCTGCCCGGCGCTTCGTCTCCGCGATCCCGTCCTCGAGATAGCCGATCGCGTCGACGAGACCGGCCTGTTTCGCCTCTTCGGCGGTGTATACGCGTCCATCCGCGAGCTCGCGGACTCGTTCGCGCGAGAGGTTCGGTCGGCCTTGCGCGACGACGTCCTGAAAGCGCGAGGAGAGCTGCTCGATCACGGCTTGCAGCTGCGCCCTCTCTTCCGGTCGCATGCGCCGGAGGACGGAGCCCGTGTCCTTGCGTGGAGCGGAAACGATCGTCTGGTCCTCGACGCCGAGCTTCTCCATCAGGCCCGCAAAGTTCACGCTCACGAAGATCACGCCGATCGAGCCCGTGAGCGTGGTCGGGTTCGCGTAGATCGTGTCGGCGGACATCGCCACGTAGTAGCCACCCGAGGTGGCGAGACCCATCAGCTGGGCCACCACGGGAACGTTGCGCTCTTGCTTGAAGCGGGTGATCTCCCGGAACACGATGTCGCTCGCGGTGACGGTGCCGCCCGGCGTGTTGATGCGCAGAAGAAGGGCCTTGACCTCGTCATCCTGGCGCGCGAGCTCGAGCTCTGCGCGCACGCGGGAGACGGTTCCCTCGCGCGTGCCGAGGCCCAAGGTGCCCGGCTCGTCCGCGTCACGGATGGCGCCGTCGATCTCGATCATCACGATCTTCGGGCCTCGCTTGCCGTCGACGACGCTCTCCCGCAGCGGCGAGGGCCCGCCGAGGGGCAGCGAGACCTGGATGCAGCCGCTGAGGGCGAAGGCGAAGAGGAGCGCGAAGGAGAGGGTGAGCCACGGGCTGGAGCGCGGAGGTCCCCCGTGGCGGGTCGCGCCCACTCGGGATCTGCTCCGCGCTCCAAAGCGTCTCACCCCCGCGAAGACGCCGAGATCGCCTTGCCCGTGCATGCCTAGCTGCAGCCGCTCGTCCCGCCGCAGTTCGCGCACTTGTAGCACGCGCCGTTTCGCACCATGATTGCTCCGCACTCGCTGCAGGTCGGTGCGTCGGATTGGTTCACGATGCTGAACGCCCCGACGCCTGCGGCCGCGGGCGGTGGGCTGCCGAGGCGACCGGAGCCACCGGCCACCACGGCCCGGGGACGCGCGGGGGAAAGACCCGCCGCCTCCGTCTCCGTCTCCTGCTCATCGGGCACTGCGGCCTCGCCGCGCAGAAAGCGGCTCCCGAGGTAGCGGAAGACGTAGTCGGTGATGGACTTCGCGATCGGGATCTCGCGATTGTTGGTGAAGCCCGCCGGCTCGAAGCGGGTGTGGCTGAACTTGTCCACGAGCGTCTTCAAGGGCACACCGTACTGGAGCGCGATCGACGTCATGGTCGCGATCGTGTCCATGAGTCCGGAGACCGTGCTCCCCTCCTTCGCCATGCGCAGGAAGATCTCCCCGGGCTGTGCATTCTCGTAGAGCCCGACCGTGAGGTATCCCTCGTGGCCGGCGATCGAGAACTTGTGCGTGACCGCCTCGCGCTCGTCGGGCAGCTTGCGGCGGATCGGCCGCAGCTCGGCGGACTTCGCCTTGCTCGCGTCCTTGCCCGCGTTGAGCGGCTGGGTGCGCTTGCTTCCGTCGCGGTAGACGGCGAGCGCCTTGAGGCCGAGCCGCCAGCCTTCCTTGTAGGCATGCATGATGTCGTTCGCGCTGGCGTCTTCGGGAAGGTTCACGGTCTTGCTGATCGCCCCGGACAGGAAGGGCTGCACCGCGCCCATCATCCGAACGTGCCCCATCCAGTGAATGGAGCGCGTTCCATTGCGTGCGCGGAACGCGCAGTCGAAGACCGGCAGATGCTCGGGACGCAGCCCGGGCGCACCTTCGATCGTCTCGCGCTCGTCGATGTGGGCGATGGTCCGCGCGACCTCCTCTTGCGTGTAGCCGAGCTGACGCAGCGCCATGGGAACCGTCTGGTTCACGATCTTGAGGATGCCGCCGCCGACCAGCTTCTTGTACTTGACGAGGGCGATGTCCGGCTCTACGCCCGTCGTGTCGCAGTCCATCATGAACGCGATCGTGCCCGTCGGTGCGAGCACCGTGACCTGGGCGTTCTTGTAGCCCCAGCGCTCTCCCGCGCGCAGCGCATCGCTCCACAGCGAGCGGGCGCAGGCGTGCAGGTCCACGGGAACGCCGGCGCTCGGCACGGCTTCGGCGGCCGCCTTGTGCATCGCGATGACTTCGAGAAAGTACTTGCGGTTCATCCGGTAGCGCGCGAACGGGCCCATCGCGCGCGCGATCTCCGCACTCGTGAGATAGGCCTGGCCGCACATGACCGACGTGAGCGTCGCCGCCAGGTTGCGTCCCTCGTCGCTGTCGTAGGGGACGCCGAACGACATGAGAAGCGCTCCGAGATTCGCGTAGCCCAACCCGAGCGGCCGGTAGAGATGGCTGTTCTTTGCGATGCGGGGCGTCGGGTAGGCGGCGTGATCGATGATGATCTCCTGCGCGAGAATCGTGATCGCGACGGCGTGGCGGTAGGCCGCGAGATCGAAGGTGCCGTCTTCCGCCACGAAGCGCATGAGATTCAGGCTGGCCAGGTTGCAGGCGGTGTCGTCGAGGNNCATGTACTCCGAGCAGGGATTGCTCGAGTGGATCCGCCCCGACGCCTTGCACGGGTTCCAGCGATTGATCGTCGTGTCGTACTGCATGCCCGGATCGCCACAGACGTGGGCGGCCTCGGCCATCTCCCGCATGAGGTCGCGCGCCCGGTAGGTGTCCGCCACCTTGCCCGTCAGCACTTCACGGGTCTCCCAGGTCCCGTCCGCCTCGACGGAGTGCATGAAGGCGTCCGTCACGCGGACGGAATGGTTGGCGTTTTGGTAGAAGACCGAATCGTATGCACCGCCCGGCACGTTGAAGCCGCCGTCGTAGCCGGAGTCGATCAGCGCCCAAGCCTTCTTCTCTTCCTCCGCCTTGCAATGGATGAACTCGCGCACGTCGGGATGGTCGACATTCAAGATCACCATCTTGGCCGCCCGTCGCGTCTTGCCGCCCGACTTGACCACGCCCGCGAAGGAGTCGAAGCCGCGCATGAACGAGACGGGTCCGGAGGCGGTGCCTCCGCCGGCGAGCTTCTCGCGCGAGGAACGGATCTTCGAGAGGTTGGAGCCGGTGCCGGACCCGCCCTTGAAGAGCATGGCTTCGGTCTTCGCAAGTTCCATGATCGACTCCATCGTGTCCTCGACGGAGTTGATGAAACAAGCGCTGGCCTGCTGCGGAGTGTCCTTGACCCCGAGGTTGAACCAGACGGGGCTGTTGAAGGCGACGCGCTGGT
This sequence comes from Deltaproteobacteria bacterium, assembly GCA_003520425.1. Taxonomy (GTDB): domain Bacteria; phylum Myxococcota_A; class UBA9160; order UBA9160; family UBA9160; genus UBA9160. The sequence goes on from DOUU01000175.1 coordinate 3,580, forward strand.
GCAGCAGCAGATGGGTGAGTTCATCCGAGAATGCGTGGCTGTCCTCCGGCGTGCGGAAGTAGCCGGAGAGCGTTCCCCACTCCTGGAGCCGGCCGACCACACGCCCGATCAGCTGCTTTGCGCTGCGCTCGCGCTCGGGCGTCCCCACGTGACCCCGGAAGTACTTCGACACCACGACGTTGGTCGCGAGCTGAGACCAGCCCTTCGGGATCTCGCAGTCCGTCTGCTCGAAGATCGTCTCACCGAGCTCGCTTGTGATCTTCGCGCTGCGCAGCTCCCACTCGACGCTGGCGTACGGATCGTCGCCGGGCTGCGTGAAATGCCTGGGAACCTGGACTCCGCCAACGCGCGGCGCCCGCTTCGACGGCAAAAGCCGCTTGACCGCGCCCGCCTCCGTCGAAAGGGCCCCTGCTTCGCCCTCGTCCCCCCGCAGCCCACGATCCTGCACGCCTTCATCCATGATCTCCCCCCCTCTGCGGCCCACGGCTCGAGATGAGCCTTCGGTTTGAACTCTCTTGCTCACGCCGCCCCCCGTCCCCAGCGACGCGACCCGAGATGCGGAAGCCGCGCACCAGTGCCTTGGATGCGCGGCTTCTGCCAAGTCCAAAGAGCGCACGGCTGAGCCTCCGCTGCCGTGCCTGTTGCGAGTGAATCGAACCCACGTTCTGCGCGTTCGCGGCGGAGCGGGTCGCTGGGAGCCGACTGCGGAAGCGAGAAGGCAAGCGAAGCCGGACGACCGATCGGAACCCGTTCACCGCTTTGACTGCGACGCGGTGTGAGGGGCTCCGACGGAGTCCGCCGGAGCCCCCCCGAACCCGAGTCGGGTCCTCCTTCCCTTCTCGGGCCCGTGCCCCTCAAGCGACCGCCTAACGAACCCCCCCAGGCCGCTCGAGGGACGTTCACATCCCCGTGGTCCACGAGATACTCCTGGCTCTGGTGCACGTCAATACAAAATCTGGGGTCTCGCATGGGAGAAGAGTACAACCACTCGTGTTCCAATGGAATTCGCCGATTCGAAGGCGCGGGACGAGCCCGTTCCAGGGTCGCCGTGGACGGCGCGGCTATCGGCCTAACTCCCCGAGATTGCTCATTTAACGCAATGCGATAGCGCAGAGCGTCACGATGCCCTGCCGGTGCCCTCGGGAAGTCCGGTGAAACGGATTCCGATGCCCTCGGGAACTTTCAAACGGAGGTTGAGACCGATCAGGAGAGCCGTCATGGACTCGACGATCCGGGCGTTCGAAAGCGGTCCGCCGTCGACGGCCCGCAGGCCCGGCACAAGGTCGCAAAGCGCCATCACCGCGCGCCGCGGCTCTGCAGCGCCCGACACCACCACGTCGCACTCCACGGAATGCGAGAGGTCTCGCAGCCGGTGCGCGGACACGTTCTGGAAGGCCGAGACGGTGTGCACGCCGTCGGGAAGGAGTGACGCCACGAGCTCCGCACAAGAGCCCTGCCACACGCCGATCGTACGCACCGCGGCGTCGCCGACCGCGGTGGCGAGCGGAACGCCCATGGACACGACGATCTGGCCCGCGCCGAGCGATCCCCGGATGGTCTTCACGGTCGCCGCCGCGTGCTCGAAGGGGACAGAGAGGATCACGATCGGAGCACAGCGCGTGGCTTCGCCATTGCCAAGGCCGATGACGTCGGAGCCGGGCACGGCCGCCTTCACCTCGTCGGCGGCTTTCGCGGCGCGCTCGGGCACCCGCGATCCGATCACGACCGGGCGACCCGCCTTCGCGAACCTCAAGGCGAGGCCCAGGCCTTGGTCGCCCGTACCGCCCAGGATCGCGATGGCATCCTCTCGCCGCCCGCTCGTCATGGAGCGCCGAGGCTAGCAGCCGGGCTGCCCCGGGCCAGGCAGGAACGGGCGGGAAGATCCGGATATGCTCGTCGCATGTCCGATGCGACGACGCCGACGGCCATCCGCCAGCAAGGTCCCCGCGAACTCGCCATCCGCTGGGCCGATGATCATGAGAGCGTGTATAGCGTGCGTGCGCTGCGCCTGGCCTGCGCCTGCGCGTCGTGCATCGACGAGTGGACCGGGGCGGAGCGACTGGACGAGGCGCTCGTGCCGGCGGACGTGCACCCGCTCGCGATCCAGCCCGTCGGCCGCTACGCGATTCGGATCGAATGGAGCGACGGGCATTCCACCGGCATCTACACCTTCGAGCGGCTGCGAAGCCTGTGTCCGTGCGCGGCTTGCGNNACAGTTCTGCGTAGCCCCTTGGGGCCGCTGCATCCCTGCGCGTGCCGAGCGCGAGTCGGGGCTTCGCTCTCTCTCGCGAGTTGCCGCTCGCGGCGAAGGCCCGTGCCTGCGAGGGGTGCCATGATCTGAAGTCCCGCCGATCGCCCCGACTTCTGGCTCCACCTGCACCATGAGTTCTCTTGTGCGAGCTGCGGCGCCCTGGTTGCCGCCTAGACCGCGCTGAGCGATGCGCCGTGGGTGAGCGGCTGCGTCGATCTGCCAAGGCGAAGGCTTGCCCTGCATCCTTCCGCCACCGCGAGGCGCCCGATGACGTCCACCGCGGAGTGGCTCCGGCGGATCGAGGGCATCGCGCAGGGACTTTCTGCGAAGCGCTAGAAGCCCGCGAGCTGTGCCACCCGCTCGCGGTGAAATGAGGCGTCGCCGAAGGTTGTCGCATTCGCGAGAGCCCGTTTGAAGTAGAGGTGCATGTCGTTCTCGAATGTGAAGCCGATTCCCCCAAACATCTCGATCGCCGTGCGCGAGACCGCTCGGAAAACCTCCGTGCAAGCGACCTTGGCCATGGCTGCGGCGAGCGGCGCCTCTTTGGGACGTGCATCGAAGGCCCACCCCGCGTACCAGAGGAGGGAGCGGGCAGGCTCGATCGCGGCGATGGCCTCGGCGGCCAGGTGCTGTACCGCCTGGAACGAGCCCACAGGGCGACCGAATTGCTCACGCGTGCGCACGTACTCCACGGCCCGCTCGAGCGCGCACTCAGCGCCTCCAAGGCACTCCGCCGCGATCGCAATCGCCCCGGCGTCAAGGACGCGGGAGAGCGCGGCCGAGGAGCGCGGCAAGACTGCCTCGCGCCCGACCTTGACGTTGGAAAACCGCACTTCGCAGCTGCGGCGCGTCTCGTCGACCGCGACCAAGGGCTCGATCGCAAGGCCCGGTGCGGAGCGAGGCACGGCGAAGAGCGCAACCCCGTCGAGACCGCCCGAGCGAGCCCTCTTTGCCGTGCGAGCGGGCGGCGGGCTCACGCGGAAGGCCCCGACCACGAGATCCGCGCAATTCGCGCCGTCCACAAAGAGCTTGGTCCCCTCGAGGCGAAAGCCGCCCTCCCGGGGCAGGGCCTTGGCCTGGATGCCGGCGCCGTCGAAGCGGGGCTCCGGGCCCTCCGCGAGCGCGAGCGTCGCCACCGCCTCCCCCCTCGCAATGCGGGGGAGCCAGGCCTTTTGCTGGGCACGGCTGCCCGCCAAGCGCAGGGCAAGGGTCGCGGCGACGGAGGAGGCAAGGAAGGGCCCGGGCACGACCGCACGCCCCATCTCGCCGAGCAGCACCACCGCGTCGAGCAGGGAAAGACCCGCACCGCCCAGATCTTCGGGCACGAGCACCCCGAGCCATCCCGCCTGCGCGAACACGCGCGCGAGGTCGGGATCGAACGCCGTATCGCTCGCCATGAGTTTGCGCACGCGAGAGGTCGGGCACTCGCGCGCGAGGATCTCTCGAGCCTGCTGGCGAAGTTGCTCCTGCTCCTCGGAGAGTGCGAAGTTCAAGAGCCCCTCACTTAAAGCGCGGGAGGCCGAGGCCTCGCTGCGCGATGATGTTCTTTTGGATCTGGGCCGTGCCCCCTCCGATGATGAGCCCGAGACTGAACATCAGCTCATACGGCCAGAACCCGTCGTCCCTCAGGTGTTTCGAGCCTCGGTAGAGCGTGCCATAAGGACCCAAGAGATCGAGCGCGGTTGCGGCGAGCTGGTGGTTCAGCTCGCAGGTCACAAGCTTCGTGATCGAAGCTTCGATGCCTGGCTTCTTTCCCTGAAGCGTCGCCGTGAGGTTCCGGTACGCGTTCAGACGCATCGCCTCGACCTGGATCTTCAGCGCCGCGAGCCGCTGGCGCACGACCGGATGCTCTGTCGCGGGGCGGCCGTCGCGCAGCGTGGTCCGCGCAACCCGCAGCAAGGCCTCGAAGATGTTCTGCGTCTGCGTGGTGGAGCCCAGCATGTTTCGCTCGTGGAGGAGCGTCGTGTTGGCGACCGCCCAGCCCTGGCCGAGGCCCCCCACCACGTTCTCCACGGGCACGCGCACGTTGTCGAAGAAGACCTCGTTGAAGCCAGCGTCCTTCGTCATCTGCAGGAGCGGACGGATCATGATGCCGGGCGTTTTCATGTCGATCAGCAGATAGGAGATTCCCGCGTGCTTCGGAGCCGCCTTGTCCGTGCGCACCAAGCAGAACATCCAATCCGCGATCTGTGCGTTGCTGGTCCAGATCTTCTGGCCGTTCACCACGAAGTGATCCCCCTCGCGCAGGGCGCTCGTCTTGAGCGAGGCGAGGTCGCTGCCAGAGCCCGGCTCGGAGTAGCCCTGACACCAGAGCTCATCGGCGGTGAGGATCGGCGGGAGATAGCGTCGCTTTTGCGCTTCCGTTCCCCAGTGGATCAGGGTCGGGCCGACCATCTGCAAGCCCATCATGCCGACCAGCCCGGGCGCCTTGTGCCGTACCAGCTCCTCGCTGAGCAGCGTCTGCTGCATGAGCGTGGCGCCCTGCCCGCCGTACTCTCGCGGCCAGCCCATCGCGACGTATCCCGCTGCGTGGAGCTTGCGCTGCCACGCCTTCATCGCGGCAAGGCGGGCTCCAGGCGCCTCGCCCTCCGAGACGCTCCTGCGCCTTGCCGCCTGAGGCAGGTTCTGCTTGAGCCAGGCCCGCAGCTTGTCGCGGAAGACCGCGTCCTCGGGCGCAAGATCCAAGTCCACGACGGTCCTCCCCGCCAACCCCGCGGCCCGAGCTTGCCGGAACCGGCCCGCCTTTGGCAAAACCTTCTACAAGCGCCTCGCCGCGGTCCCGAGCGCGAACTACAGAACCCGAAGGGGCCGACCTATTCTGGCCGGAGGGGAGGTCCCCGAGGAGGATTTCGATGAGGCTCGCAACCTTCACCCACGCAGGGTCGACGCGCGTGGGCGTGCTCGCGGGTGACGACGTGATTGACCTTGCGGCCGCCGCCCCGGAACTGCCCCGGGAAATGGTCGCCTTCCTCGCGGCCGGAGTGCCCGCCCTCCGCCGCGCCGGCGATCTGGCACTCGCCGCACGGGAGCGCATTGCCCTTGCGAAGGTGCGCCTTCAAGCGCCCGTTCTGCGTCCACCGAAATTTCTGGCGATCGGCCTCAACTACGCCGACCACGTGGCGGAGTCGAGGCTCGAGATGCCAAAAGTCCCCACGGTCTTCAACAAGCAGTCGACGTGCGTGATTGGACCGGGCGATCCCATCCATATGCCGCGCGTTTCGAAGGCCCTCGACTATGAAGGAGAGCTCGGCTTCGTCATCGGGCAGCGGTGCCGCCACGTGTCGCGAGATCACGCGAGGGAGGTGATCGCCGGCTACCTCGTGGTGAACGACGTCTCCGTCCGCGATTGGCAGCTTCGGGTTCCGACATGGACCATGGGCAAGTCGTTCGACACCCATGGACCCATCGGACCGTGGATCGTGACGGAGGATGAGGTTGGAGATCCGCACAGCCTGCGTCTGCGCACGCTGGTGAATGGTGAGGTAAGGCAGGACTCCAACACGAAGAATCTGATCTTCGACTGCTTCACCATCGTCGAGCATCTGTCGACGGCGTTCACCCTCGAGCCCGGGGACGTGGTGGCCACGGGCACGCCCGCAGGTGTCGGGATCTCGATGAAGCCGCCCCGGCTGCTGCAGGTGGGCGACGTCGTCCGGGTGGAGATCGAACGCGTCGGCTCAATCGAAAACCCGGTGATCGACGAGCCCTTGGACTCGGCGCGCAGCCCGCGCTGACGCGTGGGGCAAAGGCCGAGGCGGACGTGGCCTTGCCCCGACTCGCTGCTCCATCACGCTCGGCCCCCGGGGCACCACGGCTCGGTACCTGCGCGAGCCAGCGGGCCACTTCGTGGAGGCCTACAGCGACCCCGACGGGATCGTCGACGATGGGGCGCGGAGGCTCGGCGCCTCGAGCGGCGCCCATCCCCTCGCGGCGTGGGGGCCTGCGGTCCCCTGCTCCTTCATCGCGCCCCGTGACATCATCGCGCTCGCCCGAGGCCGAGCGCCCTCGCGCAGCCGCTCGAGGTCGTGCTCGCAGTCCGCGTCGAGCTCCGTCGGCAGTTGCCCGATGAGGGCGCGCCACCAGTTCGCGAGCACGGCCCGCAGGTCGGGCTGCGGATACATGATGCAGACGGGATTGGTGCAGTGGCCCGCGCGGGCGTGGCTCTCGTTCGAGACAAGGCCCAAGAGGTGCCCGAGTTCGTGCTGCACCACGAAGCGCTCCACCTCGTTGCCCTGGATGGCGAGAAAACCTTCCTGGCGCACCCGCTCCGTGGCCACGACGGCAAAGGACTCGCTCACGAAGGCCTCGCCCCGTTCGCCTTGGCCGCTGCCATCGGTGTCTTTGAGCGGGATGAAGAGCAGATAGATCGACTCGGCTCCCCCCGTCACGACGAGGGATCGGTGTCGGCGCGCGAGCTCGTGGATTTGCAAGGCGGAGAGCATCCGGTTTTCAGGGATTGGAACGCCCGGGGCAAGCTCACGGATCTCCTCGTCGAGGACGAGGCGCACCCCGCGTTCGGGCTTGGCGTAGCGCTCGAGAAACGCGCGGATGCCTTCTTGCGTCTGGACCGAGGGTGCGCAGCCGGGGATCCAGTCGATTTCGACTGCGAGCTCAGGCGCCCGCAGCAGCCGGGCCGCCTGGGCCAGGGCGGAAGCATCGGGCGGAATCGGAAGTCTCGGCGCCGGGAAGACGCAGGCTGCCAGCGCAGCAAGCGCAAACGCCGCCGCGAGCCCCCGCTTCAAGCCCGCGCGGGCGCGAGTTTGTAGCGGATGGGAACGCGTTTGATGCCGCCCACAAAGCTCGAGCGCACCCGGTCGACGGGTCCCGCCAGCTCGATGCTCTCGAGCCGCTCGCGCAGCGCCTCCAACGCGCAGCGGATCTCAAGCCGCGCCAGATGCGCACCGAGGCACACGTGCTCCCCGCGCCCGAAGGCGATGTGCGGATTCAAGGTGCGATCGACGCGGAAGCGGTCGCCGTCGGGAAAGACCTCCTCGTCCCGGTTCCCCGAGGCGTAGAACAGGCACACGCTCTCGCCCTTTCGAATGGTCGTGCCCCGCAGCCTGTAGTCCTGGGTGGCGGTCCGCGCAAACTGAATCACGGGCGTCGTCCAGCGCACGATCTCTTCCACCGCCGCGTCGAGCAAGGACGCGTGCTTCTGGAGCTTCGCCCACTCGCCGGGATTCTCGACGAAGGCCAGGAGACCCCCGGTCATGGCGTTGCGCGTGGTCTCGTTCCCCGCGACCACGAGCAGGAAGTAGTAGGAGAGAAGCTCCTTGGGCGGCAGCGGCTGGCCGTTCACGCTGCCGTTCGCCACCACACTCACGATGTCATGGGTGGGCTTGCGGCGCCGCTCCTGGGCCATCGCGTTGAAATATTGGAACAGCTCCATGCGCGCGCCGTTGATCGTCTCCTCGACCGAGGCGTTGCGCTGAAACTCCGGGTCCTGCGGCGCGATGATTTCATTCGTCCAGCGGAAGAGCAGCTCCCAATCCCGCCGCGGCACCCCCAGCATCTCAGCGATCACCGCGATCGTGATCTTGGCCGACACGTCCTGCACAAAGTCGCCATGGTCCTTCTTCGCGGCTTCGTCGAGTACGTCCCGCGTGATCCGGCGCACGTGAGGCTCGAGTCCCTTCACCATGCGCGGAGTGAACTGCTTGCTGGCCACGTTCCTGTACTTGCCGTGGTCCGGGGGATCCATGTTGAGCAGGTGCCTCGCCGGCACCTCCTCCGGCGGCGTGAACTCCTTGGTGAAGATGGCAAGGCGCGGCTCATTCAGGAACTTTTCCGGCTGCTTCCCGATCTCGACGATGTCGGCGTACTTCGTGATGGCGTAAAAGGGGTCGACGTTCGGCCGGTCGTACCAGAACACCGGTGCGTGTGCCCGCAGATACGCCCACTCGCGATGGGGATAGCCGTTTCGCTCGTAGTGCTCGGGGCTGATGATGTCGAGGCTTTCGAGCGAGAGCTTGGCAGGGGGGTCGGCGGTGGCCATGCGGGGGGCCTCCCGGCTTGGAGTTTTGAGGCACTGTACCTCCCCGTGGGAGCGAGGCCAGCGCGTCTTCTGAGTCTAGGGAGGGGGAGGCGGGAGGCGATCCAGGAATTCGCCAAGCGCCGCATTGAATTCCCGTGGAGCCGCGAGGTTCACGATGTGACCGGCGCCGGGGATCACGACGAGCCGCGCCCCACGCAGGGAGCGCGCCAGCACCTCCGAGGGACCCCGGGAGAGCTGGTCCTGTGCGCCGACGATGACGAGCGCAGGAATCCGGAGCTCGCGCAGATGCGGCGCGAGCTCCGCGGCCGAACGCTGCTGGGCCAAAACCTGGCGCAAAAGGTTCACAAGCGCGTGGGGGGAATGCTCGAGCATGCCCTGTCGAACGAGTCGCGCGGTGTGCGCGTCGAGGCCGGAGCGTGGACCCCAGGCGAACTCCGCTCCCGCGACCTCGAGGCCTTTGGCCTCGATCGCGTCGGCGAAGGCGAACGCCCACTCTGCCTGCCGCAGCTTCCCCTCCCGTCCCTCTTTCGCGCCCGGCGGGAAGGCCGCAAGCACGAGGGCGCGCACACGCTCGGGTCGCGCGAGCGCGAATGCGAGCGCGGTGCCCGCACCCATCGAGAGGCCCCCCACGACCGCCGGCCCGGCATGCTCGCGATCGAGGATGCGGCCCACATCCAGCGCCAGTTGCTCCGCGGTGTAGAGGGCGGGATCTCCGGGGGCGGCGCTGCGGGCGTGGCCGCGCGCGTCATAGAGGACGATCCGGTATCGGCTGCGCAGCGCGCGCGCCTGGGGACGGAAGTTGCGCGCGCTTCCGCCGAAGCCGTGCGCCAGCACGACCGGCGGTCCCGTCCCCGCGGCTTCGACATGGAGTTCGACCTCGCCCGGATCCGTCACCGACATCTTCCCCAGCGCTGTGCCATGCTTGCGGACTTGCAGCGGAGGATGCATGAGCGAAGCCCGGCGCGCAGGCGCAAAGCCCGTCCCCGCGGCCACCGTCCTCCTGGTGCGGGATCGAGTCCGCCAAAGCGGCCTTGAGGTCTTCATGGTGGAGCGCCACCAGGAGACGCCGTTCGCGGGTGGAGCCACCGTCTTTCCGGGCGGGAAGGTCCATCCGAGCGACGCCTCGCCCGCGCTGCGCGAGCGCTGCCGGGGGGCGCAGGGGCTCGCGGATGCGGCCCTCACCGTGCGCGTGGCAGCCATTCGCGAGAGCTTCGAGGAGTGCGGGATCCTGCTCGCACGCCCGCACCCAGAAGCCGCGGGCGACGAGCTGCTCCCGGCGGCTCGACTCGCCGATCTGTGGAAGCGCTACCGCAGCGCGCTCGAGCGGCATGAGCTCTCCATGGAGGAGCTTGTCCGAGAGGAGGAGCTCGAGCTGGCCTGCGATCTGCTTGTGCCGTTCGCCCACTGGATTACGCCGGAAGGCATGCCGAAGCGCTTCGACACGTACTTTTTCATCGTGCGCGCACCCTCCGACCAAGTCGCGGTCCACGACGGCCACGAGCTCGTAGGCGCCCACTGGCTCACCCCGGCGGAGGCGCTCGCGGACGCAGACGCGGGCCGGCGCAGCATCATCTTCCCGACCCGCATGAATCTCGCCAAGCTCGGACGAAGCCGTAGCGCGGAGGACGCGATCGCCGCGGCGCGCACTCACCCCGTGGTCACGGTGCTCCCGCGGCTCGACTGGGGCGCGAAGGGAGCGGTTCTTCGGATCCCGGCGGAAGCGGGCTACGACATCGCGGAGGCCCCCCTCGACGATGTGCGTCGGAGCTAGGCCGAGAGTTTCGAGCGCATGAGCTCGCGGAGCGGCCGCATGCCGATCGTGCGGATCCCGGCCTCCTGAAACGCGCGCCGACCCGCCGCGCCGCCGTAGAAGGTCCGCTCGAACTCGCGCGCATGGGCCGAGCCCGGAGTCACTGCCGAAAGCTCATCACCGCCCCTGGCGGCATGACACAGCAGCCAGTTGAGGCCTGGGGTCACGCGCCCTATGCGTTTGGCGCTGTGGGCCGGTCCTTCGCCCGGCTGAAAATCGAGCGAGTCGGCGTCGAACGCATCGAAGGCGGGCACCGCCACCGCGGCGAGCTTCGCTTCCAGCTCGGCAAACAGGGGTGCGGCCTTCTCGAGCCCGCGGCGCGCGAGGATCTCCTTGCGCGCCGGCGGCGCGAAGACCGGAAGCCGGTAGTCGGCCGCAAGCCGCGCCAGCAAATCGAAGAACTGGGGGAAAAAGAGGGTGCCCATGTGCGAGTCGAGGTGCGTAACGTCGATCCCTGCCGCGAGCGCCCGCTCGATCTGCGCACGCAGCTCGATCTCCACCTCTTCCGGCCGCGCGGTCTTCAGGACCTCGACCACGCTGCGAGGCAGGTAGCCCTGCGCGTCGCACAGGGAGGGCACGCGGCTGCGGCCGGCGACCGGACCCCAGCGATACTCGGTCCATTCTGCATTCAGGGTGAGGTGCACGCCGAGGTCGAAACCCGCGTTCGCGCGGGCCCGAGAGGCCGCCTCCAGGAACCACGGACACGGAACCATGATGCTGCCGCAGGTCGCCGGACCGTTCTCCAGCGCCTCGAACGCTCCCGCGTTCGCGGAATGACACATCCCAATGTCGTCCACGTGAACCACGGCGACCCGGTCCGTCGGGGCAAAGCCAAGCTGCTGAACGACGCTTTGGGTCATGCATCTGCCTCCGGCCCCATGGAGCCGACCATTCTACGCGCGCGTGGTACCCTGCGCGCCGTGAAGCTCGCCCGACTCGAGGAGCTCGCCCGGGCTGCGGCCGAAGCCTCCGACCGGGCCCGTGCGGAGATCCTGCCGCGCTTCCGCCGCGTCGCCGTGGAACGCAAGCAGGACGGCTCGCCCGTGACCGAGGCCGACCGCGCGGCCGAGCGCGTGATCCGGGCCACGCTGCGGGAGGCCCTGCCCGAAGCCTCGATTCTCGGAGAGGAGTACGGCGACGAAGTCGGTAAAGAAGGCGCGCTTCAGTGGGTGGTCGACCCGATCGATGGCACGATCGCCTTCTCCCGGGGCATTCCGCTTTTCGGCACCCTGCTCGCGCTGCTCGAGGACGGCGAGCCGATTCTCGGCCTGATCGATCTGCCCGCGCTGGGCGAGCGCACGCTCGCCGTACGCGGCGGCGGCTGCCGCCGCAACGGCGAGCTGGTGCGGGCCTCGCAAGAGCGGGACCTCGGTCGCGCGCTCATCTCCCACGGAGATCTCTTCTGCTTCGAGCGCGCCGGCGAGCGCGCCGCATTCGAGCGCATGACCCGAGAGATCGCGATGCTGCGGGGCTATACCGACGCCTTCGGCCACGCGCAGGTCTGCGCCGGCGCGGTGGATGCGATGGTCGACTTGGATCTCCACGTCTGGGATATGGCTCCGACACGGATCTGCGTGACCGAAGCGGGCGGCAAGGTCTTCGTCACACCGCCGAGAAACGGCAAGGCCGGGCTCGTGTTCGGGAGCCCGGCGCTCGTGGACCAGCTCGTGGGTTTCCTCTCGGGCCGCGGAGCGCGGGAGGGCGGCTCCTAAGACGCGGTCGCGCTCCTCCGCTGCCCGCGAAAGCGGCACGAGCGGGGGAGGAGAGCCGCGCGATCGGCCCGCGGCTCTCCGGACGCCGCCTTGCCTACTTCGCGTCCAGTACCACGAGCGTCGCGTGCCGGTGCGCGGGATGAAGATGGCAGTTGATCTCGTAGATGTGTCCCCCTTCGAGGGGAGGCAGCTCGATCTTCGTCTCCTGCCCCGGCTGCAGCACCGTCTCGACGCCGAGCGCTGGGATCTTGAAGCCGTGCGGCGTATCGGTGTCGTTGAAGACGCTAAGCACCCTTCCCGTCCCCGCCGTGAGCACGATGGTGGAAGGCACAAAGACGTTCTTCGCTCCGATCTTTGCGCTCACCACCTGAACCGCCGAGCGTTCGTCTGTGAATCCCTGCGTCCGGGAATGCTCGGGCTGCCCGCCGATCGCGCAGGCGAAGAGAAGGCTCGCCAGCGCGGGGCTGGCGAGCCACAAACTGCGAGCCGCGAACCTCACTGCGGGGCGCCCTCACCGGCGGGCTTCGCCGGCGCCTCCGCGGGCGCCGGCGCCCCACCGGCCGCTTGGCCTGCGGCCTCCTTGGTCGCCTCCGCCGTCCCCGCGGCCTTCTCGCCCGCGGCGTTCATCGCCCCGCCCGCCGCCTCTTTTGCGGCCTCCGCTGCGCCGGCGGCCTTCTCCCCGGCTGCGGTCGCCGCTTCGCCGGCGGCTTCCTTCGCGGCCTGCGCCTCCTGCGAAGCCTGCTCCGCGGCGGCGCTCGCCTCGGCCTTGGCCTTCTCCTCCGCTGCGGCAGCCTTCTGCTTCGCTTCCTCCATGGCCTGATCGATCTGCTGGCCCGCCTTCTCAGCGGATCCTTGCTGCTTGCAGCTTGCAAGGCCGAGCCCCGCCGCGACCGCCAGACCAATCGCGAGTCCGAATCCCTGAAGTCGCATGCTTCCTCCTTTTGGCCCCCTCCGGCGGGGCGCTAGTGTTATGGATCGTTTCCAGCACCCGCATCAAGAGGGAATCTGACGATGCCTCCCGACTCCCCGGTTTCCTCGCCGACCCTCGAGGACGCTCGCTCTGCACTTTCCGCCGCCGAGGCCCTGACCCGAAAGGCCGTCGCCCGCACGCGCGAGATCACCAGGTCGGGTGAGGCCATCGACGACCATCAGGTCCTCTCTGAGCGGGTAGCTTACGCCGCTACCGAGACCCGCGCCGCGCGGGAGCTTGTCGAGTACGTGGCAGCCGTCCGGAGGGAGGGGCGAGGCGCAGGCTTGCTGGAGGTCGCCGCCGCCGCGGCGGCCGCCGATCTCGCCGCAAGCGTGCGGGGCCGCCTCGAGCTCGCCCTTGAAGACCTCGGTCTGGGCGAGCCGGAGCTCGAGTCGTGCTTTCCCGCAGACGTGCGCGCGCTCGTGCGCCGCGCCGCCCACGAGTCCGTCTTCCGCGCCCTCGGTCGAAGCGTTGCGGAGAGGCGGGGCCGCAACGACACGCCCCTCGACGAGGTCTCCGAGCAGGTGCGCGCCGCGGTCCGCGAGTTCGCCGAGAAGGAGGTCGCACCCCAGGCCGAACGCATCCACCGCCACGACGAACTCGTGCCCGAGGAGTTCATCTCGAAGATGGCGGAGCTTGGATACTTCGCGATGTCCGTGCCGGAGCTCTACGGCGGCCAGGAGTTCGGGAACCTCGCCATGATCCTCACGACGGAGGAGCTCTCCCGGGCCTCTCTCGCGGCGGCGGGTTCCCTCATCACCCGTCCCGAGATCCTGACCAAGGCCCTGCTCCAGGGCGGCACCGAGGAGCAGAAGAGGAAGTGGCTGCCTCGAATTGCGAGCGGCGAGGTCATGGTCGGAATCTCCGTGACCGAGCCAGATGTCGGAAGCGACGTCGCATCCCTCAAATGCCGAGCCGAGCGCGCGAGCGTCGACGGCCAGAAGGGTTGGGTCATCAGCGGGCCGAAGTCCTGGTGCACCTTCGCCGGCCGCGCGAACGTGCTGGCCTTGCTCGCGCGCACGGATCCGGATCCAGCAAAGGGCGCCAAGGGTCTCTCGCTCTTTGTCGTGGAGAAGACACCCTTCGGTGGACACAGTTTCGAGATGAAGCAGCCGACCGGGGGCCGCATCGTAGGCAAGGCCGATGCAACGCCCGGCTACCGCGGCATGCATTCCTTTACGCTCATGCTCGAGAACTACTTCGTGCCGGAGGAGAACCTCGTGGGCGGCGAGGGCGGCCTCGGCAAGGGCTTCTATCTCCAGATGGCCGGCTTCGCAGCGGGGCGCCTCCAGACCGGAGGCCGGGCCTGCGGGGTGGCACAGGCCGCACTGGAAAAGACCGCCGAGTACGTCGTCGACCGCGTGCAGTTCAAAAGACCGATCGTCGAGTACCAGCTCACCCAGTACAAGCTCGGGCGGATGGCCGCGAAGCTCGCCGCCGCACGGGCCATCACCTACGCCGCGGCGCGCGCCATGGACGAAGATGAGCGGGCGGCCGCACCCCTGGCAGCCATGGCCAAGCTCTACGCCTGCGACGTCGCCGTCGAGGTGACGCAGGAGGGGCAGCTGCTGCATGGGGGCTGGGGCTACGCCGAGGAGTACCCGATCAGCCGCTACGTCGTTGATGCGCAGGTCCTGCCCATCTTCGAGGGTGTAAAGCCGATCCTCGAGCTCAAGGTCGTGGCGCGAAGTCTTCTCGCGGGCTAGGTCGGGTCCCGAACGAAGCGCGGACCGAGCTCCGAGGCGCGCCGCCTTGAGGCCGCGCGCTAGGCGGAATTCTCGACGCTCAGGGAGAAGCTGCCCTCGAGGCTCTCGCCCGCTGCGAGCACGACCACGCCCGTGCCCGGCTGGCCCGACGCGAAGAGATTGAAGCCGTCGTTCGCGTGGGACACCGGCTCGACTGCAAAGAAGGGCTGGGCGGGCGGCGAGTACACGATCACGTGGCGCAGCCGGGCGCTGGCCTCCATCACGACCCGAACGCGACTTTCCGGCCAGCGGATTTCGGCATGGCCATCCCAACCGGCGAAGCAATGGTCAAGGGCTACGTCGAGCGGCCGAAGCTTGGAGAAGTCCTGCCCGGGCCGCAGTCCGACCGGAGGCCCGATGGGAAGTGCGGGGCGTTCGGGGGAGTCGGGGTAGACCCCGCGCACAGCGAGCTCGAGCAGCACCTCCTCGCTCGCAGGGCCAAGCGCCCGGTTGAAATAGGGATGGAAGCCAAGGCCCGCAGGCATGCGCGCTTCGCCGACATTCACCACCCGCAGCGCGTTGGTGAAAACCCCGTCCTGGAGCCGATACGAGACCTCGGCCGCGAAGGGAAACGGGAAGTGCACATCGCCAAACGCCCGCGAGTCGAAGGTGAGCGTGCAGCCGTGATCACAGCAGTGGCCGACCTGCCAGCGCCGGTCGCGGACATCGCCGTGGATCGCATCGGGCTTTGGATGCCCGAGCTCGTAGCTTCTCCCCTCGAAGCGAAAGCGCCCGTCTCGCAGGCGATTCGAGTAGGGCACGAGGAGAAAGCACGCGGCATCCGACGAGCGCGAGAGAGGCTCGTGCGCTCGTCGCAGAAGGGGCACGAGGGAGCCGCCCCGCTCGAAGGACAGATCGACGACGCTCGCGCCCACCTCGGGCGCAACCCGCAGACGCAGACCCCCGTTCTCGACCTCAAGCGGCATCACGCGACGAGGAGCACCTTTCCGATGTTCTTCCGATCCTGGATGTAGTGGTGCGCCTTGGCCGCCTCGTCGAACGCGAACTTCGCGGCGACGACCGGTCGCAGCGCACCGTCGCGGTAGAGCTGGACGAGGTCCTCCATCCAAGAAGCAACGCGGTCGACCTCCTGCCAGAGATGGCCGAGATTCACGCCAAAGACACCTTTGTTCTCGTCCATGAGCTGCGCTGGGGAAAAGCGCAGGCGCAGCGTGGAAAGGACGGCAGGGGCCGCTCGCAGCAGGTTCCGGCGTTTCCCCCCTGCCGCCGCTGAGAGCCCGAACATGCCGAGGCGCCCCGACGGTGCGAGCGCCCGGTAGCTCTTGCGGAAGGAGCCGCCGCCCACCGCGTCGAGCACGAGGTCCACGCCTCGGCCGTGCGTAAACTCCCGGCTCCGCTGTTCGAAGTCTTCCTTGCGATAGTCGATGCAGAAGTCCACGCCGATCGACTTCAGGAAGTCATGTTTCACCGCCGAGGCCGTGCCGATCACGCGCGCGCCGATCCGCTTGGCGAGCTGGATGGCCGCGATGCCGACGCCTCCGCCCGCCGAGTGCACGAGCAGGATCTGGCCTTGGCGCAGGCCACCCATGACGACGACGAGCTGGTACGCGGTGAGGTAGTTCACCGGCAGAGCGGCGCCCTCGTCCAGCGTCATCCCGGGAGGCCGACCGTAGACCTGGGACTCCGGCACGCAGACGACGTCCGAGTACCCGCCGAAACGCGTGAGGGCGAAGACGTCCTTCGCGATCCAGCTGGCGTCCACGCCGTCGCCCACGGCGTCGATCCGGCCCGCGACTTCGTAGCCCGGCACAACCGGCATGGGCGGCAGATCGCGATACATCCCCATGCGTCCCATCACGTCTGCAAAGTTGACGCCCGCCGCTCCGACCCGGATCCGGACCTGCCCGGGACCCGGCAAGGGATCGCGCGCCTCACGGATTTCGAGCACCTCCGGCGGCCCTGGCCTCGGGATCCAGATCTGACGCATGGGGGTGTCTCCTCCTTGTGGCGGCGGGATGCGCGGCTTTCGACCCACGCTCCCGTCTCAGAGTACCACTCGGCGAACAAGCCCGTGGGCGCAAGGCCGCGGGCCGGGCAAGGCGGGAAGTCTTGCGCAGGGGCTTCGTCAAGCAGGCGTTGACACCCGCGCCACGGGCTCGTACCCAGGGGGCTCGATGCACGACGCGCCGCCCACTCCCTACGTGCCCGCGTCGGCCTCGATGACCGAGCTCACCGTGCGGGGCCTTGCGGTGGGCTCGCTCCTCGGCATCTGCTTTGCCGCCTCCTCCGTGTACCTCGGGCTCAAGATCGGCCTCACGGTCTCGGCCTCGATCCCGATCGCCGTGCTCTCGATCACGCTGTTTCGAGCGTTCGGCCGGGCGACCATCCTCGAGAACAACATCGTGCAGACGACGGGATCGGCCGGCGAATCGATCGCAGCGGGCGTCGCCTTCACGCTCCCGTCGCTCCTGCTCATGGGCTTCGACCTCGATGTGGGACGCGTCACCCTGGTCGCGCTCCTCGGCGGCGCGCTCGGCGTTCTCATGATGATCCCGCTGCGCCAGGGACTCATCGTGAAAGAGCACGGGAAGCTGCCCTATCCCGAGGGCACAGCCTGCGCTCAGGTGCTGATCGTCGGCGACCAAGGCGGGACCAGTGCGAAGACCGTGTTCAGCGGCTTTGGCCTCGGCGCCCTGTTCAGCCTGCTCGGCAACGTGGGAAAGTTCTGGGGCGAGTACCCCACTTGGAGCTTCGACCGCTTCTTTCCCGGCGCCTCTCTCTCCTTCGAGACGAACCCCGCGCTCCTGGGCGTCGGCTACATCATCGGGACGCGGGTCGCGTGCGTGATGCTGGCGGGCGGCACCCTCTCCTTCTTGGTGCTGATCCCGCTCATCCATCTGTTTGCTCCCGACCTCACCTCGCCGCTCATTGCAGGCGGAGCCAAACCCGTCCGGGAGATGACGCCGGGGCAAATCCGCAACGCCTTCGTGCTCTACATTGGCGCCGGTGCGGTGGCAGCCGGCGGCGTGCTGAGCCTCGTGCGTTCGCTGCCCACGCTCCTTGCGGCCTTCCGCCGCGGCGCCGCGGACTTCTCCGCGCGCGGGGCGGCAGGGCCGCTGCGCACGCAGCGCGACCTTCCTTTTTCCCTTGTCGTCGGGGGAAGCCTCGCCCTCGTGGCGGCGATCGCGCTCGCCCCGCCGCTCGGGATCAACGCGCTCTCGGCCGCCCTGATCGTGCTCTTCGGGTTCTTCTTCGTCACGGTCTCAAGCCGCATCACCGGCCAGATCGGCTCCTCGTCCAATCCGATCTCGGGGATGACCGTGGCGACGCTCCTTCTGACCTGCTTGCTGTTCGTGGCCGCAGGCTGGTCCGGCGTCCCTTACAAGGAGATGGCCCTGTGCACCGCGGCGCTGGTCTGCGTCGCCGCGAGCAACGGCGGCACCATCTCGCAGGATCTCAAGACCGGATTCCTCGTGGGCGCGACGCCTCGCGCGCAGCAGGTCGCCATCATGGTGGGTGTGGCGACGAGCGCGCTCGTGATCGGATGGACGCTCCTCTACCTGAACGAGGCGGCCAAGACCTACGTCGCGCGCACGTATCCCGAGTTTCTCGCCACCGACGAGAGCGTTCGCGAGCTCGCGCGCGCGGACCCGGGGCGCGCCGCCTTCGCTTCCCGCCTCCACGAGTTCCGGGGGGATCGCTATCGCGTGCTCTACCTGCGAAAGCCGACGCGCGGGGTGCCGACGGGCAAGTACTTGGTGGGGAGCGATGGCCGCATCGCCTACCTCGTCGATCCGGGCGTCTGCGGAGTCGAGCCCGAGCAGCGCGCCGCCGACGGCAGCGTGGAAAAGACCGTGTCGAAGTTCGACGCCCCGAAGGCGCAGCTGTTTCGCCTCATCATCGATGGCGTCTTGGGGGGCGACCTGCCCTGGGCCCTCGTCCTCGTCGGTGTGGCACTCGCCCTCTTGGTGGAGCTGTGCGGGGTGCCCTCCCTGCCGTTCGCAGTCGGCGCCTACCTCCCTTTCTCGACGTCGACTTCCATCGCGCTCGGGGGCGCCGTGCGCTGGCTCGCCGACCGCCGGAAAAGCCGCGGGAGCGATCCCACAGATTCCGACTCGGCTCCGGGCGCGCTCTTCTCCTCCGGTCTCATCGCGGGTGGAGCGATCGCCGGCCTTGTCTACGCCGCACTCGCGGGCCTCGAGACCACGGCGAAGGACGCAAGCGGCGCCGTGCGCCCGGTCCCCCTGCTCGAGCACTTTGGACTTGTACTCTCCCACCGCCTGCTCGGCGCCGAGGCGGCGCAGCGCCTCGAGACGAGCGCGGCCTGGTCGATCGTGCCCTTCCTCGCCCTGGCGGCGGCCTTGCTGTGGGTCGCACGTGGGCGCCGCCCCCCTCCCTCCTAGCAGGCGCGGGGCACAGGGCGCCGGCCGCAGGGCCTCGCCACCGCGCCAGGGCTGCGCGTAAGATGGGCCCAGGAGAAATTCCCATGCGCGTCGAATTCGGCGGCGATCCGACCGGCCCCCTCGCGGGCATCCGGGTGCTCGACCTCTCGACGGTGGTTTCGGGCCCCCTCTGTACCCAGGTGCTCGGCGACCTTGGTGCCGAGGTCCTAAAGATCGAGCCCCCCGTCGGCGACACCACGCGGCGTCTTGGACCACCCTTCCGAGGCGGCCTCACCGGCTTCTTCGCTCACTTCAATCGCAACAAGCGGAGCATCACTCTCGATCTCAAGCGCACGGAGGGCCAGCACGCGGCCCGGCGCCTCGCGCTGCGCGCAGACGTCCTCGTGGAGAACTACCGGCCCGACGTCGTGACCCGTCTCGGTCTCGGCTACGAGGAGCTCTCGCGCGAAAACCCCGGGCTTATCTATCTCTCGATCAGCGGGTTCGGGCCCTCCGGACCCTACCGGGACCTGCCCGCCTACGACACGGTGATCCAGGGCCTCGCCGGCTTCATGCCCACCCAGGGGGGCGACGGACCGCCGCAGCTCGTGAAGAGCATCGTCGCCGACAAGGCGACGGCGCTCACCGCCGCCTATGCCGTGATGGCGGCTCTCCTGGCGCGCGAGCGGGGCGACGGTCGCGGCCAGCACGTCGAGGTGCCGATGCTCGACGCGTTCGCCGCGTTCATGTTGCCCGACGTGATGACCAAGGAGGCGTTCAAGGCGGAGGACGCGACTCCGGCCCCGAAGCTCCCCGACGTGCACCGCACGTGGGAGACGGCCGACGGTCACGTGGTGCTGCTCGTCCTCGAGGACCATCAGTTCAGCGCGCTCTGTCGCGCGATCGGCCGCGAGGACATGCTGGACGACCCGCGCTGCAAGAATCTCGTGACCCGCATCGTGCACGGGCGCGAGCTCTACACGATCCTCGAGGAGGAGCTGCGCAAGTGGCCGACCGCGGATCTGATCGACCGCGCACGCCGCTTCGGCGCGCCGCTGGCACCCGTTCACGCCGTCGGCGATTTCCTGCGCGACCCCCAGGTGCGGTCCAACGAAACCGTGCTGGAAGTCGACGACTCCGAGGCCGGACCGATGCGGCTTCTGCGCAACCCCGTCCGCTTTGCGCGCACCCCGGCGAGCCTGCGCCAGCGTCCCCCGCGCCTTGGGGAGCAGACCGACGCCATCTTGACCGAGGCGGGCTTCACGAGCGAAGAGATCGCACGGCTGCGGGCGGAGCGCGTCATCGCTTAGAAGCGGGGTCCCTGCACGGAGCGCGGCGAGTCCCCCGAGTCTGAGATCGCTGACAAAACCGACCAGTTTTGGTCCATACGAACGACTTCTGATCGGAGTTATGGAGAGCGAAGTACGGCCCGATGGCGTCCTCGAGCTCCCGGGTGCTTC
The DNA here is from genome assembly GCA_003520425.1 of Deltaproteobacteria bacterium. GTDB lineage: Bacteria > Myxococcota_A > UBA9160 > UBA9160 > UBA9160 > UBA9160. Next base: position 23,866 of record DOUU01000175.1, read on the forward strand.
GATGGGTCGCGCTGCAGCGGCTCGCGTGAGAAGCTCCCGACGAGATTCACCAGGATCCTGCCGTCGGTGAAAATGTCGCGTCGTGACTTGTTCTACGCGCCGGCCTGTCTCAGCGTGGAACACCTTCCGCCCACTTTGTGGACCAACCGGCCTGGCGTCGAGCTTCGGCGAGAGCCGCCTGTGCCTGGATCGAGTTCGGTCGAAGCCTGACGGCTTCCTCCAACTGGACCACAGCTTCCTCCGCCCGTCCCTGACGGAGCAGTACGGAGCCCAAGCTGAACCGTGCGTATGCCGATCCGGGTCCGAGGTGCACCGCCTCCCAGAGGCGCGTCATGCCTTCTTGGACCTCTCCGCGCATGACAAGGGCATTCCCAAGCCCGGCCTCAGCATTGACCTGAGCATTGAGTGAGTCCCAGGTGCCGCGCGTCGAAGGCAAGCCAGCGGGCGCCGCCGGCGGGTAGCGATCCAGAACCGCTCTGAAGCTTTTCATGGCCTCATCGATGCGACCCGCGGACAGGAGTGCCAGACCGAGGTCAGCCATCCCGCCGGTAAAGTCGGGATGGAGAACGAGAGCTCGCTCGAAATGTGGGATGGATTCTTGGGTTTGTCCCTCAGCGAGCAGATACCCTCCGAGGTTGCCCTCGCAAAGCCAGCAACCCGGGTTGCCCGCGATTGTGCTGGTATACAGCTCCGGTAGCCGATAGTTCCGCGATTCGCGATTCGACAAGACGACAAGCCCCACAACGAGAAGCACAGCTGCCGCCCCGAGAGCCTCGCGTGGGGCGCGTGGCAATCGGGCAGCAACGAGGCTCCCCGTGCTTGCTGCGAGCGCAATCGGGCCAATCGTCGCGAGGTAGGCGAAATGGTTCGCGACGAACGAGAAGAGCATCGGGAACACGTCGAAAAAGCCGAGCGCAGGGACGAGTGTACCGGCGTAGTAGAGTGCCGCGACAATAGGTCCGCGTCCCGTCACTCGACGAAATGCGAATAGCAACAGGCCTACGAGCAAGGCCGCGACGGGGAAGGCCCACTGCCGCCACTCGGAGGGGTCCAGCGTCCAGCGCGGGTACACGAAAAGTAGATCCGTGGGCCACGCAAGCTTGCCGAGATAGAACCAGAGAGCCCGTCCTGCGATGAGCAAGCGCTCAGCGGCCGAATGGTGCCACTCCTCACCGACAGCGCCCACATGCGTCTTCTCGATGTAGGCTGTCTGCAGCGACAAGACGAAGCCGATCGCGAGGGCGGCGCCGAGCACCGCGAACTCATGACGCTCGATTCGTCCCCGTTTCCACCAGATCAGGAGCGCGATCGCGCAGGGCAAACTCGCAGTCACCGACTTGGAGAGGAGNNAGAGAAAAGGATCAGCGCGACGATGTCGAGCCACAAAGGCGACCGACGCGACGCGCCTGGGCCGTCCAATCCCATCAGACGCAGGTAGGCGCCCCCCGCGAGGAGATAGAAGAAACCAGAGAGGAGATTCTTGCGCTCTGTGACCCATGCCACAGACTCCACGTGGATGGGATGCACGGCGAATAGCGCGCCCGCGAGGAAGGCGCCGGGCACCCGAAGTCGGTCGAGGAGCCTCCATACGAGAATTGCGTTGGCCGCGTGCAGGAGCACATTCACCGCGTGATAGCCTGCCGGGGCAAGACCCCAGAGGTGGTACTCGAGCCAGAATGTTGTGTATGTGAGCGGGTAATACTGGGGAGTCGTGCCCCGTTCGAGCCAGAGTCGGCGCAGCCCGTCCAAGGAACGGAGCATCGCGTTGTCGGTGAGGTTCTCGGGGTCGTCCCAGATGAAGCCGGCGTGGAGTGCCGGCCAGTACGCAGCGACGACGCAGATCACAATCCCGACTGCGCCGAGAAGCCTGAGGTCTTGCGCGGGTCGCTGAAAGATCCCAAACGCGATCCGTTGCCAATGAAAGGCGCCCCGGTCCCCATACAGCCGCTGCCGCTGCTCAGTCCGCTCGGCCTCGTCGGCGAGTTCGGCACTCATCTCTTTCTCCATCGATGCGCGTGGTGGACGCCTGAGGTGCTCGAACTCATCGATCACTCAGAATGAACGGGGCACGGTCCCGCACCGTGTCGATCAGCTTGTCGAGTCTCGACTTCGTGTCTCCGCGCGCTCACTGGGGCGCGTCATGATACCGGCCCTTCGGAGGACCCGTGATTGCGCGCGAGATCGACCGCAATGATGTGCGAATCCCTTTCCGCGAAACGGGTGAAGGCACTCCGGGTGGCGTCCTTGGATCCGTCATGGAGGAGAACAAGCTCATAGCTCTCGCCGGCACCTTGAGCACACGTCGCGAATAGGCGCGAGTCCAGCTCACATATGCTGTCTTCTTCGTTGTAGCAAGGAACGACCACAGACGATCGGCGGGCCGTCTCCGGAATGGGCCTCGTGGCTCGCGAGCCACCCCCGAGACCCCGAGGCGCCTCCTTGCGAGACGTCCGGCTGCACGGACCTCTCTTCTATCCCGTTTTG
>DOUU01000129.1 GCA_003520425.1 Deltaproteobacteria bacterium
CTCCCGGGGCCGAAAGCCCTGTTGCTCCAGCCGCTGCAGCAGCTCGGCATACGCGCCGAGGGCGTCTTTTTCCCGCCGCGCCACGAGCAGGAGGTGGCCCAGTTCGTGATGCGCCTCCCAGTGGTCGGGCTCGCGCTCCAGCACCCGCCGCAACTCGAGCCGCGCCAGCTCCGTTTCTCCGCGGGCCGCGAGCGAGCGCGCCAAGGCCAGACGCACGCCCGCGTCCTCCGGGACGCGCTGGAGGATGCCTTGCAAGAACGCCTCATGCTCGCGCGGGCGGCCGAGCAGGGCGAAGGTCGCCGCCAGGCGGGAGTAGACCAGCGGACCGCTTCGAGGATCGAGCTCCGGCACGCGGAGCCATGCCGCAAGCGCCTTCTTGGGCCGTCCGAGCTCCGCTTCCAGCACTCCGAGCAGCACCCAAGCCCGCACGTTGCTCGAGTCCCGGCGGAGCGCGCGCCGGACCGCGCGTCGCGCGTGGGCAGTGCGGCCTTCCGCATGGGCAGCCTCCGCCATCTCGACCAGTCGCGACGCCTCTGCGGGAGCCGCCCGCCGCCCTTCGAGCCGCGCCAGGCGCCGTTCGACGGCAAGGGCCGCAGCGTGGTCACGGACGTCGGCATAGAGACCGACGAGAGCTCGCAGCGCGGCTGCGTTGCGCGAATCGTGCGCGAGGACCTCCTCGAACGAGGCGATCGCGCGGCGCAGAAAACCCCCGCGCCGGAAGTCCTCGGCCAGGTCGCAAAGGGCGAGCAGCCGCTCGGAGGCCGACACATCCTTGCGCAGCAACAAGTGCTGGTGGATCTGGATTGCGCGTCCGACCTCACCGCGCGCACGGTAGAGCTTGCCAAGGGCGAGGAAGACGAAGGGCTCCGAGCGAGGCCTGTGCGCCAGCTCCGAGAGTGCCCCCTCGGCGCGATCGAGATCGCGGTCGAGCAGAGAGAGGAGCGCCTCCCGCAGCGCGGAGTCGGTGTTCCGCGGCGCGCGTGCGTCCCCCCCGAACGCCCGCGGGAGCCAGCGCACGACAGCTACGATCCTCTCCCCGGTGCCGGTTCAAGCTGAGCGCGGGGGTGGGTCTGCCGCCCGCGCTCCCCGGAGGCGTCCGGTCCGGGCCCGGGTGCGTGGAGAGGGAGCGTGCGGAGCTCGTGGATCTCGGCCTCGAGCTCGCCCAGGGCTTTGCGGTAGCGGCGCGCCGTGAGGCTCAGCCGTACGAGCTGGAACGCACACACAAGACCCGCGGCGGCGGCACCCAGGAGAAAGGTCGCGCAGAGCAGCTTCCAGACCGGCAGAGGGGACAGCGCGCCCAGCAGAAAGTCCACGGGGACTTCGGTCTCGTTCGAAACCTGAAATCGCCAGCCGAACACGAGCAGCGCGACGAAGAGCGCGGCAGCGCCCAGCCAGCGTGCGAGCCTCATCCCGGAAAGGCGCGAACGGCGCGGCTAGGCCGCGCTGTCTTCCGCGGCACGCGGAGCCGAGCCGCCTGCGGGATTGTCGACCATCTCCTTGAGCTCCTTGCCCACCTTGAAGAACGGTGTGCGCTTGGCCGGGATCTGCACCTCCTCACCCGTTTTCGGATTCCGTCCTTCCCGCGCCTCGCGCAGCTTGACCTGGAAGCTCCCGAAGCCTCGGATCTCGATCCGCGCGCCCTCCTTGAGTGCATCGGTCATGGAATCGAAGATCGTATTCACGACGACCTCCGTGTCCTTCTTCGAGATGTGCGGGGTTTGCTCCGCAACCTTCTCGATGAGACCGCTCTTTGTCATGGCCCCCCCACACCGGCGCAGGACGCCGGACGCCCGTGATGCGGGAGGGGCGACATCCCTCGCCCCGCCCGCTCACTCCGAGTTTTTCTTCTCAAGCTTGTCCCGCAAAAGGTCGCCGAGCGTACTCTTTTGGCTCGACGACTGTTGTGCTGCCAGCTCCTTCAGAGCCTGTCGCTGCTCCTTGTCATTCACGGCCTTGATCGACAACGAGATCTTCTGCTCCACAGGATCCACACGCGTCACCAGCGCCTTCACCACATCACCGGGTTTCACGAGATCCGCCGGCTTTTCCACACGCTCGGCCGAGAGCTCGGAGCTGTAAATCAGCCCCTCGATGCCCTCTTCGAGCTTCACGAACGCACCGAAGTCCGTGACACTTGTCACCGCGCCCGTGATTTCGCTGCCGATCGGGTAACGGCGCATGATGTCGTCCCACGGGTTCGGTTGCAGCTGCTTGATGCCGAGGGAGAATTTTTCGTTCTCCTTGTCGATCTTGAGCACGACGGCTTCGACTTCGTCCCCCTTCTTGAACTTCTCGCTGGGGTGTTTGATCTGCTCGGTCCATGAAATGTCAGAGACATGCACGAGCCCGTCGATCCCCTCCTCCAGACCGATGAAGATCCCGAAGTTGGTGATGTTGCGAACCTGGCCGCGGACGCGGGTTCCGACTGGATAGCGTTCTTCGATCACGCTCCACGGGTTGGGCTCGATCTGTTTCATGCCGAGGGAGATCTTTCGATTCGCCTCGTCCACGTCCAGCACAACCGACTCCACGGTATCCCCGATCGAAACCACCTTGGAGGGATGCTTNNGACACGACTTTGCCCTGAAGCCGTTTGCCAATCGGATAGCGGTGGCCCGCGTCGATCCACGGGTCGGGTTGGAGCTGCTTGAGGCCGAGCGAGACCCGTTCGGTCTCCGGATCGAACTTCAGCACCTTGACCTTGATCTCGTCTCCGACCTGGAACATCTCGCTCGGGTGGTTCACCCTCCCCCAGGACATGTCCGTCACGTGCAGCAGCCCGTCGATCCCACCGAGGTCGATGAAGGCACCATAGTCCGTGATGTTCTTGATCACTCCGTCGACAATCTGGCCCACCTGCAGGGTTTGCAGAGTGGTCTCGCGCAGCTTCTTGCGCTCCTTCTCCAGCAGGGCGCGCCTTGAGAGGACGATGTTTCCACGGCGTTTGTTGAACTTGATGATCTTGAACTGGAGCTTCTGCTGGAGCAGCGACTCCAGGTTGCGCACGGGCCGCAGGTCGACCTGGGAGCCCGGCAAGAACGCCTTGACGCCGATGTCGACCGACAGACCTCCCTTCACCCGGGAAACGATCGTCCCCTCCACGGGCTCGTCCGCCTCATAGGCCCGACTGATCTCATCCCAGATCTTGAGGCGATCGGCCTTCTCCTTCGACAGAACGATGCGGCCTTCCTCATCCTCGGCCTCCTCGACCAGGACGTCGACCACGTCTCCCACGCGCACGAGGATCGTGCCGTCATCGTCCATGAACTCCCAGGTGGGGATGAGCCCTTCTGATTTGAAGCCGATATCCACCTGGACATGATCGGCATCCATGGAGAGGACCGTGCCGCGCACGACCTCCCCCTCCTTCATTTGCCTGACGCTGTTCTCGAAAAGCTCGGCGAACGTTTGTCCGCCAGCCGTCTTGGGTCTTTCAGTCATGAGTGATCTTTCGTTCTCCTTCCGAGGCCGCCGACTTGGCGGCCGCGATTTCCGGGTTTTCGCCCCCGGATGGGCGAGATCTCAAGCCCTCGGGTGCGATCCGCGTGAGTGTTTCACGCGCAATCCCGAGGAAGCGTTCGAGGGACTCGACATCGTTCGCATCGAGCATGCGAGCGAGTTCGGCGAGGCGCTGGGCGGTCTCTTGGAGCGGACCGGCAATGGCCTTGCGGTTGGCCGCCAGAATTTCACTCCACAGCTCGGCGTCGCTGCGGGCAATGCGCGTGAAATCCCGGAAGCCCGGACCGGAGACTTCGCAGGCGCCGGAAGGCGCCTCCTCGAGGGCACGCGCAAAGGCGAAGGCGAGCGCGTGAGGCAGGTGACTCGTCCATGCCACCTCGGCGTCGTGCTGCGCGGGAGTGCGCAGCACGACCCGCGCGCCGAGGGCATGCCAGAAGCTCGCGACCCGTTCCACCGCCTGGGGATCCGTGTCGTGGGACGGCGTCACGATGCAGACCGCGCCTTCGAAAAGGTCGGCGCGCGCATGCTCGATGCCCCGCTGGTGGCTTCCCGCCATCGGGTGCGCACCGACGAAGCGAACGGCGGGCGGCAGCAAACCCGGGAGGAGGTCGGCAAGAGGTGACTTCACACTCCCCACGTCGGTCACCAGCGCGCCGGGTTGGAAGCCGGCCGCCACCGCCCCCAGTGCGCCGGGCATCGCGGAGACCGGCGTCGCAAGGACGACGAACTCGGCCTCTCGCACCGCGTCCACGCCGGCACGGATTTCATCCACCGCACCCCGCCGCAGCGCCGCTGCGAGGCTCTCCCTCGAGCGCCCACAGCCCACCACGCGAGAGGCCACGCCGCGCGCGCGGGCCGCGAGCCCCACCGATCCGCCGAGAAGCCCGAGGCCAATCACCGTAAGGCGCGTGAAGTGCGGGGCAGGCGCAGTCACGCGGCCTCCTGGCGGAGCCGCCGCAGCGCCTTCACCAGGCGCTCGTTTTCCTCGGGCAGCCCGATGGTAATGCGCACATGCTCCTGCAAGCCGAAGCCCCCGAGCGGCCGCACGATCACCCCCTCGCGGAGCAGCCGCTCGTAGGTCGGCCGTCCACCCGCCCGGGCCAGCAGGAAGTTCGCGTCCGTTGGCCACACCTCGATGCCAAGTGCCCGGAGCTCGCGCGTGAGGTATTCGATGCCCTGCGCGTTGTTGCGCCTCGTCGCGGCGACGTGCTCCACATCGTCGAGGGCGGCCTCGGCAGCCGCTTGGGCCACGATATTGATATTGAAAGGATGCCTCGCGCGTTCGAGATACCCCACCAGTTCGGCGTCCCCGGCTCCGTAGCCCACGCGCAGCCCCGCAAGGCCGTAGATCTTGGAGAACGTGCGGAGCACGATCGTGCCCGGGCGTCTCGCGATCCATTCAAGCGTCTGGGGAAAATCCGGTCGCCGCGCAAATTCGGAGTACGCCTCGTCAATCGCCAGCACCACGTGGGGGGGCAGCGCCTCGATGAACGCGTCGAGCTCGGCTGCGCCGACGCTTGTGCCGGTGGGGTTGTTCGGGTTGCAGACGAAAACGAGCCGCGTCCGCGGCGAGAGCGCCGTGCGGATCGCCCCGAGGTCGTGAACGAGGCCGGCATCCAGCGCCACGCGGACGCTCTTCGCGCCCGCGCCCTGGGTCACGATCGGATACATGGCGAACGACGGCCAGGCATACACGACCTCGTCGCCGGGACGCACAAAGGCCTTTACCAGCAGCTCGAGGATTTCGTCTGCACCTGTGCCCAACACGAGCTGGCGGGGTTCGACACCCAGGTGGGCTGCGAGTCGACGGCGCAAGCGGAAGCTGCCGCCGTCGGGGTAGCGGTGCATGCCCGAGAGCGCCGCGCGGGCCGCCTCGAGTGCGCGCGGCGAGGGACCGAGCGGGTTCTCGTTGGAGGCGAGCTTGATGGCGCCTTCGATCCCAAGCTCACGCTCCAGCTCTTCGATCGGCTTGCCCGGCTCATAGGGCTCGAGCACCGCGATCTCGGGCTTCACGATCTGCTCAAGGGCCACGACTAGCTGGCTCCTGCGCGGCGCGGCCGCGAGCTCGCCCGGGGGAACGAACCCAAGATCTTGTGGGAGTGAGCCCGGCGCGCGGCCTCAGCGAGCGCACGCCCCACGCGCTGCTCGCTCGCATGGCCTTCGATGTCGAGATAAAAAAGATACTCCCAGGGCTTGCCCTTGATGGGCCGCGCCTGGATGGCCGTCAGATTGACGCCTTCCCGGGCGAACGGTTCGAGCAGCTTGTAGAGGGCGCCCGACTCGTCCTTGCGCACCGTGAACACCGCGCACGTGAGGTCGCTGCCGGAAGGCAGTGGAGGCGTGCGCCCGATCAGCAGGAATCGCGTGGTGTTGTCACGCCGATCCTCAATGCTCGGTTCGATCGTCCTTAGGCCGTAGGCTTCGGCGGCAATCGCGCTCGCAATGGCGGCCACACCGCCGTCCTCGGCGGCCAGACGGGCCGCGGCAGCCGTGCTGGCACTCTCGCTGCGCTCAGCATGGGGCAGATGCGCGTCAAGCCATGCGCGACACTGCGCGAGACCCTGCGGGTGCGAGACCACGCGCTTCACGTCGTCGAGAAGCCCGCTCCGCGAAAGGAGGTGATACGAGACGCGCAGCACCACCTCGCCACAGAGCGTAAGCTCGGTCTCGGCGAACGCGTCGAGCGTCTGGGTGACGACGCCTTCGGTCGAGTTCTCGACGGGCACCACCCCAAGATCCGCCTGCCCCCTCTCGACGGCGGCAAAGACTGCAGGGATGGATGGCGCCGCGCAAAGCGTCGCCGAGGCGCCAAACTCCTCCCGTGCGGCCAGATGAGAGTTCGTGCCTTCGGGACCGAGATACGCGATGCGCAGGGGCTCTTCCAGGGTCCGGCAGGCGGAGATGATCTCGCGAAAAATCGGAGCCAGAGCAGCGGAGGGGAACGGTCCCTGATTTTCGGCGACCACACGCGCCAAAATCTCCTGCTCCCGCGGCGCCGAGTACACCGGCGCCCCGGTCGTCCGCTTCAGGCTTCCCACGTCTTTCACAAGGCGTGCGCGCTCGTTGAGCTCCGCGAGGATGCGCCGGTCAATGGCATCTATCTGCGCGCGGAGCTGCTCGAGCTCGGCGTCTTGGCTTTGGCTCACTGAAAGCGGGCGAGTCTTGTGCGTTTCGTTCATCGCGGTCGCAGTCTCGGCGAGTGCGCGTTCGTCTGGACAGCGCGGCCCGCCCGATCGGAGGGCGGCGGCCCGCGCATTCGCGGAAAGGTCGCTAACCCCTCGAAAAACGGGCGCAATATATCGGAGCGCAGGGCCCGCTGCCAAGCCCTCATTTGGGTGATTTTGTCGGGCGGACAGGGGGTTATGGCTCTTCGGGCTGCACAAGATCGTTAAGAAGCGGCTCCCGCTGGTCGATACGAAAAACCCCGGGAGTCGGTTCAACGAATGCCGGAGCCTTTCGCCGCCGCAAGCAGGCAGCCCCTCAACAGCCTTGCGACGAAGATCATCTTCTTCGTCTTCCTGTCGACCTTTCTGACCGCCCTGGTGGTAAGCGGAATCTCGATCGGATCCACCCACCGCTTCTTGCGCGAGGCTATCGACCAGCGCTTCCCGGCGCTCCTGCAGCGCTGCCAATCGCGGGTGGAGGCGTGGCTCTCCGCCGGCCAGTCCGACGTCGAGGCGCGCGCGGGGACCCCTGCGCTGCGTGCCTCCCTGCGAAGCGGGGCGGAGGGTGCCGAGATCCGCAGGGCCCTCGATCTTGCCGCGCAGTCCGGCCACCCTCTCACGGCCACCCGTGCCCTGATCCTCCTGCATCCCTCGGGGGTCGTCGCAGCCACGTGGGGGGAATCCATCCCCCTCCCCTCTGAACTCCTCCGCAACCTCGGTGCGCTCACGGAGCCCGAGATCGGGTGGGTCCGCAGGCCAAGCGGCGAGCCGCTCGTTCTCGCAAGTGCGCCGGTGCGGGCTGCCGACGCAGGCGTGGCTGCGGTCTTGGTGGTTCTCTTGCGGACCGACGCCCTTGGGCCCGTGCTCGCCGGGGATGGAGAGGAGCCCTTCACGCGCATCACCCTCGTCGGGGCAGATGGGCGGGGGATCACGAGCACCGAGCCCGATGGCGGCGCGACCTGCGGCGCAGGGACCGATCAAACGGGGGATTCGGCCTGCGCGGACGAACGCCGGTCCTGGGGCGAGGCAAAGCTGCCCCCGCCTGCGCCCGCAGGGCGAGCGGTCAGCGACTATCAGACGCCGAGCGGCGAGAGGGTGATCGGAGCCGCTCGGCCCCTTACGCGGCTCGACTGGACGGTGGTGGCGGAGGAGCCGTTCGATCGGGCGTTCGAACCCGTGCTTTCGGTGGTAACCCGCATCTTTGTCTGCGACCTGGTGATCGTTCTGCTCTTTAGCTTCTTGGCGTACAAGATCACGGCCGCGATCGTCCAGCCGATCGAAGCCCTCTCCGACGGCGCGCGGCGCATCTCGCGGGGCGAGCTCGACCTTGAGATTCCGGACACCCGTGGCAACGACGAGATCGGCCTGCTCACGCGCACGTTCAACGACATGACGCGCAAGCTGCGCAAAAACCAATCGGAGATCGAAGCCGCGATCTACCAGCTCACGGTGCAAAAGCAGGAGCTTGAGAGGGCCAATGAGCAGCTCTCGCAGCTTTCCATCACCGACGGGCTCACGAAACTGCACAACCACCGATTCTTCCAGGATCACCTCACGCGCGAGATCAAGCGCGTCCAGCGCTCGGGGGATCCGCTTTCGATCCTTTTGGTCGACATCGATGATTTCAAGCGCTTGAACGACCGGCTGGGACACGCGGCGGGAGACGAGCTCCTGACCCGGATTGCTCGCATCATGGACGAGAGCATGCGGGCGAGCGACCTGCTCGCGCGCTACGGCGGCGAAGAGTTCGTGATCCTTGCCGGCAACACGGACCTGGCCGGGGCCTCGACGCTCGCCGAGAAAGTCCGTGAGGCCGTGGCAGAGAAGAGCTTCCTCCTCGATGAGAGCATGCGCCTCGAGAAGGTGACGGTCTCGGTCGGCGTCGCGCAGTACAAGGGCGATCGCAAGGCTTTCTTCCAGGCAGCGGACCGGGCGCTCTACCGGGCCAAGGGGCAGGGCAAGAACTGCGTCCGTGCCGAGGGCGACGGCATGGCCTGAGGGGCGGGGTTGAGCGGGGGGCGTGTTGCGTGCGATCTTCCCGCTGATGACTCGCACGATCGGTCTCACCGGGGGCATCGGCTCCGGCAAGAGCACCGTAGCAAGACTCCTCGCACAGCTTGGCGCCTGCGTGATCGATGCCGATGCGATCGTGCACGAGCTCGAGGGGCCCGGCCAGCCCCTCACGGCGGAGATCGCTGCAAGCTTTGGCCCGGGCGTCTTGCGACCCGACGGAGCGGTCGATCGCGAGGAGCTCGGCGCGCGGGTCTTCCGCGATGCGGCCCTCCGGCTGCGGCTCAATCAGCTCGTCCACCCCAAGGTCGGGGGCGAGATCGCGCGCCGGGCCCAAGCCGCCCGAAGCGCGGGCGTCCCCGTGCTCGTCCTCGACATCCCGTTGCTTCTGGAGGTGCGTGGCCAAGGCCCCCCCGCAAGGGCAGTCCTCGGGCTCGACGCAGTCGTCGTGGTCTGGGTCCCCCTCGAGACACAGATTGCGCGTCTCATGCAGCGTGACGGCTTCCCGCGGGAGGAGGCGCTGCGGAGGGTGTCCGCACAGATGCCGCTGGACGAGAAGCGGCGGCTCGCGGATCACGTGATCGACAACTCCGGCGCGCTCTCCGAGACCGAGCGCCAGGTGCGCGCGCTTTGGGCCAAGCTCGCAGGCGAGGCCCCGGTGCAGGTCGAGGAGGCGCGTTGAGCGATTCGCTGGAAGCGAAGTTGGAGCGTTTTCTCCTGGCTCGGCACCCGGGCGCCCGGCGCGTCAAGATGATCTCCTTGGAGCGAAGCACCGAGGGTTTCTCCCAGGAGACGTTTTCGTTCGAGGTCGAGATCGATGATGAGAAGGGTCTCACCTCTCGCCGAGGGTTTGTGGCAAAGCGCGCGCCGGTCGCGGGGCTGCTCGAGCCCTATGACCTCGAGCCTGAGTTCCGGGTGCTGAAGGCGCTCTCCGACGACCCGCTGCCGTCCCCGCCGACGCCTTGGTTTGAGGCGGACCCTGCGGTGCTCGAGCGGCCGTTCTACGTGATGGAGCGGCTTCCCGGGGAGGTCCCGATTCCCGCCGCGCAGCCCGACGGTCAAGGGCCCCTCGATCCGGCCACGCGCTCCGCGCTCACGCCCCAGGTCGTCGCCGCCTTGGCGCGCCTGCACGCCATCGACTGGCGGGCCCGCGGTCTTGGCTTCCTCGGCGCTCCCCGGCGCGGCAGGGAGGCGGCGCTGCGCGAACTGTCGCGCTGGCAGGCGCGCATCGAAGCAGCGCGGCTCCCGGTGGCGCCGGTCATGCAGGAGGCTCTCGGCTGGCTCCGGCGCCACGCGCCCGCGACGGACGAGGCGACCCTCGTGCACGGAGACTTCCGTCTCGGCAACTGGCTGGTCGAGAAGAGCCCGGAGGGTGTGCGTCTGTCCGGCCTCCTCGACTGGGAGATGGTTCATCTCGGCGATCCACTCGAGGACGTGGCGTGGTGTAGCTCCCTTCTCTGGCGTGCCGGCTCGCCGCTGGCGTCCGGTCTCGTGCCGCCGTCTGAGTTCTACGCACTCTATGCGGAAGCGTCCGGCCGCGCGGTGGATCCGGAGCGACTGAGGTTCTACGAGCTGCTTTCCCTCGTGAAGATGAGCGCCATCATGCTGACAGGCATCCGAGCGTTTCGGGACGGCCGTACGCCGGATCTGCGCATGGCGATCTTCGACCACCAGCTTCCATTCCTGATGGCGGCCGTCGCGATGCTCCGCGGCTGGCTGCCCGCCCCTGCCGAATAGGAGACGTGTCGAGTGCTGATCCCCCCCGAGCAGCTAATCGATGGCTGTGTTCGCACTCTGCTGGAGACGGTGCTTCCGGGCATCGAGTCGCGCTTCGCACGCGGCCAGCTCTACGCGGTGGCGGATGTGCTCCGCAACCTGCGGGACCGGGTGGAGGAAAAGGCTGCGCCGCTGGAGCTCGAGGCGCAGTCCCTGCGCGATAGCCTCGAACGCGCGGCGGGCGTGCTGCGGGCGAGCGGGGACACGGCTGCGTACGACGTCGGTCTGCGCATTGAGAACAGCCTTGCCGCTGTGCCGGCGGCACCGCTCGCGGCTTGCCTTGGGGCCCTTCACACCGTCATGACCTCGACGCTCGAAGCTCTCGATGGCATCGCCGAAGACGTGGTTCAAGGCGCGAAGGCTGCTCTCGGCGGCCATTTCGCCGCCCAGGCGGTTCGCGAGCTCATGCTTCTCAAGCCCTCCCTCCTGTCCGAAATCTCCAAGGGGTAGGCGACATGCTGACCCGTCTCGACGACTATCCGATCCACCAGACCCCCGAGCCCGTGGCCCACCCCGCGAGCGGCGACCGAAACTTCTACGATCGCTATTTCTTCCACGGCTACACGCGGGAGGCCGACCTTTTCTTCGCCGTCGCGCTTGGGGTCTACCCCAACCGTCGCGTGATGGATGCGGCGCTGAGCGTCGTGCGGGGCGGCGTTCAGCGCACGGTTCGCGCCTCGCGCCTTGCGCCGTTGGAACGGACGCAGACGCGGGTGGGTCCGATCGCGGTCGAGGTGGTCGAACCGCTGCGGCGGCTGCGGGTGCGGGTTTCGGAGAACGAGTTCGGACTGGCGGCGGACCCNNAGGCACGGACGCAGGCGCTCGAGGAGCCGCGGTTCACCCATCGCCTCAACGGGAGCCTGGTCATGGATTCGACCCGCCTCACGCAGTTCGGCGTATGGACCGGCAGCCTCGATTGCGACGGTGAGCGGATCGCCGTCGAGCCGACGCAGGTGCTGGGAGCCCGTGACCGCTCGTGGGGCGTGCGTCCGGTGGGGGAACGGGAGGGCGGCGCGCCCGGGCCGCTCCCGCAGTTCTATTGGCTCTGGGCGCCGCTGCATTTCGATGACATCTGCACCCACTTCGACACGAACGAGGATGGCGAGGGACGGCCTTGGCACTCCTTTGGGGCCGTCGTGCCGGCCGCGCCGCCGGCTACGGCCGTGCCCGAAGAAGCGCTCCAAACGATGGCTCGGGTCTCGCACACGGTCCGCTGGCAGCCCGGGACGCGCCGCGCCCAGAGTGCGGAGCTGCGCCTTTCGCCGCTGCGGGGCGAGCCGATCGCCATCGAGCTCGAGCCGCTCCTCACCTTCCAGATGCTGGGAATCGGCTATCTGCATCCCGAATGGGGCCATGGCGTGTGGAAGGGGGAGAGCGTCGTGGGTGGAGAACGCTGGACTCTCGCAGAGCTCGCTCCCCTCGCACCCCAGCATCTTCACGTGCAGGCGCTTTGCCGCGCGCGGCTGTCCTGCGGTCCGCGGAGCCGCGAAGGCGTGGGGGTGCTCGAGCAGCTCGTGATCGGCCCGCATGCGCCTTCCGGATTCAAGGGGCTGCTCGACCCAGCGACGTAGGAGACGGACGCACGGAGGGTGAAGGCGCCCCCGGACGCGACCGTCGCGCAGCATCCCGAACGGAGCGCGGTCCCCGCGGCGTGAGCCGGCGATTAGCGGGCGCCCATTCCCGCCTTGAGTTCGGCCACGAATCGCGCCGCCGCGTCGACGGCGTCCTCGCGCGAGGATGCGCTCGCGATGCGGCTTACGAGCGCACTCCCCACCACGACGCCGTCCGCATACTCGGCGATTTCCCGCGCCTGCTCCGGCGTGGAAACGCCAAAGCCGACACAGACGGGGATCTGCGAGACCTGCCGGACCGCATTGACACTCTCGCGGATCCCCTGGGCAAGCACCGCGCGGGCTCCAGTCACACCGGTGAGCGACACATAGTAGAGGAAACCCCGCGTGCACTGCGCCAGCATCTCCCGGCGCGCGGGCGTCGTGGTCGGGGCCGCAAGCAGGACGGGGTCGATGCCGCGCTTTTCCACCTGGGCGAAGAGCGTCGATCCCTCCTCGGGCGGGAGATCGACGACGATGATGCCGTCCACGCCCACCTCGGCTGCGGCCTTCGCGAAGTTCTCCTCCCCCATGGCGTAGAAGGGGTTGGCGTATCCCATCAAGAGGAGCGGGATCTCGACCTTGGGGCGCAGGTCCTTCACGAGGGCAAGGACGCGCCGAAGCGACGTCTTGCCGCGCAGCGCCCGCTCGCTGGCTCGCTGGATGGTCGGGCCTTCGGCAATCGGGTCGGAGAACGGGACGCCGAGCTCGATCAAGTCGGCGCCCGACTCCGCCAAGGCCAAGATGATCGCCTCGGTGGTGGCAAGATCGGGATCGCCAGCGGTTACAAACGGCACGAGCGCGCGCTCGCCTCGGCCGCGCAACACGCGGAAACGTTCGCTGATTCGGCCCATTGCCTCTCTAGTGCTTCCCGGCGGCCCTTGCCCGAAGGATCTCGCGGACCTGCGGCGCATCCTTGTCGCCGCGGCCGGAGAGGTTGACAAGCACCACCGCCTCCCGGGGCAGCGTCGGTGCGAGCCTTCGCACGTGCGCCACGGCATGGGCGGATTCGAGCGCGGGGAGGATGCCCTCCATCCGCGCGAGCCATTGGAAGGCATCGAGGGCTTCGGCGTCCGTGGCGGTCACGTACTGCGCCCGCCCGCTGTCGTGAAGCTGCGCGTGCTCCGGTCCGACCGCGGGATAGTCAAGCCCGGCCGATACCGAGTGCGCCTCGAAGATCTGGCCGTCATCGTCCGAGAGCACGAGCGTCTTCATTCCGTGCACGATGCCGGGCACGCCGGCGCTGATGGTCGCGCCGTGCCGCCCCGACTCGAGCCCCTCGCCCCCGGCCTCGACGCCGACGAGCTGAACGCGTTCATCCCCGAGGAAGGGATGAAAGATCCCCAGGGCATTCGAACCACCGCCGACGCATGCCACCACCACGTCGGGCAGTCGCGCCTCGACCTCGAGCATCTGACGGCGCGCCTCGACGCCGATCACGCGCTGAAAATCACGCACGATTGTGGGGTAGGGATGCGGACCCATGACTGAGCCGATGCAGTAGTAGGTCGTCGCGACGTGCGTGACCCAGTCGCGCATGGCTTCGTTAATCGCATCTTTCAAGGTGCATGAACCGGCCTCCACGGCTCGCACTTCCGCCCCGAGCAGCCGCATGCGAAAAACGTTGAGTTCCTGCCGCCGC
>DOUU01000362.1 GCA_003520425.1 Deltaproteobacteria bacterium
TTGTTCGACCGACGATCGGACCTCCTAGGCGGTCGGCCCATCCTGTCAGGCTGCCGAAGGCGGCGAGCCTCCATACGGGGGAAAGAGCGAAGGCCAGCCCAAGAAAGCCAAAGACGGCGGCGAAGATCGGGAATAGCCAAATGGAGGCGAGGGGAGGTGCATCAGACGTAGGATGGAGATCGTAGGTCCCTTACCTGTGAGTACCCGATTCGCAATGTCAGCCGTTGCACGGGCGATGACCACCGCCTGGACGGANNATCCCTGCAAGCGGCGCGTTGAAGACTGCCCCGCGCCGGCTCCCGCAGCAACCAGAGTCCGCTCGACCGCAAACGGCAGTCTTCCGAGGTCGGCAATCATTTTTCCAAAACTGCCCCTATCTGGATCGTTGGGCCCTCGCGGCCGAGCACCATGCCGCCGCCCAAGCCGCTCAAGAATCTGATCGGGCGGACCCGCTGCTAAGCGAAGCGGGCGCGCACCCTCGAGCGCATTCTCAATCTCCTGTACTCCGCTACCGGCGGCCTCGCGGGCGAAACGTCGATCCAGAAAGAGGGCGAGGGTCGTCATCAAGGCCGTCGAGCCAATCGACAGCACGAGCGAAATGCCTCCGCGCGATGCTGCGGGCTCGAACAGAGCGCCCCGCCTCTCCGCGGAGCCATGGACCAGCATTCGGAAGACTGCACCCACGAGACCGGCGCCAGCGCCGACGACCGCCGCCCAGGCGAAGATCCCGAGCAGGCTGTATTCCCTTTCGAGCTCACCGCGCGCTCTGACCGGGCCGACTGCGACCTACTCGCGAGAAACATTGATCTGACTGCGTCGTGCCCAGCGCGTAAACGTCGGCCCGCGCCAGTCCGGCAGGGGCACCACCACCTGCCGATCGAATCGCTTGGCACGCAGCAGCGCAGGATCGAGGACGTCGGGCCGGTTCGTCGCCGCGAGCAGAATCACCTGCTGGCGCTCGTCGAAGCCATCCATCTCCACGAGCAGTTGGTTGAGCGTCTGCCTGCGCTCATCGTTGACAGCACCAACGCCCGCGCCACGCCGACGCCCGACGGCGTCGAGCTCGTCAATGAACACGATCGGTTGTTATGCGGTCCTGGGCCTTGGAAAAAACGCCCGCACGTTCCATGCGATTATCAGGACGAAGAAAATCCACAAGAGCGGATTCATCTGGTCCTGGCCGGGCGATGGTCCCTCTGCGGGGGGCTTCGGCCGCACCATTCTCGGACGGGGCGACTGTGCAGGCAGATTCTCGGTCATTGAGTGATCCATGGCTAACTTGAGTGATCCATGGCGAACGGCCACGACGCTGGTCGTTCGTGCGGGCTCTTTTACGCTAGCCGAGACTCAGTATGCCTGCCGCGATCACTGTGCCAAGGCGGTCAATCGGGTTCCCTGCGCCGGCGCGGTCCGCCGAGATATCCGAAGGGGACAACGGCGGCGGCATGAACATGGGCAGCGTGGTTTCGAGCCTTGGTCGACACAGTTATATCTCGATGGACGTCCAGAGTCCTTTCTTGCGGCGATGACATGAAGCGGCCAGTTGCTGGATCCAGTCGAAATTTTACCACACAAGGATTTAGATTTTCCGCTTGATGCTTGAGACACATCGTACCATGATGCGGGGCACCGCTTCACGACGGTGTGGGGGGGGCTGACGGAAACGCAGGGTTCGGAAGGAATTGCGAGTTTGAAGTCGAAGGGAGGAATGGTCTTGTACACGAAATGCACTGTTCTCGGTATGGTTATCGCGGGCATGGTCGCAGGAACCGCAGGCGCGACCGACAAACCCGCCGCCCCCAAGAAGGCGCTGAGTGAGTGGACTTGTGAGGACTTTCTTGCGGTGGACGATACCTTCAAGCCCAAAGTGGTTTACTGGGCGACGCCCTTGGCCAAAGGAGGCAAGCCCGAAGCGAGTGTGGTGGACATCGAAGGGACAGAATCGGTGGTTCCGATAGTGATTGAGGAGTGCCAGAAATCCCCGAAGGCGTCGTTCTGGCAGAAGCTCAAGGCCGAGTGGAAGAAGGTCGAGAAAAAGTTGTAGCCGGTGGGCCGACGCAGATAGGCACGGGAGGGGAATCGAGCGACAGCAGGTACGGATATGCGGGCCTTTTAAGTCCGGGGTTGGAGCGTTCTTGATCAGTTCCGCGGGGAACATCGGCCTCTAGAAACCGATCCCAATCGCGTGCGCCAGCGCCAGCTCGGACCGTCGAGGGATCGGGAGCGCAGAATGGCCAGCGGCAGCAACGTGGACACGGAGATCCCAAGTTTGTGATCGGCGTTACCCCTATATCAACGTCCGAAGCTCGCTCTTCCGACGAACGACACCAGCCGAAGCCGTGGACCGACGGGGTCCGTCGGTAAAGGTCGGATGAGCATTCGGATGCTGGATCGAGTCGGAGTACCTGCCAGACGAGCCCCTTAGGTACAAGCTCAAGCGGAGGCGGGCGGTGCTGCGGGAACCTTTACACGGTCCACTCCTCCGTCTAGTCTCTCGGTACTTCGTGGGGACCCCCCCATGCAGTTCCACGTGCTCTCCTTCGAAGGCCCTGATCCTTACTCGCGTGCCGGCGGACTGGCCAGCCGCGTCGAGGGCCTTGCATACGCCTTGCCGAGCTTGGATTCGAGACACACCTCTGGTTCGTCGGCGACCCAGCTTTTCGGACACGAGGAGCACGGCGAGCTCTTCCTCCATCGTTGGGCGCGGCCTCAACGACATTTCCAACTATCGAAGGAGGTATCGAATCGCGCAGTACACGCTTCCTGAGCTTCCGTACGACTACTCCGCTCTCGAGCCGCACTACTCGGCGAATCTCTCGGCGTTGCATCATGACAAGCACCATGCCGGGTACGTGAAGGGAGCGAACGCCACCCTCGAGAAGCTGAGCGAGGCGCGTGCAGAAGGAGATTTCGCCGCTATCAATCAGCTGCAGAAGAGTCTCGCGTTCCACCTTTCCGGACACATCCTCCACTGCCTCCTATGGACGAACCTAAGCCCTNNGACCGCATCTTTGTTCCAGACATCATCCGACGAAACGGCTGCGACTCCGGCGTGGGAAGTCAGCTGGGATTCTACCTTCGCGGCCGAAAAGTTCGGAAACCTCCAGTCCTGTCGGCCAGGCGGATTTTGGTCCGTGCTCGCTACGGTCGCTTTAGAGCTACCTCCCTCACTTGCGCCGCAAGCTTTCGGTAAATTGCGAGAAATGCTGTGGCTCTCCCATCAGCAGCAGTACATCGCCTTTCTCAAAGGGACGGTCGGGATCCACGCGCTCGTCAATACCATGGTGACGCACGGCGATGGCGGAAAGGCTCCAGCGGCCGGGAAGATTCAGCGCGCGAAGAGTTTCCCCGAGGAGGGTGCGCGGCACTGGGAAAGCACGCACCTCGAGGCCGCGCACCAAGCGCAATCTCTCATCGTCTCGGTGCAGATGAGATCCAGAGACGACGCCAATCCACTCCCTGTGCAGCGCCTCGCGCGCGAAGACATCCATCATGGAGCGCGCGGTGAGCGCACCCTGAAGGCGACCCTCGTTGTCGACGACTCCCAATACGTCGCGTCCCTCTCGCGTGAGCTTGTCGAGGGCGTCGGCGACGCTTGCGTCGGGCCGCGTCGTGGCGGCGTACTCCGAGATGTCGCTGGCCACCGCAAGACCGCCAAGCGTTGCACCCTCGCCGAGGCTCGCCTTCACGTCGTGGATCGAGACCTGTCCGACGAGACGGCCATCCGCATCAATCACGAAGACGACCCCAAGCTCACTGTCCAAGAATCGCGTGAGGACCACCTCGAGGGGCGTGTCCACGCGCACGTTCGGCGGGTCGGGTTGCATCACGTCGCCAACTTGAACGCCGCGGAGGATCACGTCGTCCCGCCGATCGAGATCGATCCCGCGTGCGCTCAGCTTTTCGGTATAGATCGAGTCGCGGTAAAGCCGGCGAGCCACGAGGGTCGAGACTGCGGAAGCGACGAGCACAGGTAGAATGACCGCATAGTCTTGTGTGAGCTCGAATGCGAGCAGGATCGCCGTCACGGGTGCGTGGGCTGTTCCGGCGAGCACGGCGGCCATCCCGACCAGCGCCCAGGCTCCGGGTCCCATGGTGGCGCTCGGGACGATATAGGGCACGAGGGAGCCAAACACCCCGCCGGCAAGACCCCCAATGTAGAGCGAAGGCTGAAAGACGCCGCCCGATCCGCCGGACGAGAGAGTGATCGAGGTGGCGAGAGGCTTGAGGAGAAGCAGGATCGCCAGGCTCTCCCACATCAGGGACTTGGAGAGTGTTTGGTCCATCGTCTCGTAGCCGATCCCGTAGAGGTGAGCGCCCAGACCGAAGGGGGAGCCAAGGATCATGACTCCCATCAAAAAACCCCCAAGTGCCGGCTTTAGGGGCTTAGGGAGTGGGAGACGCGCGAAGAGATGCTCGAACTGTGCCATCAGCACGACGAAACCCACCGAAACGAGACCGCAGAAGAGGCCAAGGGGCAGGGCGAGGACAGTCTCCCACCAAGCGCCCAAACGGAAGGGCGGAACGATAAAAGCGGCCGCCGCACCAAAGTAGAGTCGGGAAACGATCGTCGCGAAGACCGCGCAAAGTACGACCGGCGCGAAGGTCGCTGTGGCGAAATTGCGCGAGATCACCTCCAGGGCAAAGAAGGCCCCCGCGATCGGCGCGTTGAAAGCGGCGGCNNGTGCGCAGGCGATCCGCCGGAAGCCGCAGGAGCTGTCCCACCGCCGATCCGACGCCAGCGCCGATCTGGACGATCGGCCCTTCGCGCCCAGCGGAGCCGCCGCTGCCAATGGTGAGGGCCGATGCGACTGCCTTCGTTACCACGACGCGACGCGC
>DOUU01000277.1 GCA_003520425.1 Deltaproteobacteria bacterium
TAGCTAGGGCGCCTCCGTCACGTCGATCACGTCCCAGCCCGGGCCCACGACTGCACAGGCTTTCGACCGCGCGCTCTTTGCGTCGGGACTCTCGACCGTGAGAAGGCGCGAGCGCGTGCTCCCGGTCGCCTGCAGCCGCACCTGGAAGCGCCGCTGCGCGGGGGGGGGCTCTGGCCTTGCGGGCGATGTCGCGACCCCCGGCGAAGGGGCTGTCGGCGAAGGAGCTGCCTCGTCCGCCTCTCCGATGAGCTGCGCATAGGCCGGGGGAGGGTTGATGACGCGCAGACCGAGTCCGCCTCCTGCTGCAGCCAGAAGCTGGGGCGGAACGCGCCGGCCGCGCGCCACCCGTGCCCGGACGACGAGCTCCGGCGATGCTCGGGTCGCGGCAAGGTGGACCTCGACCTCCTGATTCAGGGCGGCGCTTGCTGCGGTCTGGACGAACATGCCGCTCACCGAGATGTCGAGCACAATGCCCGACTGCCGCTTGCCGTTGATCACAAGCTCACAGGTAATCCGCCGCTTGATGCGCCTCGCTCGTGTGCCTTTTTCCACACCGTCCCCGCTGCCCTCGCCCCCTGGGGTGTTGAATCGACCCGAGGTCGGTCACACTTGAGTTCGTGACGCAAGCCCGCGTTACCAGGCCCCGTAGAGCTTGTGGGTCTGGGGAATCACACGAACATCGGCTAGGACCCGGGCCGCACGCTGCTGCAGGCGGAGCATGCGCTCTGCGGTGGNNGTGGGTCGCTCGCGGACATGCAATGCCGGGGTCACGGGCTGGAGCACAAGAAGGGTCGCGGGCGACACCAGGGCGATGCGCCGGCAAGCCTCGTCAATCTCCTCGTCTCGTGACGAGGGAGCGATCACCATTTTCACGACGACCTCGGGTGCGGCGAGCGCAACGCGCAGGAACCGCTCGTGCAGCTCGTGGAAATCCGCGCTCGGGCCGCTCCTTGGGTCCGACTCTCGGCGTACGTCGCTCGCCAGTTTCCAGTCCATCGAGACGACGTCGATCGTCTCCACGACTTTGGCGAGCGAATCCACAGCGATCCCGTGGGTCTCGAGCAGGATTCGGGGGCCGCGAGCCCGCAGACCCCGCGCCAGGAAGTCCACGGCGTGCGGTTGCAGGAGAGGTTCTCCTCCCGTGAGACTCACGAATCGGTGCGATCGCGCTTCGAGGAGGTCGGCCGCCTCGAGGACTTCTTCGAGAGGCACCGGGTTTGGCCGAACGCGAAAGCGCACACTTCCGCGCGCCGTCTCGATGCGACACTCACGTGCCGGGCGCCAGGTGTGCGCGGAGTCGCACCAGTTGCAGCGGAGGTCACACTCGCCAAGGCGCACGAAGAGCGTGCTCTCACCGACGTGAGGGCCCTCACCCTGTACGGACGAGAAGATCTCGACGAGATTCGCCGTGCTCAGGCGTGTCAGCCCTCGAGGATGGAGCGCCCCATCGCGATCTCCGCCAGTGCCTCGTCGATGCGTTCGGAGTGCGCAGCGACCCCTCGGATCCGAAAACGCGCGACGTGGTCTGCATCGGGCAGGCGCTCAATCCAGCCGTGCTTTCCGACCAGATGCTCGACCATGCCGAGCAGGTCGAGGGAGCGCCGGGTCGAGCCCTCGTCTCCTCCCAAGACAAAGCTCTCCTCTCCCTCCGTCCACGCCAACGAGAGTTCGGCGGCGTAGCGTTCTCGGGCGATGCGTGCGGAAAGAAAGGCGTCGAGCCCTGCCGGCACCGGCACCATCACGAGGACGTAGCCCCCGAAGTGCACGAGTCGAAAATCGCGTCCGGCGACAAAATCCGCCTCCGCGGGCAGCGGCGGGCAGGCCACAAGCGCCGCATCCCGGGACAGGTCGCTCGGGCGACCCGCGAGCAGCGGCTCGAGCTCCGCGCGGCGGTCACCGGAGCGCGCGGCGGCAGCTTCGAGCCGCGACCACCAGACGCGACCCCAACGCTCGAAGTCGTGCTGCGTGAACCGACCCATCATGAGATCCACCAGCTTGTCAGAGAACCGGCTGCGGCGGGTGAAGGTGGAAAGCACGAGGGGAATGGAGCTGCGGGTGTGTGGCGCGATGTGTGCTGCCTCGCGACCGATCGCTTCGCGCAGGGCCTCGATGTCCTCCGGCGGCCACTCGTGGTGATCGAACCAGAAGATGCGGTCGCGGTACAGGCTCGCTGTCTGGATCGTCTCTCGCGCTGGGGATGCCATGAATCCGATCACGTAGATCGGTGTTTCCTCACGCAGGTCTGGAGCCACCCCCCGGAAGAACGTCATGAGATCGGGTTGGGGGTAGACCCAGATGCCTTCCAGCATGCGAAGGTCTCGAGCGAGCAGCGTCGCTGCAGCGAGCGAGTCACGATCCGCGTGGGCCACGATCGCGGCTCGCCGCGGGCGCGGCGGCCTTGCCGGGCGTGCAGGCTCAGGAAGGGGCTCGACCTTCGCGATCCGTGCGCGCCGGCGCAGCTCGCGCTCGCGCCGCATCCGTTCGCGTTCGGGGTCGGCCTCTTCTTCGCCTTCTTCCTCCTCGTCATACGAGGGCTCAGGCTCTTCAACGAACTCGGGAACGTCCCCCGCAAGGGGCGCGAGCGTCTCTCCGAGCTCGGACTCCTCCTCGAGTTCGGGCTCGCCGGCCGGAGGAGGGAGTGGACGCTCGCCTTCAGCGGTAGCCTCCTCGGGGCCACCGGACTCGCCCTCGCCCCCCTCTCCCCGACGCACGCGGCCGCGTCCGCGACCACGGCGGCGCCGTCGCCTGCGACGCCCCTCAAGGTCCTCTCCTGGCCCCGCTCCCCCGGCCTCCTCTTCCGCTAGCTCGAACAGCGACACCTCCTCGAAGCGAGGGGCCGGGGCACGCTCGCGCGGCGCGGCTTCGGGCTCGCGTGTTCTAGGTCGGGGGGAGGGTGACGGCGTGTACTCCGAGAAGCCGGGAAGCCCCTCTTCCTCCGGCTCCGCTGCCCCGGGGCGCTCCCCCGCGGGCCTTGCGGCTGGGGCCGTGGTTGGCCGTTCCGCACGGCGGGCTCCGCCGTACGCCCGGGGAGCCTGCTCTTGGGGCGGCGCGGAAGGTGCAACGCGCGCGGGGCGCGCGAGGGGTGCGGGCTCCTGTGCCTCTGCCCCTTTGCCTGCGCCCGTGATGAGGCGCAGTTCCGGCTCGCGACTGCCCGCCCCCGCAATTTCGTATCGGATCACTTCCACGGCCAGGACACCCAACACCCGAGTGACGGCCGGCTCATATCGCTCCGCCCCGAGCACAAGGCACGGAGACTCGAGCCGGACCGGAGGCGGCACAGGCTCGAGCAAGCCGGGGAGCGCCGGAGCAAGTGCCGTGGCGGCGTCGAGGATCGGTCCGAGGGCCGAGAGGGTGAGCTGCGCGCGCAAGGCACCCACGGCGGGGCGACCCGCGGCCGTTACCGCAGCGAAATCGAGAGCGTCGACGTCCCGCCCGCCGAGAGGCCAGCGCACGATCGCGCGCAGGCCCGCGGCCTCCGCGAGGCGCGGGGCAAGACGCGAGCGCAGGCCGAGCTCGCCGTCGCGAACCTCACGGTCATTCAGGTGCTTGCGCAGCGAACCCTCGAGGCGATCGAGCGCATCGGCGAGGGCCTCCGCAGCCAGCCGCTCCGTGCGCCGGCCCCCGACCCAGGTATCAAGGAGCACGCCGTCCTCGTCCACCCGCACAGCGGCCACGCGGCGAGCGAGGAGTACAAGC
The DNA here is from genome assembly GCA_003520425.1 of Deltaproteobacteria bacterium. Lineage (GTDB taxonomy): Bacteria > Myxococcota_A > UBA9160 > UBA9160 > UBA9160 > UBA9160. The sequence goes on from DOUU01000277.1 coordinate 3,697, forward strand.
TCGACCGAGCGCCCCACGCCGCGGACCGCGCCGCCGTGCTTCGCCGCAAGGCCTGAAATCGCCGCGAGCGCGCGACGGCACAGCTCCTGATCCGCGGGGCGCGCGAGGTGGCGATGCACCTGGGAGGGAGCGACCACCGCAGGAGGGCCCATGGGTTCCGCCTCGACGGTCGTAGGAAGTGCTTCGAGCTGAGGGAGCGTCTCGGCGCGGAGGGCAAAGGGCAACTCACCCACGAGCCCGAGCCGCTGGCGAGAGGCCAGGCTCCAGCTGGGCGCAACCGCCACCGCTGTCCCCTGGAAGCCCTCTTGCTCCGCGAGCCGGGAGGCCACAGCGACGGCCGCGATCAGCGCGTCCCCCCCCGAACGCGACACTGCGACAAGACAGCGCTCCCCTGCCTCCGACTCGCCACTGCCCAGGAGGGCAAGGCTCGCCGGAACCTCCTCCGCCACCAACGGTGCGAGCGAGACCGCGGGGATGCGGGGGTCTTCGCCCACCCGCGAAAGCCACTGCGGATCAATGCCGCTCAAGTGCCCGTCGTCGCCGCTTCCCCCACGGCGCCGACGTCCGAACCTTCTCCGCATCAAGAATTTCTCCTGTCCCGCTAGCTGCTTTCCGCGCCCGCGGGTGTGAGCACGAGCGCTCCGGCCTCCACCAGGGCGGCGGTGGCCTCAAGCACGACGCGCTGAAGTTCGGCAAGAAGGCGGTCGTTCGCAACTACGCCCGCCACCAGATCTTTCTGACTCGCAAAATCGAGAAGCATCCCGCCCACGAGCTTGCGATCGGAGAGCAGGTGCTTGAGCAACCGATTCCAGCGACTGAGCGGCACCTCAAAGCGCAGGTCTCGCATCTCTCCGAGGTCCTCCGGCAATCCCTCTCGCAAGATGCCGAGGAGGACCGACTCTGCCCCCCGCGCGAGCGACACGCGCCAGACCTTGCCCTGAGCCAGCAGCACCTTTCCTCCTACGGCTTCACGATGAGCGAGGATTGTTCCTCCTCGCGAAGCTTCTCAAGCACAGGACCGAGCGTGGTCTCCACCAGGGCTCGCGCCACCGGCTGGTCCGCGGCCGAACTCTCTCGCAGGCCGCGCGCGGCTGCGAGACACGACCTGGCGTCGTCCTCTTTCCCCCTCTTCCACAATATGTAGGCCGTCTCCTCAAGCCGCGCCGCCGTACGCTCGGTCCGCGCCGGGTCGAAGATCAGGGCGATCGCCTCTTTGAGGGCAGCCTCGGTTCGATCGCGGCGCTGCGCGCCGGAGACGATGAGTCGGCTCTTCATCGCTTCTTGCAGCGCTTCAGCCGCCTTCCGAAGCACCGGCGGGGGTGCGGGCCAGGGCCCGAGCTCGCCGGAGACCACGAGCTCGGCTGCGCGTTTGCCCGTGTCATGGGAGAGCTCCCGAAGCCCCTCCCGCGCGAGCTCACCCGGAGTGCGCGCGTCGGCGGCGTGGCTCGTGACACGACTTCGCCACTCGGCGAAGGCGCGCGGGAAGGCGCGATCGGAGGGCTGGCCCGCGGCGATGCGCGCGACGAGTGCGCGCAGGGAATCGGCCGCCACCTCGATTGTCGGCGAGCCCTGCCGCGACAGGGCCGTTCGCACGAAGCGTCGGGCCTCGCCTCGCGTCGCCGTGTAGGCCGAAAACTCGACCACCCCACGCTCTTCGTCGAGCACCATCTCAAAAATGTGTGTTCCCGCTCCTGCGGCCGATTCCACAAGGTAGGCGACGCGCGCACCCGATGGATCGATCGGCGAGAAGAAGGCCGCCTCAATCGCCTCCTCGACTCGCGGGAGTGTCGCCACAACCCTTCGCGGAGGCGGAGGCGGCGGGGCGATGCCGCGCGCCCGAAGCCCGTGGAGCACGCGTCGCAGCGCCTTGCGGCCTGCTTTTGCGAGTGCGGCCTCCTCCACGCCAAACAGGGCTTGGAGTCCCGATTCTTCGTCGCACCAAGCACTGGCGAGTTCGGCACCGGCATCCGGCTCGTGGGAGAGCAGCCAGGTCAGGACCGCTACGCGATCGGCGGGTCCGAGCGCCGCCAAGACCCGCGACGGATCGCCGTTGGCAGGACGGATCGAGTCCCCAAGCTGAGGGAGCGCCGAGGCAGCTCCCTCGAGTGCTTCCGCGAGGCTCACGGCGCCGCCTCTTCGCGCAGCCAAGCGAGGTAGCGCTCACTGCCGCCGAGGATACCGACCGCGATCAGCTCGGGGAGTTCGTAGGGATGGAGTTCCTGCACGCGCCTGCTCAAGGCGGCCAGGCGGTCCTCCCTCGTCTTGATCACGAGCAATACCTCATCATCCTCTTGGACGGCCCCCGCCCACCGATAGGTCGAGCGAACGCCGGGCAGAAGGTTGACGCAGGCCGCAAGCCGCTCCTCCACCAAGGCTCGCGCAAGGCGTCTCCCCACCTCAGGGTCGGGTGCAGTTACGAACACCACCTGCAGCGGCGCCGCCAGCGCCTCAGACGGGCTCATGCGGATCCAGCAACTTCTTGTGCTCGGCAAGAGCGAACCGATCGGTCATCCCAGCGATGTAGTCGGCGATCACGCGGGCTTCGCCGTCTCTTGCGAACCTTGCGGTCACGTGCCTTGGCAGCTGACGCGGATCGTCCCGATAGATTCGGTACAGATCTCCGAGGATCCGCTCCGCCTTGCGGTTCATGCGCAGCACCCGGGGGTGATGATAGAGGTTTTCGAAGAGGAAGCGCTTGAGGTTCCGTGCCGCCTGTGCGATCTCATCCGAAGGCCGGACAAGAGCAGTCGTCGAGGCCCGAATCTCATCGACCGATCGAGCGCCGAGCTGGTCCAACCTCGCCGCACTCTCTTCGACGACGTCCGTCACGATCCGGTTGATGAGTGCCACAATGATCTGCGCGCGCAAAACCCCCTCGGACGCACCCGCGGTGCGCTGCTCTACGGTGCGCCGCATCTGCGACCACAGGTCGCACGGCTCGAGCATCTCGAGCGTGAGCAGACCCGAGCGCAGCCCATCGTCGAGGTCGTGGTTGGTATATGCGATCTCGTCCGCGAGATCGGCCAGCTGCGCCTCGAGCGAGCGCTCCGGCGTCTGCGGCGGGAGCGGTACCGGGTGCTCCCAGGACGCTCCATGTTTCACAATCCCCTCGCGCGTCTCCTGGGTCAGGTTGAGCCCCCGGAAGCCGGGGTATCGCTCCTCGAGGAGGTCCACGACGCGGAGGGATTGACGGTTGTGATCAAACCCTCCCGCGTCCTTCAAGAGGCGGTGGAGCGCACGCTCGCCTGCGTGACCGAACGGGGTATGACCCAAGTCGTGTGCGAGGACGATGGCCTCGGCAAGGTCCTCGTTCAGCCGGAGGGCTCGCGCCATGGTGCGAGCGATCTGGGCTCCCTCCAAGCTGTGCGTGAGGCGTGTACGGTAGTGGTCACCCTCGTGGTAGACGAACACCTGCGTCTTGTACTCGAGGCGCCGGAAGGCGCGTGAGTGCACGACCCGGTCCCGGTCGCGCTGGAACGCTGTTCGATAGGCGTGGGCGGCCTCGGGCACGATGCGCCCTTTGGATTCAGCACTCTTGACCGCATACGGGGCAAGCCGCTCCAGCTCTTCCTTCTCGTAGCTCTCGCGGGTCCGCAGGAACACACTCACCTTGAATGGGGTCCCTCGCGCTCTGCGTCGCGGATCACGCGTTCGAGCTGTGCGCGGGAAGCATCGTCAATCTCTGCGTGCGGGAGGGCGTTGGGATGCGGCTTTGCCGGCAGAGCGGCACGCCGTCCCGTCGCAACAGCGAAGAACGCCGCGACTGCCAAAGCGATTCCGAGAACAGCCACGAGCCAGCGCTTCACGCGCGCAGAGTCTCCCGGGGAGGATCGAAGTGACGCGCCGCGAGGACGAGCGGCGCATGCGAGATACCGGTCTGCGGAAAAGTACGGACCCATCCCTTCAGTGTCAACCGATCCGCGCATAAGATGTAGCCATGAGTCCTTCCTCCCTGCCTCGCCTGCTCCTTGGCCCGGGCCCCTCGAACGTCCATCCCGCGGTCCTGGCCGCGCTGGCCCAGCCTCTGGTCGGGCACCTCGATCCCGCATTCCTGGCCGAGATGGACGAGGTCCAGGAGCGCTTGCGGCGCCTCTTCCAGACCGAGAATCGGCTCACGATCCCTCTTTCGGCCACGGGAAGCGGCGGCATGGAGGCGTGTCTTGCGAATCTGCTCGAGCCGGGCGACCCCATCGTGATCGGAGTCGCCGGCGTGTTCGGTGAGCGGATGTGCGACGTCGCGGGACGAATCGGGGGACGGGTCGTACGGGTGGAGACCGAGCCCGGCACAGCCCTCGACGATGACGCGATGGCCGATGCGATTTCGCGCACACACCCCGCGGTCGTTGCGTTTGTGCATGCGGAGACATCGACAGGCGTGTGTCAGCCCGTGGCCGGCATTGCCCGCGCCGCGCGCGAGGCCGGCGCCCTGCTCGTGCTGGACTGCGTCACATCGCTCGGCGGGCTTGCCGTCACCCTCGATGAATGGGGCGTCGACGCCGCATACAGCGCCACCCAGAAGTGTCTCTCCTGCCCGCCCGGCCTATCGCCCGCGAGCTTCAGCGAACGCGTCTTAGCGCGCGTACGGGCGCGCCGGCGGCCCGTCCAAAGCTGGTACTTCGACGTCTCGCTGCTCGCCGGCTATTTCGGCTCCGAGCGCGTCTACCACCACACCGCTCCCATCTCTGCCATCCGCGGCCTCGGCGAAGCCCTGCGCAGAGTGGNNGCGGCTGCGCTGCTCGGCGCGGTAGAAGGGTTTGGCTTCTCCCCTCTCGTCGCAGAGGCCCACCGCCTGCCCATGCTGACGGCGCTGCGCTTGCCCGAGGGTGTTCTCCGCAAGGGAGAGGCCGCCGTGCGCAGGCGCCTGCTCGATCGGCACGGAATCGAGGTGGGCGGGGGCCTTGGCAAGCTCGCCGGAGCGATCTGGCGGGTCGGGCTCATGGGCGAGAACGCGACCGGGGAGACCGTCGCGCGCCTTGCGGAGGCGCTGCAGGACGTGCTCGGGTCCTAAAGCGGCGCGTGTCCCGCCCTCACCATGGGCGGGACGCGCTCTGGCCCTGTGCCTCCAGCTCCGCGCGCGCCTTCCTGGCGTCGGGATGGAAGGTGTGCACGTCCTCGAGAACACCTGAGGCGAGGTCGATGCGGAAGCCCTGTGCGAGATAGCCTCGAAGGTGGCGTTCCGGCACGAGGCCGACGCGAATCAGGTTCGGAATCACCGTGTCCACAATCGGGTCTGCGAGACCTGTAAAGTCGATGCCTTCCGGGTTCGAGAACTCGGCGATTAGCTTCGGGAAGAAGCTGGCGGCGTCGATGCCCGCAGCTTGCAGGGCGCGCATCTGGGTGGTGAAGCTTGGCCGCGCGCGACCCGCGATCCTGCACACAGCGTCATACGCGAAATTTTCGAGCCGCTCCCGCGTCGATTCATCGAGCTGCGGGATGCGCTCTTCGAGGGTGAGGACGCCATACGCCACGTGCCGCGATTCGTCCTCGTGGACGCGGCCAATGAATTGTCGGAGCACGGGCTCCTCCGACATCTCGACGCCCAACCGGAAAAATCCGAGAGCCACACTCTCGAGAATGACCTGCATCCCCACGCATTTTGCTTCCCAGTCGCGCTCGGAGAGAAGCTGCTGGACGATGGCCTGGAGGTCCGGGTCGATCGGATAGTAGTGGCCAAGAAGCGCGAGATACCGCGCAAACACCTCGATGTGCCGGGCCTCGTCCATCACCTGGACCGCTGCCGAGAACTTGCCCTCCACGTCGGGAACCGCATTCACGAGCTGGCCGCAGGTCATCAGGGCCGCCTGCTCGCCGTGCAGCACCTGCGAGAGCGTGAAAATGGCGGCTTCGCGGTAGAGCTTGCGCCGCGTCCCATCGGGAAGTTCCCGTACGCAGCCTAGACGCGAGAGGATGTCGCGCTTGGGATCGAGGATCTGCGCGTCCGGGGCGAACTGTTTCCAATCGACGTCGAGCTCTGCATTCCATTGGTGCCGCTTCGACTTGCTGTAGAGCGCCTCGAGCTTGCTGGCCTCGAGGCCGTAGTCGTCGTGGAACACGCTCCGAACGAGCGCATCCGTATCGAAGCGGCTGGAATCCATGCCGGGTCTCCTTGCGAGGCACTGCGCCCCGAGGCAGGTGCAGCTTACCGAGCGGTAAGCTACCGGGTCAAGCGAATCCGCCCGCCCCGCCGATTGACCGGGCCGCAAAAGGGGTGCTATAGGCCCCGTGTCGTCGCCCAGGTGCCCGACACGGGTGAAAAGGGAAGGCCGTCGGAATCGGCCGCGGTCCCGCCACTGTGTTTGGGGAGCTCCCCCGCAAAGCTGCCACCGGATCGAATGGATCTAGGGAAGGCGCGGGCGGAGCGCGCGGCACAGCTCGAGGNNCACGGCTCGAGGGGTCCCGCCCCATGAGCGTGCGCCGTACACCCATCAGCCAGGAGACCTGCCTGGGCGCGTGAAGACGTGCAGCTGCTCTTCGTGGAAAGAGCGGTGCGTGGCGTCCCGGGTCAAGACGAAGCCCAACCGGGGACGTCCCCTCACCGTGCTCCGCGGAGGTGAAGGGAGGTCCCATGGTGGCTCTCGCTTCGCGCTCCCGCCCGGGCCGCAAGGCGCGGCCCTCGTTTGCGAGCGTGTGCCTTTCGATCCTGCTTGCTTCCTTGTGCGCCGCTTTCGATGGAAAGGCGGATGACCCGCCTCCGCCTGCGGACGCCACGGCACAGCCGACCGCCCCTCCCTACCAGACGGCCCAAAACACCGCACCTGCGCCGCAAAATCCAGCCCCGGCCCCAAATCCCCCGCAATCGGTCGGGCAAGCCACGGTGACGGCCACGCGCGCCTCACGCACCGTTCTCGAGACCCCGGGCAATGTCACGGTGATCGATCGCGAGACGATCGAGCAAAGTGCAGCCCGCGATCTGCCCGAGCTCCTCCGCCGGGAGGCGGGAATCTTCGTCACCAACACGACTTCAGGTCCCACGGGCTACGACGTCGAAGCGCGCGGCTTTGCGAACGGGAGCGGCGGGGGTTCGAGCATGCTCGTCTTGGTGGACGGTCGCCGCACCAACGAACCAAATACCGCCACTACGGATTGGGCCCTCATCGATCTCGACGACGTCGACCATGTGGAAATCGTGCGTGGGCCGACGAGTGCGCTCTATGGAGACAATGCCACCGGCGGCACAATTCAGATCTTCACGCGCGGCGGCGAGGGAACGCCGCAGTTCGATTCCCACACCGTGTACGGTGGCTATGGCAAGGTGGGAGGCAGCCATCACACGTTCGAACAGAGCCTGCACGCAGGCGGGACCGACGGTCCGCTGAGCGCCTCCCTCTTCACAGACTACGACAGCTCCAATGACTACAGAGACCGTGCTGAGTTCCGTTCGCGGGACATCGAAACCAACTTCCGCTATGTCTTTACCGATCGCATCGCACTCTCCCTGTCGGGTGGCTATCAGGACTATCAGAGTCAAATCCCTGGTGCCCTGACCACCGCCCAGATTGAACCCTGCACAGCCTCTGAGATCATTGCCGGGACCTCCTGCGGTCTCGGACCTCAGGCCGCGACCCCGAGCCTCAACCAGAACTTCGACGACGCGACGGTCCGACACGCAAGCTTGACGCTCGAGGTAACACCGGTAGACAATCTGTTGATCACCTTTTCGCCCTATACCTGGCACAAACACGACAGCTCGGCGCTCGGAGATCCAACATTTGTCTTCTCGGGAAATCTCGACCAACAAAGCAACGGGCTAAATACCCAGATTCAGGTCGACGCTCCTCTCCTTGAGCTCCGAAACCGGCTCATCTTTGGAACGGATCTACGTCGAGACGACGCGTCGCTCAACAGCAACTTCAGCCAACTCGCGATGCCCTCCATGCCCGTGAACACGCGCAGCTGGCGCGAGGCCTGGGCGCTCTACGGGCAGGAGGAGCTCAATCTCACGCCGGATCTGCTCTTGAGCGGAGGCGTGCGCTACGACAGGG
>DOUU01000276.1:0-18064 GCA_003520425.1 Deltaproteobacteria bacterium
TACGCTCACCTCGGGTGTGTGGTGGCCCGGCTGAGCCAGGCGCTGCTCGAGCCTCGGCCGCGTTGCCCTGAGGGCAAGACCTTCCAAGAACTCCCTTCCGCACCATCGAGGAGCCGATGTCGAGGACGATAAGGCGATTCCAACGAGGATTGGCGCTTCTTTACGAAAATTTTGTGCGTTAGACGCATTCTCTATGGTTTCTTTGTGCGAGCCTGGCGACCCTCTTTGCGGGCGTGGAGGCAAAGCCCGAGTCGTCCGATGGCGAGTGCCAGAGCCCTCCGGTGCGTCTGAACTCACGGAGATTCCGGCTGCGCTGCGGGTGGTGGGCCGCCGCGCACGTCGGCTCCAGCGGGGGAGGATCTCGGCCTCCGCAGGTCGTCCTTACGAAAACTTTGTGCGGTCGGGCGAATTCTCTGTGCGTTCTTTGTGGCCAGTGCCCGATCTTCCCCCCAAAGGCTCATCGGACTCTCGAACCCAGAGGTTTGAGAAGAAAGCTTGTACCCATCATCGAAAAGGGTCCGGCACAAAGATGGGCGATCGGCTGAAGCCAGCACGCCGGAGCCGATCGACGAGGGACAGTCGAGTGAGGCGTCTTCCGGAATGCAGGGAGAAAGGTGCTCGCGCGCTCCTTGCGCTGGTGATGATTGCGGCCGCAGGGGGCCCGTGTCTCTCCGCGTGCGGACGAGCCTCAAATGCGTACGCACCGGAGGGAGTCGCTTCAACCGCGAGCACCAGTGCGAAAGAGGCGGCAGTCGAACTATCGCCCAGCCAGCTGCATTCGATCAAAATGGAACCGGTAGGAACGTACCCATTTGCGGTGGAGAAAGCGGCCGTCGGGAGTATCGACTTCGACGACGATCTCTCGGTACAAGTGTTTCCGCCGTACCAGGGAAAGATCCTAAAGACCTTCGTAGAACTCGGTGATGAGGTCCAGAAGGGGCAGGCTCTTTATACGATCCATAGTCCGGACCTGATCCAGGCGGAGTCCGCCCTGATCGGTGCGGCAGCCGCGCTCGATCTCACGAACAAGGAACTGGCGCGCGCGAAGGATCTCTACTCAGCCAATGTGGGCGTGTCCCAAAGGGAGTTGGAGCAGGCTACGTCTGACCAACAAACGGCGGAAGGCGCGTTCAAAGCCGCGCGAGACGCCGTTCGCGTCTTCGGCAAGACGGATGCCGAAATCGCCCAGATTGTCGCCTCGCGCAAAATCGACCCCGCGCTGGTCGTCCGCAGCCCAATCACAGGAAGAATGACATCGATGAATGCGCCTCCCGGTCTTTTGGTGCAGCCGGGCACCCCTCCGGCACCTTACTCGGTCGCTGACCTGTCGATCAAATGGATGCTGGCCAATGTCGCCGAAAGCGACAGCCCCCTCTACCGCATCGGGCAGCCGGTCAAGGTCCGAGTCATGGCGTACGCCGAGCGCATTTTTGAGGGCAAGATTTCGAAGATCTACGCAAGCGTGGATCCGAATACGCACACGGTCACGATCCGTTCGGAGATCACGGATCCAACGAACGCCCTCCGTCCGGGAATGCTCGCGAATTTTGTGATTCGGATCCAAGACCCAGTGGAAGGCACCGCCATCCCTGAGGCCAGCGTGGTCCATGAAGGCGATGGTACAACGACGGTGTGGGTAACCACCGACCACCATCGCTTCCAACAGAGAACCGTCAAAATCGGGCTGGAAATGGATGGCCGCTATCAAGTCCTCAGTGGATTGCAGCCCGGCGAGATAGTGGTAGCCGAGGGAGGCGTATTCCTCAGCAACATGCTGCAGGCGCCGCCGAGCGATTAGGCGCCGATCTCGGGTAGGGTGGCCATGTTCAGATCCATTATCGCGTTTTGCCTGAGCCGCCGTGCTGTCGTCGTTCTGGGTCTTGTGATGTTCGCAGGCGCAGGGCTGCTGGCCTTTCAAAGGCTCAACATTGAAGCGTACCCGAATCCAGCGCCGGTCATCCTGGAGATCACCGCGCAGGCTCCGGGTCTCTCCGCGGAAGAGATGGAACGCTACTACACGCTCCCTATGGAGATCGGGCTCTACTCGACTCCTGGCATCGCAAATATTCGCTCCACGTCCTTCTATGGTCTCTCTTTCGTCCGGGTCACCTTCAAGTATGGAATCGATTACTTCTTTGCCTACAGCCAGGCCGCGATCAGTCTGCAACAGAATGTGAGCCTGCCTGGCGGTCAGATCCCCCAGATCCAGCAGTCCAGCTTGACCGGCGAGGTCTTTCGCTACCAGGTGATCGGGCCCAAGCATTTCGGAATCACGAATCTCCGCACGGTTCAGGATTGGATCGTACTACGCCGGCTGCTGACCATCCCGGGCATTGTCGCAGTCAACAGCTGGGGAGGCACCACCAAGCAGTTCGAAGTCGAAGTCGACCCGCGCAAACTCGAAGGGTACGGGATCACGGTGCCACAGGTCCTGACCGCGTTGGGCAACGCGAACATCAACGTCGGTGGACGTGAAATCCGCGTGGGTCAGCAGTCCATCAACATCCGTGGCGTCGGGCTGATCGACGACGGTGGTGCGAACGATCTCACCAAGGGCGATCGGATCGATGACATCGAGAATGTGGTCCTGACCCAGTCGAATTCGATTCCTGTCCTTGTGAAAGATGTCTCGAAGGTCACCGTGGGTTACGTGCCGAGGCTCGGCATTGCGGGCCGGGACAAGGATGATGACGTCGTAGCGGCGATCGTCGTGATGAGCCGCGTTGAGCACGCGAACGTCATGGTGCCCAAGATCAAAGCCTCAATCGAGAAGATGAATCACGACGGAAGTCTCCCGCCGGGGATCCAGATCGTTCCCTTCTATGATCGCTCGACACTGGTGGCGGTGACCACCCACACGGTGCTCCACAACCTGATCTTCGGGTGTCTCCTGGTCTTCTTGATCCAGTGGATCTTCCTCGGGAATCTCCGGAGCGCGATCATCGTTGGCCTCAACATCCCCTTTGCGCTGCTCTTCGCCATCATTTTGCTTGTTCTCCAGGGCGAGAGCGCCAACCTTCTGTCCCTCGGGGCTGTGGACTTCGGCATCATCGTGGATTCTGCCGTCATCCTGGTGGAGAACGTCTTTCGAAACGTCCAGGCGAGCCCCGAGCGGAAACGGGCACTCCTGGGCAGCCTGGCGGATGGGGCCTTTGGCGCGGATCCCACGCGCGGGGCCGAGGCCGGCGCTGGATGGACCGATCGCCTGCGGCTGATTTTGGTGAGCGCGCTCCAGGTGGATCGGGCGGTTCTCTTCTCGGCGCTGATCACCGTGGCCGGATTCGTCCCGCTCTTCACCATGCAGGGCGTGGAGGGCCAGATCTTTGGCCCGATGGCGCGCACGTACGGCTACGCGCTGGCGGGCGCGTTGTTGGCGACGTTTACGATCACGCCTGTGGTTGCGTCAATGCTGCTCCCGGAGCATCTCGAGGAAACCGAGACGATCGTCGTCCACCTCTTGCGGCGTGGCTACACCCCGCTGCTGCGTTTCTCCCTCTCCCATCGGAAGCTGATGGTCGGAATGACCGCCGCGCTTGTGGGGATAACTCTCGTGCTCATGACACGGCTTGGGAGCGAGTTTCTCCCGCATCTCGAAGAGGGCAATTTCTGGATTCGTGCATCGATGCCGCCGACTCTCTCGTTGCAAGACGGCGAGGCGGCGGCAAGAAAGATGCGCATGATCCTGCTGGGACACCCGGAGGTGATCACGGTGATCTCCCAACACGGGCGGCCCGACAATGGCAGTGATGCGTCACCATTCTCGAATGTCGAGCTCTTCGTTCCGCTCAAGCCCTACGACGAGTGGCCCACGGGCCTGAGCAAGGAGAAATTGACGGAGGAGATTCAGGCGGAGTTCCAGAGCGAATTGCCTGGGGTCACCTTCAACTTTTCGCAGTACATCCAGGACAACATCGAGGAAGCGATCTCGGGCGTGAAGGGCGCCAACTCGGTCAAAATCGTGGGACCGAATCTCGAAACTCTAACCACGCTGGCTTCGCAAGTCAGAGACGAGATGAGCCATGTCCGGGGAGTTACCGATCTCGGAATCTTCCCCGTCCTTGGCCAGCCGAACCTCAATATCAAGGTGGATCGGGCCGCCGCGGCACGCTATGGCCTCAACTCTGGTGATGTGAATTCGGTCGTCCAGGCAGCGCTGGGCGGAGCTGTCGCGACCACCGTCTTGGAGGGAGATCGACAGTTTAACCTGGCGGTTCGCTTCCCACCCGAGGACCGTGACACCATCGAAAAGATCCGCGATGTCAAGGCCAGCAATGGCAGCAATGCCTACATCCCCCTAAAGGAACTGGCCACCATCAGCTTGGACAACGGTGCCTCATGGATCTATCACGAGAGCGTCCAGCGCTATATCCCGGTGAAATTCAGCGTCCGCGGCCGTGACCTGGGGAGCACCGTGGGGGAAGCCCAGGCACGTATTGCAAAGAATGTGAGTCTCCCGAGCGGATACCGCCTGCTTTGGGCTGGAGAGTTCGAGGACCTGCAACAGGCGAAGGAGCGTCTCGCGGTCATAGTCCCGATCAGCCTCGCGCTGATCGCTGGCCTGCTCTACAGCCTCTTCAACTCCTGGCGGGACTGCCTTTTGGCGCTCGCCGGAATACCGGTCGCAGTGGTGGGTGGCGTCCTGGCACTGTATGTCACCGGCCTCCCGTTCAGCATCTCCGCCGCGATCGGCTTCGTCTCGCTCTTTGGGGTGTCGGTGATGGATGGCATCCTGATGATCACCTACTACCACTACGAGAGGCGCCACGGCGGAACGGCAAGCGACGCGATGTTCCGCGCCGCATCGACGCGAATGCGCCCACTCATGATGACCGCGCTCTCCGCGTGCATTGGCCTGCTTCCTGCTGCGATTTCCACGGGCATTGGAAGCCAGGTGCAGCGTCCGCTCGCCACGGTGATCGTGGGAGGCATGTTCGTCGGCCAGATGATGCTCCTGATTGCGGCGCCAGCCCTTAGGCTGGTCTTTGTCGGCCGTGAGAGTGACGTCGCCGTTCCATTCGTCGAGGGCGAACCTAGATGAAGGCCGCGGGCATTGTGGTCACACTGATGAGCTCTGCCGTCCTATGGCAGGGGGTCAGCTTTGCTGCGCCGTCGGCGCTGCCTGAGCAGCAAGCGACGAGTCCGAGCGACCGCCCTTATGACGGGAGGGAAAGTATTCCGCCAGGGGGGAAAAGGAAATGGCCGGGCCCAAAGCAGCTTGAAGGGAAGCAGGACGGTCGCCGTGCGCCGGAGAAGGATGAGGCGGGCATGCAAACGAGCCCGGCCCATGCTCAAGGCGGCGTCAGAGAATCTCACGATCGTAAAGAGCAAGGAAATGTCTTCAAACAAACGAGCGAAGAAAAGGCAGCGAAGCTGCACTCCGGCGAGAACCGAGGGAAGGGTCTTTCCAGTGACCAAGGGTCCACGAGAAACGCGCATTCTACCCAGAACGCTCAGATCGCTGGAATGAGACATCGCCCCGGCCAAGACCGACCCCAAACGGTCCAAGAAAGACGGGAGCAACTAGGTCGGGAACGAAGCGCGCGTGCCCAAAGTCTGAATCCGTCGACAAGCAGCCGTGATCGAGCAAGTCTCGGAGGCTCGCCAGGCCCCAAGGGTGCAATGAGCATGAACAAGCCTCACGCTCCGGCGGCCTTGCCCGTGCGCGTTGGTTCTGCGGTGCCGTCGCCGCCCCACGCGCTCCATTCCCGCGGTCCTGCTCCGGCGATTGTCGGGGGAGCGGTGAGCCCAGGTTCAAGAGACACTGCAGCGATCAGTGGAACTGGGATGTCGCATCGATTCTGAAGAAATGCTTCGGAGGTACCTACACAACATGGGCAAGAAGACGACCCCTTTTTCTTCCGGCTCGCCCTTCCCGCGAGTTGTCGTAATCCTCGCCGCGCTGCCTCTTGCTGCATGCGCGGTCGGTCCGAACTTTCAGAAACCCGATCCTCCGCCGGTCAGCGGTTACACGGCGGGTCCTCTTTCGGTTACGAGCGGTACGACGAATGTGGCCGGCGGAGAAGCGCAAGGCTTTGTCACGAGTCGGGACATTCCGGGAGAGTGGTGGACGCTGTTTCACTCGGAAGCACTCAATACTTTGGTGGAGTACTCGCTCAAGAACAATCCAAACATCAAGGCGGCACAAGCGGCGTTGCGGGTCGCCCAAGAGAATGTCTTAGTCCAGAAGGGCGCGTTCTTCCCGAGCGTGGGTGCCAGCTTCTCGGCGAGCCGCTCGCAGACCTCGGAGGCTCTTTCCCCGGTCCCGAACGCAAACGACTTTCTATTCAATCTCTATACGCCGCAAGTCTTCGTGTCGTACGTGCCGGATGTCTTCGGTCTCAATCGGCGGAGCGTAGAAGCCTTGGAGGCACAGGCAGAGCAGCAGCGCTACGCCCTCGCGGCGACCCACATCACTCTTAGCGCCAATGTGGTTGCTGCGGCGATCCAGGAAGCCTCATTGCGAGCACAGATCGACGCGACAAATCAGCTCATCAAGCTCAATACGGATATGGTCGAAGTATTGCGCACGCAATTCTCGAAGGGCTATGCGAGCGGGCTCGATCTCGCGGCGCAGGAGGCACAGCTCGCGCAGGTCTCCGCCACTCTTCCGCCGCTGCTAAAACAACTCGCGCAGCAGCGTGATCTTCTGGCGGCGCTCTCGGGAGGGTTCCTCAGTGCGGACTTCGCGGAGTGGTACTCGACCCAAAGATTTGAGCTCTCGAGTCTGCAACTTCCGCAGGAGCTGCCCGTAAGTCTTCCGTCTGAGCTCGTCGAACAGCGTCCGGATGTGCGTCAGGCCGAGGAGAACCTCCATGCGGCAAGTGCACAGATTGGGGTTGCCGTGGCGAACCGGCTGCCAAGCTTCACGATCTTCGCGAATGCCGGAACCGCTGCGCTGGCGGTGAGCCAGATGTTCGCGCCGGGCGTAGGTTTTTGGACGCTCGGTCAGAGTGTACTGGTCCCGGTCTTTCAAGGCGGAGCTCTCATGCACAAGGAGCGGGCGGCCGAGGCGGCGTATGTCGAGGCAGCTGAGCAGTATCGCGCTGCGGTCCTCACCGCGTTTCAGAATGTGGCCGACACGCTGAACGCGCTCGAGCAGGACGCTGACGCTCTGAAGGCCGCAGCGGCGGCCGAAGTCGCCGCACGTACCACGCTTGATCTGGCGAAAAGGCAATGGCGGGCTGGTTACAGCAACTACCTCGCGCTGCTGAACGCGGAGCAAGCCTACCAGCAGGCATTGATCAACCTCGTGCAGGCGCAAGCCAGTCGGTACTCCGATACTGCCGCCCTGTTCGTGGCCCTCGGTGGCGGATGGTGGAGCCGAACGGATATCGCTAAGGATTGAGAGGGATGTCCCGAGCAAAAAAGGGACCGACGAGGGAATTGATCACAGTCGAGGATGCAAGGAGGCGCCTCGGTGGAATCGCCATGCGGCAAAGAACCAAGCTCCTCGGCCCACTGGGAGCGACTCGAAAAGCGTGACGTTTTGCGACGAGCCGGCGCGTCCGATCGTGGCGAACTGTCGCAGCCGGAACCAGGCTCCCGCCCCTCACAGCGCATCCACCCTCGGATAGGCGCGGAAAAGGCCTCTGTCAGCCCTGCGGACTGGCACCCAAGAGTGGCATGCAGGGTGCAAGCGACTCCATGCGCATGCAAGGATGGAAAAGCGCAGAAAGAAGGAGCGGTAGGGCGGACCGGGAGGACGAAGCGCGACAGACGGACGATCTCGTACTTAGAGACATCGATGAGGGAGCCAGCGGCGTAGAATAGATGCAAGGCGGTTGTCAACCTACTTCAGACTGACTTGACATGTTCGTGGAGACGTCGAAGGGGGCGCGGAAGATTCGGGAGGCCACCATCGGTCGATGGATGAGGTGATCCGCACGCTCAGGAGGAGGCAAGTCGAATGAGCTCTCCGCGGGAGCATCGCCAACCGATGCCAGCCCCGAGAGCTCGCTCGCAGAGCGATCTGCACGGGCATTCATTTCGCAAGACGGCGGCGATGAACTCATCGATCGCTGCCACCGCCGATGACCTCGAGACCCGGGATCCCGACTACATTCGCGACAACCTCACGTGGTTCTGGATGCTCACAAGCCTCTGGTTTCGACCGGAGGTGCGCGGGCTCGAGAAGATCCCGCCGTCCGGACCTGTATTGATGGTCGGGAACCACTCTGGCGGGAACGTAACCCCCGACACAATCGTATTCACGATCGCCTTCGTGGCGTACTTCGGCGCCGAGCGACCCTTCTATCAACTTGCGCATAGCTTGGTGATGGCGCTGCCCGGGCTTCGCTGGCTGCGAAAGTACGGAACCATCGCTGCTTCCCACGAGAACGCCGATCGTGCGCTCGCAAAAGGGTCAGCCCTGCTCGTCTATCCCGGAGGCGACTACGAGGTCCATCGCCCGAGCTGGGAGTCGGCGAAGGTGGACTTCGGCGGTCGCAAGGGTTTTCTCGAGACTGCCCACCGCAATGACGTTCCCCTGGTCCCCGTGGTCTCGATCGGCGGACAGGAGACCGCACTCTTCCTGAGTCGCGGCGAGCATCTGGCCCGCTGGCTGCGGCTGGACAAGCTCTTTCGACTGAAGGTTCTTCCGATTTCGCTCGCGCTTCCCTGGGGCCTCAACCTGGGTGACATGCTTACTCCCCTGCCGCTCCCCGCGAAGGTCACGATCCAGGTTCTCGATCCGATCGATGTGCGTGCGCGTTTCGGCGACAAGCCTGACTGGGAGGCTGCCTACAAGGAGGTTGTCGGCTTGATGCAAGAGGCCCTGAGCCGGCTCCAAGGGGAGCGCCGCCTACCCATCCTCGGCTGAGCGATGCGGATCATTGTCGCCACCGAGATCGAGGCGCCGCGCCGGGTGGTCTGGGACTACCTGATGAGCGCCCACAAATGGCACGAATTCATGGACGGTCTCACGCGCTGGGAGGCCCTGGGGAGAAAGCACCGCGGCGTTGGTGTGCGCTTCGCCATGCGCATGCAGGTGGGTTTCATAGAGCTCGGCGGGACGGTTGAAATCACCGAATTCGATCCGCCTGGCGACATGGCGTGGACAGCGGTGACTGGCGTGGATCAGCGTGGCCGATGGCGACTGCGCGAGCTCAGCCGCGAGCGCACGCAGGTTGAACTTCGGGTCACCTATCATGCCCCGGGCGGATTCGCTGCCCTACTCGCCGATCGCCTGGCGTTGCCGACAGTGCGCCGGCATCTCAAGCGGTCGTTGGACGGACTCAAACGCCACGTTGAGGCGCTGCCAGAATTGCAGCCGGAACGTCCTCGCGTGTCCGAGAAGCCGGCGATCTAAAAGCGGACCGGGGGACTCTTGCCACAATCGGGCGCTTCCGAGTGGACGACCGCTATCTGTCCGCCCTGATTCCTCAGACCTCCGCCTCGAAGCGAGGAAACGCTGCATCATCGCTGGGCGTGGCAAAACCCCTCGGATCCCCAGGCGAACGGCCGAAAAAACACTGACCTGCCCTTGGATTAGGGGATGGGATGCGTTTCTCTGCCGCGCTCGCTCCGCCCCGCGGCGGGTAGCTTCGCCAATGGACGTCCCCATTTACCCGCTGGTAAAACGAAGCAAGAGTGTCGCACGGGCGACACTGAGGATTCCATCGCACCGGAGCTTGCCTCCTTCTTCATGGGGGCCACGCATTTTTTGGTTGAAGCCCGATGGGCCTGTATGGCAAAACATCACGGGGGCGAGGTCGGCGGAGGGAAGGTGGTGAGCCCAACGGACTGGCTCCTCATTTGGAAGACGCTCGATCAATTCAACCGCTCGATCGAACTCGCAAATCAATACATTGAAACGCTCCCGGCGGACGACCAAAAGCGGCTCAAGACTTTGCGTCCGATCGAGCGCATCGCAGCTGTGACCACACACCTCAATGCCCTCCTGCAAAGCCACGGACTCGAGCTCGTTCGCGGCGAGGAGCAGCGAGGTGAAGCAGCGTAGCTTTCGCACCGCTAGTCGACGCTGGCGAGGCTCGCTCTTCAGACATTCGAGGCTAAGCGGCCGCGATGAGTAGCCCGCAAAGAGACGGCGAGAGCGAATCTCGATTTTCAAACCTATTGCAGTCTCGAGGAAAGGTCGCCGTTCGCCGCATCAGGCTCGCAGACTAAGCCGCAGCGCGAGCAGGACTCCGCGGCCGTCCCCCCGGTTAGCCGCGTGGATTTGACCCTACACTGCAGACACTCTCAGTCTGGCGATCGGGCAACTCCGCACGGGATGCAGGTTCAAAAGCCAGGTCCGAGATGTGCTCAGCCAGCGGACGGCGAGATTCGATAGCGGATCGGCAGGTGTTTGTAGCCCACCACAAAGCTCGACTTGATCCACTGAGGCTCGGCAGTGAGCTCCACGTGCTCGAGGCGCCTTGCAAGCTCCCGGAACAAGGCGCGCTGGGAGCGGCGTGCCAGGTGTGAGCCGAGGCAGAAGTGCTCACCGTGACCGAAACCGAGGTGGTAATTGGGTTCGCGGTCAATGCGGAAGCGGAAGGGCTCGTCGAAGATGTCCTCGTCGCGGTTGGCCGATGCGTAGAAGAGTACGAGCCAGTCGCCCTTCTTAATCTTCTGACCGCTCACGATGGTGTCCTGCGCCGCGCAGCGCCTCATGTAGTTCACGGGCGTGGCCCAGCGCACAACCTCCTCGACGGCGGAAGCCACCAACTCCGGGTTCCGGCGCAGGCGTTCAAGCTGGTGCGGATTCTCGATCAGGACGCGCATGCCGCCCGCGAGCGCATTCTTTGTGGTGTCGTGGCCCGCGGTGAAGGTGATGAGGTAGTAGCCGAAGGTCTCCAGCGGACCCATCGGTTGGCCGTCGACTTGGCCGTGCGCGAGTACGGTGGCGAGATCGTCGCGGGGGCTCTTGCGGCGGTCCTCGATGATTCCCGCGAAAAGCTGATAGAGCTCGAGACCGAGCTCTTTGAGGGCCTGCTCGCGGTCATGCCCGGGACGCTGGAGCTCCTCGTCTTCGTTGGCGAAGAGCTGGTTGGTGAGGCGCAGGATGCGCGGCTCCTCCTCCCGCGGCACCCCGAGCACCGTCGAGAGGATGCGCAGCGGGTGGGCGGCGGCCACGTCGGTGGCGAAATCGCACTCGCCCTCGCCAGTTCTCCCTGCCAGCTTGTCGACGATCGCCCGTGCGCTCGCATCGACGGCCGCGTCGATGCGTCCGAGTGCGCGCGGCGTGAACCAGGGGGCTGCGACCTTGCGGAAGCTGCGGTGCCGGGGCGGATCCATCTCGATGATCGTGCGCATCGCGCCGACGCCTCCGGAGCGATCGACGATCTGGTCGAGGCGCGGGTGGACGATGCCTGGCTCGTTTAGAAACGTGTCGGGGCTTTTCGAGATCTCGCAGATGTCCGCGTGCTTTGTGACCGCCCAGAAGGGTGGGTAGCCCCTCGGCTCGCAGCGGTGGACCGGCGAGTGTTTGCGGAGCGCGGTCCAGGAGGCGTGAGGCGGGCCACTCTTCCCATAGTGTGCCGGGTCGATCAGGTCGAAGCCATCGGTGAGCATCATCGAGGAGCTCCTCTCAAGTGGTTTTGGGCAGTGGCGAGACCGAGCGCCGGCACCAAACGGCGCGTCAAAAAAGCACGCAGCTCGTCCTCGGTGCGCCGCGGCTCTGGCGCAGCGAGGAGCGACAGCACCATGCGGAGCATCACTTCGACGGCCTCGTCGGCCTCATCGCCGTTCCAGGCGGCGGCCTCCACGAGGTCCTTCACGGCCTGCCGACCCCACAAGACGGCGCTGCGTTGCGTGGTGACTGCCACGGCGGAAGCCTCAAGGGATGTGGCGTTCCAAATCGCGCCGAGCACGGGATCGCGCGGGACCTCCTTGAGGACGAAGCAGACCACTTCGACTGCTTTCTGCGCGGGGGTGTCGTAGCGGCGAAGCTGGTCCTCGATGCGCAGGAGGAGTCCGCGGGCTGCGTAGAAGATCGTCGCCCCGATCAGCGCCTGGCGATCCTCGAAGTAACGGTAGACGGTGGGGCGGCTGACGCCGGCCTCGTTTGCTACCGCAGCGATACTCGCGCCAGGCATGCCGTCTCTCGCGATGCAACGGGCCGCGGCCTCGAGCAGTCGCTCGCGGGCGGCTTCGCGCAAAGGTGGATGGCCGGCCCAGGAGCGGGAAGGGGGGCTCATGCTCTTCGCCGAGGGTCGGCGCTCAGGTGACATATTGCCGGCGAATATATCACCGGAATTACAGACGCAAATAATTCGTAAAGTCCAACGGCTAGGAACCGCTGCCGGCTCAGTCGCTCTAAGTGATCGATTTCATGAAAGAAATTCAGGGCGAAAGATGAAGGGAAGGACCGGTGGCTCGTCAGCCTGCAAGTCCGTAGTCGCCTGCACCGGGCCGATCCGAGGACGCCACATTGGCGCGCCTTGCGGCGCCGGGCTCCAGGCACAGGCGGGCAGGCGCCAACTGGGCGCTGCAGTCAGGTTCGAAGGTCAAAATGGATGCGACACGCGAGCGGTGCGCCTTAGGCCCTCTGGTTCCCTACGCGGAGCTGCGGCAATCCATGCCGCTGCTTTTGAAAGTAACAAATCTCGATGAGCGTGGGCCACAACTCGATCGATCCCTTGATGACGCTCACGACGTCATCCACGATGCGAACCAGGTTCTGCTGGAAGAAATCCGGCTCGAATCCGTAAAATGCCTTCTCCAGGTTCGCCGCGAAAAGGCGCAAGGCGTCCGCACGTTCCAGAGTGGCGGCGCGCGAAATCGCCTTCTCCGCTCGGGCGTGCAGGTTCCTGATCTTGTCGAGCACCTCCTGCGCGTCTGCGGCGCTGACTTGCCCATCGTAAGCAAAGCCAACACTCAGCTCATCCACCCGTGTCACACTGGCTTTGATCTTTCGCTTGATCAGATTCGAAACCTCTTCATTGAAGATTTCGGCAGCCGGTGGATTGCGCATGTAGATGCTTCGTGTGTGGTGTTGAGCGGCATCCACGTGAGCGGCTACCACCCCTCCCTGCTGCACCCATAACCTGTAGATGTAATCCTCGAAGCGGAGTCGTGTCGGGAAGAAGGGGGGGAGCCCAAAGGTATTGTCATAGCCGGCAACACCACAGTCCATCCGCCAATTCGTGTTCGTCACCGCGGGTCTAAAGTTCACGAGCACGTACAGATCATTCAGCACATCCGGGTCGGTCTGGGACTCATCGGCGAGGAACATCTCTACAAAATCGATTGCATCAATGTCGCTGGTACCGGACCGAAACGTCTGAGCGATCTTCACAACAGCGGTCTCTGACACGACGCCGCGCTGGAGGACGAGCGAATTCTCGATGGTGAGACCCTTGCTGGCGTTCGTCTCCAGTTCCATCGCGCTGTCGATCACCAGCTCACCGCGTTCGTAGTTCTCCGGGAGATCTGCCACGCGTTTGCCGAGGACGTCCTTGAATGCCGCCATGATGTCGAAGGACTTGTGGACCAAGCCGTTCTTGCTGGACTTGTGAAGGCGGCCGTGGCAGATCTCGTCCTCCTCCAAAGACTCCGGAGAGGGCTCCATCAAGGCATACGGCCGCATGTCGTCGTCGGAGCTCACGAGAAGGCCACCGAGCGTGTACATCAGCGTACAGTTCCGATTGCCGCCATAGCTCGGGCGGAAGAGATTCCGCACCAAACCCTCAAGGCGTCCATCATGGAGACGTCCGTTCAGGTACGCGAGAAATTGTTCCTTCTCGCGTGGACCGACGTAGTAGAGTTCGTTGTGCGTGTGTGTCTGCTCAAGCAGCGGATAGTACTTTTCCTGATTTACAGAGCTGGAATCGTCGAAGACGACAATCCGGACGGAATGTCCGTTCCGCCAGAAGTGCTGGTCATAGAGCTCGACGGTGTCGCCCACGTCTCGTAGGCGATTGGTGGGAATGGCGAAGGTGAGGTTGTTGGTGTCCATCGTTTGGATCAGCCGCGGAAGAGGGCGCTTCTTCGAAGAGAGGAAAGTGGACCGGCAGGAGAACGGCGCTCGGCGCAAGCGCGCTGACTTGGAGGGTTTCTGCGGAGGCCTTGCGAGTCAGGGCTCAAGCGAGCAGCTGGGTAGGCTTCTACTCCGGTGCCTTGGGCGGCGCGAGAATCAGGGGCCTCCGAGCCAGCTATTCCGGCGGATCCTGGCAGGTGGAGAGATAATTTCCGCGGCCCAAGGCTCCGCGTGCGACGCCAGTGACAATCGTAGGGGTGGAGCACATCCATCGTCTCGGATGCGAGCGGGACTGCACGCGGCGTGCCGGAGCCCAGAGCGCACGGGGCGGCACCTGCGATGGCAGTGCAGTCGGCGCGGAGCACGTCATTTCATTTTGAAGGAATGGTCCGTGCCATTTTGCAGTGTTCCGCGCCTGATTCCCGCGGGAGGAAACGGGGTTTCGGGGCGGGAGGAGCCTTAAAGCTGAGGGGGGGCGCAGGGTCGTCCCGGGACCCGGTGCGGGGATCGAGCCCTCTTACGCGCTGGGCGTATCCCCCAGCGCCTCCCGAGACAGAGCTGGCTGAGGTAGGTGCAGGCGGGGATTGCGGGTGAGGCTGCGGCGCGAAGGCTGCAACGCTTCACGCAGCTCCTGCCGCGGCGCTTTTGCCTCGCGATGATGCAGCCGAGGCTCGCCGTTTGCCGAGATTTGCGCGGGTGATCGCAGGGGCGATGGGATCCGCCGGCTCAGGTCCATCTGGGTTGTCAGGCCGCGCTCCGGCATGCGATTCTTCTCGCGCAGTCAGGGAAGGAGATGCTATGGGCTTCCACCACCTTGCGATCGCAACCCGGGACATCGCAGCTACGCATGCCTTTTACACCGATGCCATGGGCTTCCGACTCGAAAAGGTCGTGGCTGCAAAAACACCGACTGGTGGCTGGGCAAAGCATCTTTTCTATGACACCGGGGGAAATGGACTTATTGCGTTTTGGGACCTCCATGACGCAAGCATGCCTACCGACTGGTCCCCCGCGATCGCCGAGGGCCTTGGCCTGCCCGATTGGACCAACCACATCGCCTTTCATGCCGACAGCCTCGACGAGATCGAGAGGTGCAAGCAGCGATGGCTGGCCCATGGCCAGGATGTCGCCGAGATCGACCACGGCTGGTGCACATCCATCTACACGAAGGACCCAAACGGGATCCTGGTCGAGTGGTGCGTCACCACGCGAGAGTTCACCGACGCGGACCGGGAGGAGGCGCTGCAACGGCTGCGAGACCCGAACCCAGTCCTGGAGAGCTCCCCTCGCCCGACTGTCTTCCGCGCCTCGAAGGAATAGTCGTGTGAAGCGGGCCCCCTAAAGGATCCGGGTCTTGTGGCCCTTCCAATAGCGGTCCTTGAGCAGGCGTTTGTAAAGCTTGCCTGTCGGATGGCGCGGAAGTTCCGCCTCGAAGTCGATGGAGCGCGGGCATTTGAGATCGGCGAGACGCTGTCGGCAATGGTCCATCAGCTCGCTTGCAAGTTGAGGACCTGCCTCGGCCATGTCCACTGGCTGGACGACGGCCTTCACTTCTTCACCGAAGTCTTCGTTCGGCACGCCAATCACCGCAACGTCCGCCACTTTGGGGTGGGTGATCAGGACGTTCTCGGTCTCTTGGGGATAGATGTTGACGCCACCCGAAATGATCATGTGGGCCTTGCGGTCGGTGAGATAGAGGTATCCGTCCGCATCGACATACCCGATGTCGCCAAGGGTGCTCCAGCCCTTCTCGTTGCGTGAGCTGCGGGTCTTCTCTGGATCGTTGTGATACTCGAATGCGGGGCCGTTGCCGAAGTACACCATTCCCGGCTCTCCGGCCGGTAGCTCGTCGCCGCTCTCGCCGACAATGTGCACCTCGCCAAGCACGGGTCTTCCCACGGAGCCACGGTGCGCGAGCCACTCTCGCGAATCGAGGGCAGTGAGCCCGTTCCCCTCGGTTCCCCCGTAGTACTCGTGGAGGATCGGTCCCCACCACGCGATCATTTGCTCTTTCACCTCGGTGGGGCAGGGGGCAGCGGCATGGACGGCCACCCGATGACTCGAAAGATCCAGGCCTGATCGCTCAACCTTCGGGAGCTTCAGCATCCGCACGAACATCGTGGGAACCCACTGGCTGAAGGTCACTCCGTAGCGCTCGATCAACCGTAGCGCCTCAAGAGCATCGAAGTGCTCCATCACGACGCAGGTTCCACCGAGACGCTGTACGGAGAGATTGAAGCGCAGCGGCGCTGCGTGGTAGAGCGGCGCGGGCGAGAGATAGACACTGTCCGCTCCTGCGCCGTAGAGGTGTGTGAGAAGCCGCAGGAGCGCAGGCATGGTTCCCGCAGGCTTTCCGGTGAGCGGTGGTTTTACGCCTTTGGGTCGCCCGGTGGTGCCTGAGGAGTAGAGCAGGTCGCTCCCTTCGAGCTCGATCGTGAGGGGCTGCGCGGGATACGCTGCGACGGAGTCTTCGTAGGACTCGTAGCCGGGAACGACACCAGACAACATGATCCGCCGGCGAACGCCGGACAGCCGGTCCGGGAGCGCCGCGGCGACGTCGCGCTTGGCATGGGAGGCAAAGAAGACGCTCGCTCCGCAGTCGTGGACGATATACTCGATCTCCGGCGCCGTAAGGCGTGAACTTATCGCTGTGTAGTAGAGCCCCGAGCGCTGAGCTGCCCAGACAATCTCGAAAAACCGCGGATGATTCTCGAGAAAAAGTGCAATGCCGTCGCCGGGGCGCAAGCCAGCGTCCCACAACAATTGCGCGCATCGGTTCGAGCGTTCGTCAAGCTCTCGGTAGGTGAGGATTTCACCCGTCGAGGCCATGACGATGGCGGCCTTTTCCGGAGTTTGCCGCGCGTAAACTGCGGGGTACATCTGCGCTTTCCCCCTCTAACTGGGTTGACGGCGTTGCAGGCCGTGGTGCCGAAGCCGCCAGACAAGAAGTTCAATCCGGTCTTGTCCGAAGAAGGGCTCGCCGCGAAACACCATGGTGGGAACGCCCCAGTGGCCCGCAGCTTCGAGGGCCTTCTCGTTCGTCTCGATTGTGGAGTCGAGCTCTCGCTCGTGAACTATGATCGCCGCGTCGAGATCGGCGAGGTCAAGGCCAGCGCGCTTCGCAGCGTCGGCCAGATGAGCGCCCTCGTGCCAACCCACCACCCGCCCACCCCAGATCACCCGTGAAACTTCATCGATAAAGGCAAGCCCCCTTCCCCGGCGCGCGGCCTCCGCCCCCAGGCGCGTGAGACGGTGAATGTAGGGCTGCTCGTGCGGGATTCGGCGGTTCGTATAGTCCTGGACCACGGGATCCGGCCGCGGCCACCCGAAGTCGAGGCCCAAGAACTCTGCAATGCGGCGGGTGTCTCGCAGAAGATAGGGAGCCCACAGCGGATTTGCGCGGCTGAAGAACTCCGGGTCGCGCACGGCGATCGGCCTCACCGGTCGTACAGCGATCTCCAAGTCGTACTGCGCAGCAAGCGCCACAAGGCGAGGTGTTGCGAGGTAGGAGTACGGGCTGCGAAACGACCAGAAAAGATCGATCGACAAGGTCCCCTGCGGCGCATCTGCTGTCATTCGTCCTCCAGCATCGCCTTGGCGATCGCCCCCGCTCCAGCTCGCCCTCCAAAGGGGCCCGGGTATCCGCTGAACGCACGCGACGGCCCCGCTGAGTAAAACGTGAGACATGCAAAGCTCTTGATCCCTTTGAAGAGAGTCCGCTTCCAGTCTAGAGAAGAGCACATGAGATCCGCGAGAACGTTGTCCTGGGCAGAAGGGCTGAGTGCGGTGAAGGGACGCAGCTTCCGCACCAGAGGGAAGGGTGTGAACTCAAGGACGAGAAGACCGGCTCGCAGGGGGGGCGCAAGGTGCGGCAATCGCGAGAGCCACACGTCGGCGATCCCAGCAGGATTCACGACGCCGCGTTGAATGAGCTCTGCGGGCCCCGGCCCGAGGAGGCGAACTGCGGCGGCCTGGAACACGGCGTACGTGCGGGGGGTGAGCTGCCGAAGCGCCACTTCAGGCGGCGGTCCGAGCTCGCCTTTTGCTCGGAGGCAACCCAAGGGCCAGGCGCTGGTAGCCGTGACCGCCCCGGCAAGTCGCAGGAATGCGCGACGGTCCAGCGCCGAGAGCGCATTTTCGACG
>DOUU01000276.1:18070-26986 GCA_003520425.1 Deltaproteobacteria bacterium
CGCGTTCGCGAGGATCGTGATCTGCGGATTCACTCCGGTATTGGAAGGGAGCGAGGACGCATCGCTTACCACCACGCCCTTCACACCAAACAGGCGTCCCTCCTCATCGCAGGCCCCGTGCTCCGGTCCCCGCGCCATGCGTGCCCCGCCGAATAGGTGGACAGCGTAGAGAAGGCTCGCCTGGCCGGGGTCGATGGGGTCTGCTGCATTCCGGGCGAGCTCTGACTCGGTCCGCACGGGCGGGGAGCCGTTGAGCGGTAAGTAGACCTCAAGGGCTCCCGCGGCGAGGTAGGCCCGCGCGATGGCAACCATGCCGTCCTGCAGGCGCGTGAGGTCGTAGGGGTCGAGGGGATAGTGGAGCTCCGACTCTCCCTGCTCCCCAAGGCCCACGCGGCCGCGCGTCCGGTCGCGGAGCACAACGAGGGCACGCGCCAGGAAGGGCAACGCAGACAGGAGCCGCGCGTGCTTCTCGCCAAAGCCGGGCAGGGCGGACGCCGTCGCGATCGGATGCGCGGCGGTATTCTCGAGCATAAAGCCGGGACCGCCTCTTCCATTGACGTCGCTGAATTCGCTCACCGCGTAGGCCATGGTCGGACCGTAGTAGCCGTACACGGGCTCCAAAAAGCGCGCGGTGACGTGAAGGCTCGTATGGAGCTGCACGCCCGCCCCGGCGCCCGCAGCAAAACAGCCAAGGCCGCTTCGCAGAAGGAGGCCGGGAGTGGCGAGGACTCCCGCTGCGACGCAGACAAGAGGTGCCTCGATGCGCAGGGTCTCACGGGGGAGACGTGTTGCGGAGTCCAGGCGACGCGCGAGGACCGCCTTGGCCCGGCCGCCCTTGACTTCGATTCGCTCTGCACGGGTGTCCGGCAGGACGCGCGCACCCGCTGCCTCTGCGCGCGGAACATAGGTGCGCGCAGTCGACTGCTTGGCTCCGGAGGGGCAGCCCAAATTGCAAAGCCCGAGGTTTGCGCATCCCTTTACGCTCCGCGGCATGGCCTCGCCGGCCCAGCCAAGTCGTGCCGCTCCGAGTTCGAGGCGGCGCGCATTGCGGTTCAAGTGTTCGGGCGTGGTGGGCGAGGCGTTGATGTCGCGCCAGGCTCGGTCGACGTGGGGCGCAAACGCCGCATCGGTGAGTGCGCCGAGGCCGTACTCCTCGCGCCACAAGGCCAGCACCTCCGCGGGTGGCCGCCAGCAAAGCGCGTCATTGATCAGGGTCGAGCCCCCAACGCAGACACCCGCATAGAGCGACAAAGCGCTCCCCCTTGCCACGCTCATCGTGTAGAGGCGCGCAGTCATCTCCCCCTCATCCCCCGTAAGCTGCGCGAGGTCGAGGCGGGGCCCTGCATCGAGAACGACGACGTCAAAACCCGCCTCGGCGAGCCGTGCCGCCACGGGTGCGCCGCCCGCGCCTGTTCCGATCACGACGACGTCGGCGCGGAGGGTGTGGTCGGACGGGGAGCCGTGCATGAAGCGCTCAGTATAGGATGTGGCCCGAGGTGATCGGCCGCACGCTGTACGATAGACTGAGAGTCGATTCCTCCACCCAATCGAGCATTACAGGAGGCCGCGCGATGTCCGAGTTCACCATGACAATCGATGGCAAGGGAGTGGCAGGTGCGGCCAGCTTCGGAGTCGTGAATCCCGCCACGGGCAGGGTCTTCGCGCAGGCCCCGGAATGCTCCAAGGCGCAGCTCGACGATGCGATGGAGGCTGCGCAGCAGGCGTTTCGTGCCTGGCGTCGCGACGAGGAAAAGCGCAGGCAGACCCTGCGGGAGTGCGCTTCCGCGCTCAAGGCCCGCGCGGGGGAGCTCGCGAAGGTGCTCACCCAGGAGCAGGGCAAACCGCTCGCACGGGCGACCGAGGAGATCTTCGGCGGGGCGGTCTGGCTCGAGGTCACCGCAGGCCTGCAGATCCCCATCGATGTGCTTCAGGACAACGAGCAAGGGCGCATCGAGGTCCGGCGCAAGCCCTACGGCGTGGTCGGCGCCATCACGCCCTGGAACTTTCCCCTGCTCCTTGCCATCTGGAAAATCGCACCTGCACTCCTGGCAGGTAACACTGTGGTCCTCAAGCCCTCGCCGTTCACTCCTTTGACCACGCTCAAGCTCGGCGAAATCCTGCGCGACGTGGTGCCGGCCGGCGTCATGAACATCGTTTCCGGGGGTGACGAGCTGGGCGCATGGATTTCCAGCCATCCCACCGTGCGCAAGGTTTCGTTCACCGGCTCGGTCGCCACGGGCAAGAAGATTGCGATTGCCGCCGCCCCGGACCTGAAGCGCGTCACGCTTGAGCTCGGCGGCAACGACGCCGCGATCGTGCTTGCGGACGTGAGCCCGAAGCAGGTGGCGGAGAAGCTCTTCTGGGGAGCCTTCTCCAACTCTGGCCAGATTTGCTCAGCGATCAAACGCCTCTACGTGCACGAGGATATCTACCAGCCGATTGTCGAAGAGCTCACCACCATCGCAAAGAGCGTCAAGATGGGAGACGGTCTCGACCCCCAGACCCAGCTCGGGCCGATCAACAACAAGCCGCAACTTGAGCGCGTGGTGGAACTCGTCGACGATGCAAGGAAGGCGGGAGCGAAGATCCTGACCGGCGGCCAGCGGCGCCAGGGCGAAGGCTATTTCTATGAACCGACCCTCGTCACCGGGATCTCGGATGGCACGCGCCTCGTCGACGAGGAGCAATTCGGACCGGCGCTCCCCATTCTGACCTTCCGCAATGCCGAAGACGCAATCGAGCGCGCGAATGCCACCCATTTCGGACTGTCGGGCTCGGTGTGGACCCGTGACGTTGAGCGCGGGAAGGCGCTGGCATCGCAGCTTGAATGCGGAACGGGCTGGGTGAACCAGCATCTCGCCATCGTTCCCTTTGCTCCGTTCGGCGGGTCGAAGTGGTCGGGCATCGGGTACGAGAACGGCCCCTATGGTCTTGCTGCGTTCACCGAGCTCCAGGTCCTCAACACCGCAAAGGGTTGAGCGGCCGAGCTAGTCGTCGCCGGGGAAGATCTGATCGATCCGCGCCTCGAGCTCGGGGGGGATGCGAACACCCGAAGCCTTGGCGTTTTCATCGATCTGTTCGGTCCGCGTCGCGCCTACGATCACGCTCGAGACGCTGCGGCGGCGCAGGCACCACGCCAGCGCAAGTTGGGCGACCGTCACATCGAGCTCTTTTGCGATCGGCCGGAGCGTCTCCACCCGCTCGAGCACTTCGTGGCGAAGAAAGGCCTCCATGAAGCCGCTGCGCTCCTTGTCGGCTGCGCGGGTTCCTGGAGGCCGACTCCCGGGGGCGTATTTCCCCGTGAGAACGCCCTGCGCGAGCGGACTCCACACGATTTGGCCAAGGCCCTCCCGCTCGCAGACCGGGATCACCTCACGTTCAATGCGACGGCGCAACATCGAGTACTGGGGCTGGTTCGAGATCGGTCGGGAAGTATGGCGTTGGTCCGCTACGCGACATGCGTCGATGATCTCCGACGCACGCCACTCCGACACTCCCCAGTACAAGAGCTTGCCCTGCCGCACGAGATCGCCATAGGCTTGCACGGTCTCCTCGATCGGCGTCGTCGGATCGGCACGATGACACTGATGGAGATCTAGATATTCCGTGCCGAGGCGGCGGAGGGAGGCCTCGACGCTCTCGAACAGATGCTTGCGGGAGAGTCCACGGTCATTCGGTCGCTCGGACATCGGAAAGAAGGCCTTGGTTGCGATCACCACATAGGTCCGCGGGATTCCGCGGAGGGCTTCGCGCAGCGCCTCCTCGGCCGCACCATGGGCATACACATCAGCAGTGTCGAAGAAGTTGATCCCAATTTCATAGGCACGGCGGACGACCGTTCGCGTCGCGCTCATATCGACGCTCGATCCGAAGGTGAGCCACGAGCCCAGCGAGACCTCCGACACGCGGAGTCCGCTTCTGCCGAGATTGCGGTATTCCATGCCGAGTACTCTACCTCTCGATTCCTGCCAGCGCGCGCGCCGCAGCGATATGGGGTGCGAGATCGATTTCCTTGCGGAGCATGATGCGCATGGCCTCGGGAGCACCCGCACCGTGGAGCGACTCATGAAGGAAATAGGTGCTGCCCATGCCATGGGTGAGGTACTCGAGGAGCCGGAGAATCCGCATGCGGTCCTCGGGATCGATCCCACTGCGGGTCGACATGAACTTGCGCACGACTTTTCCGAGCTCGGGGTGGCGGAGATCGCGCTCGGAAGGAAGCGTTGTCATCGCGCCTCCCGCAAGGTCTGCTGCGAGCCGGGCGATCTCGAAGGGAAACCGCGTGACGTTCAGTTTTGTCACGTTCGCGAGGGCGAGATTTGGGATCCAGACGTCTTCGACCGGCTCACCGCGTGCGCTTGCCGCGACCGCGCAGGCGTACATGGTCTCGGCGAGGTGGACCATTTCCGTGAGCTTGTCCTGGATAATGGGTCGTTCGAGCACTCCGTGCATGTCTGCGATGCTCGCCGCCGCCCCAATCAGCACATCTGCGATGCCGACCTTGCAGCCTCCATAGCAATGGCGATGGAACGAGCCGAAGTAGTGAACGAGGTCGCGGGTGGCGGTCGTTTCCCCGTTGAGGAAGATTCGTTCCGGCGGCACAAAGACATCATCAAACACAAGCAGCGACTCACAGCCGCCAAATGCCGCAAGCCCGACGTCGATCTCGCTGCCCTCGACACGGCGATCGTCTCCAGGCTGTCGCGAGTAGATGTGGTAGAGCCCCGGCGCGTTGGAAGGGACGGCCGCCGCGATCGCCCAGTCTTCTTCTCCCGATCGGCAGCCCATGGGCAAGACCAGATGCCAGTGCGCATGGGGAGCGGAGGTCTGGTGCGCTTTTGCCCCGCGGAGAACGACTCCGTCCCGCCGTCGCTCGACGACACGCAGGTAGAGATCCGGGTCGATCTGTTGCGACGGACTCTTTGTGCGGTCGCCCCGCGGATCCGTCATGGCGCCGGACAGGGCCCAGTCGTGTTCGTGCGTCTCGCGCAAGAAATGATCCAGCCGGGTGCGGTAGTCGGTGCCGCGCTCGCGGTCGATGCGTTTTGTGATGATGGCGAGCGCGTTCAGTGCATCCAGACCGGGAGAGCGGAGCGCCCCCCGCGCTGTGCGCCGGGCGACCGCGCGCTCCCATTCGATTCGCCTCAGAAGGTCGTCGCGCGAACGCCACAAGATGTTCGAGACGTTGATCCGCTCACCCGTCAGGTGAGAAGGAGCTGTCATCAGGCCCTGCGTCCCTGGATCCAGAGCCATGCGGTAGGTCTCGGCCACGCAATTGGCTGCAGGGAACGTCACCGGGTGGTCGACAGGATTCGCAAGCTTCTCTCCCCGGAACCAGACCGTGATACCCCGCTGCCGAATGGAGTCCAGATAG
The DNA here is from genome assembly GCA_003520425.1 of Deltaproteobacteria bacterium. Lineage (GTDB taxonomy): Bacteria > Myxococcota_A > UBA9160 > UBA9160 > UBA9160 > UBA9160. Next base: position 23,445 of record DOUU01000276.1, read on the forward strand.
GCATGGGGGGTCATCAGCATGAGGGCGATTCTACCGCGACGGGCCTCGCGGATCCGCGCTAGGATCGCGCACACATGCTCGGCTTCATTGCGCCGACCCGCTCCGACTGGTTGCCGCGGGCCCTTCAGCAGCTCGACGAGGTGCTCATCGATCACGCCCATTGCGAGAAGAAGGCCGCGGGCGCTGCCGTATCGCTGCTGTTCCGCTGCGCGGAGTACCCTTTCCTTCTTGAGCCTCTTTCCGAGCTCGCGGGGGAGGAACTCGAACACTTTCGCGCCGTTTTGGGGGTGCTCGCCGGAAGGGGGATCTCATTTCGACGCCAGCGTCCGAGCCCCTACGCGGGGCGTCTGCTCCGGGCCGCGCGCAACTTCGAGCCCGCGCGTCTTGTGGACGAGCTCTTGTGCTGCGCCCTCATCGAGGCGAGGAGCTGCGAGCGCTTCCAGATCTTGGCTGACGCCCTAAGGGAGCCAACGCTCGCGGAGTTCTACCGAAGGCTCCTTGCCGCCGAAGCAAGACATCACGGGCTCTACGTCGATCTCGCGGCCGAGCTTGTGCCACGAGCGGAGGCGCGTGCTCGCCTGCGCGAGCTCGCGAAGCATGAGGCGCAGGTGCTCTCTGAGATGCCGGCCCTCCCGCGTCTTCATACCTAGGGCCGGCTGTCGCCGGCCACTCGCACGAACCGGCGCCCTGCAATCGCGGCGCAGATGGGCGCGGTCACGATGAGGATCGCCGGCACCAGGTTGTGAAAGCGGATGAGGTCCCACATCGACTCGATGCCGGAGAGCGAGTGCGCGAAGTAGGTGATGACCGCCACCCCCGGAATGGTGCCGACCGCCGTTCCCGCGGCGTAGTCCAGGAAGCGCATGCGCGTGGGTCCAAAGATCCAGTTGAGCNNCTTGGGAGGAGCGGGAGGAAAATTCGAGCCACAAGGACGGTCCGGAACCCGTTTCTTGCGGCGTGCGCGTCAAGCGCGCGCAGCCGTTCATAACGCAGCAGGAAGCTTGACTGGAGGGCGTCGCGCAGAAAATAGCGGGCCAAGCAAAAGGTCAGCAGCGCCCCCAGGACCGTCGCCGTCCAGCCATAGAGAAAGCCTCGAAGAGGACCGAAGAGAACGCCGCCCGCGGCGACCACGAGGCTTTCCGGCAGGTGCAGGAGCATGCAGAGGACGCAGGTGGCGATGAAGACCAGCGGGCCGCGAGGGCCGTGCGCCGCGACGCGGGTGCGCAGTGCGTCAAGGCGAATCGAGGAGCGCAGACCGAAGTGCTGATGCAGCCAGAAGAGACCCGCGACGAAGAGGAGGAGCAGCAGTGGGCGCAGCCAGCGGTGAACGCGCGGGATCCAAGGGCTCATGGACGCGCGGCAGTATTCCAAAGGAGGATCGTGTCGAAAAGAGCGGACTTCCCGTTGACGCGGTGCCACCCTCCGGCGCAAAGTTCGCGTGCGGCGCGCCGCGGGAACCGACGCGGGATGGAGCGGACCGCCAACCAGGAGGACGAGAGCCATGGAGATCGTTACGGAACGAGTGCAAATCCCGGTACCCGGCGCAGGCCAGATGGGCGGCTACCTCGCAAGACCCAAGGACGGAGCTCCACGCCCCGCGGTCATCGTCTACATGGAGATCTTCGGCATCAACTCCCACATCCGCGATGTCACAGAGCGGGTGGCCCGGGAGGGATACGTGGCGCTCGCACCGGACTATTTCCATCGCACGGGCCCGGGCGTGGAATACGGCTACGACCCGGCGGGGATGGAGGCTGGCATCAAGCTTCTCATGGGGCTCACGGCGGAGGGCATGATCGCCGACGCACGAGCCACGATCGCGTGGCTGCGTCAGCAGCCCACGGTGCGAGGCGATCGAATCGGCGCGATGGGCTTCTGCATCGGTGGCCACATGACCTATCTCACGGCATGCGAGACCGACGTGCGTGCGGCCGCAAGCTTCTACGGCGGCGGGATCGCGGCGCCGGCGGGACCCGGCGGCGCGGTCTCCACCATCAGCCGAACCCCGAAGATCCGCGGCAAGATCCTTTGCCTCTACGGAGGAAAGGATGCCCACATCCCCATCGAACAGGTGGACGCCGTTCGCGGAGCGCTCCGCAAAGCGGGCACGAAGCACGAGGTCGTCCTATATGACGCGGCTGACCATGGTTTCTTCTGCGATCAGCGCGCGACCTACCAGCGCCAGGCGGCCGAGGATTCCTGGCGACGCGTGAAGGCGCTCTTTGCCGAGGAGCTCGCGCGCTAAGAGGGGTGGCTAGTCGCCTCTGCCCGTGAGCTCGAAACGGATCGGGATCGAAAGGCGCCCGTGGACCACGGGAAGGCCGGTCACGGTCTTCACCGCGCGCTCGGCCGCGCTGTCCAGAAGCGGCGTTCCTGACGACTGAGCGAGCCGCACGTCCCGGGTCCGGCCGTCATCGGTCACCTCGAACTCTACGACGGTGGCGCCAGCGTCCTCGTGCCAGCGTGCGAGAGGGGGATAGGAGAGATTGCGCTGGATCCGCCGGCGGATCTCCTCAAGCCGTGCATCGAGGCTCGGTCCGTGCGCGATGGCGTCGACGATGACCCTGGCGCCCCGCTCGTGCGGGGGGCCCGCAGCGAGCTCGTCGGCCCGCAGGCTCGCGGCTGTGCCCAGCGCCGCTACGAGTCCGATACCCGCAGCCCAATGGAAGAGGGGACGCCTGCTCATGGCTTTGCCCGGATAGTGAAGCCCATGACGAAATAGCGTTGGGGCGAGGGGTAGAATCCGATATCGCTGGCTGTTGGCGGAGGAGGCACGAAGGAAAACCGACCTCCGAACTCACTGTACTGACGATTGAACAGGTTGCGGATGGCAAAGGTCACCTGGAGGCGGAGCCTTTCACCAAACGCAAAGGGACGAAAACCCGCCACAAGGTCATAGACGGCAAACTTCGGTAGCTTCGGCAAAGAGTTCGCGAAATCGTTCGCAACGTAACGACTGCCCACGATGTTCGCATTCATGCCGATGTCGAAATCATACGGGAGCTTTACCACGAAGCCCGCGGTGCCTCTGTGAACCGGCGTGATGGGCACCCGATTTCCGTCCAGGTCGGTCAGCGGATCAAAGACAATTCGCGTATCGTCCAGCGTATAGCTGCCGTAGAGGTCGAGCCAGTCCCAGGGCCGGACCGAGAGTGCAGCTTCGATCCCGCGATGCCGGGTACGTGCGATGTTTACGCTCTGCACGGCGAGGTCGCCGAATTCGACCACGCTCGAATCCACGATGATCTCGTTGTGCACTTCCATGAGATAGAAGGCGAGGCCAGCGGTCACGCGCTCGCTCCGCCATTTGAATTCGGTCTCATAGGTGTCGGACGTCTGCGGCTTGAGAAACTGGTTTTCAGCGAACACACCGGCATATTCGGTCAGGCTCGGAAAACGGAAGCCGCGCGCATACGAGACATAGGCCGAAGCCGGCTCCGAGATTCGGTAGGTGAGGGCAGCCTTGGGACTCCACTCGTGGGGGTTGGGGCGGGGCAGGACGGTCTGGGTCGGGGCGGGGGGCGTGGTCTGCTCGATATTGT
>DOUU01000014.1:0-206 GCA_003520425.1 Deltaproteobacteria bacterium
TCGAACCGCCGCACATCTGGGAGAGCTACCTGCCGGTGGAGTTCCACGACCGGGCGCCGAAGCTCGTCAAGGATGAGGAAGGTGGAGATGCCTGGTCCTTCGGCCCCGGCAAGCCGCTCATGTACATCGGTCTCGTGGCGACTCCGGGAATGCGCTACGAGGACATCCGCTGGCGCGGGTACACCTACGACACGATCCGCAAGGGC
>DOUU01000014.1:271-9763 GCA_003520425.1 Deltaproteobacteria bacterium
GCCTACAACGACTGGCTGGCCGAGGAGTTCTGTTCCAACGAGCCGGAACGCCTGTTCGGGCTCGCCCAGATTCCGAACATCGGCGTGGATGAGGCGATACGTGAGATGCGGCGCTGCCGGGAGAAGGGGTTCCGCGGTGTCATCCTGACCGCATGGCCGGGTGGGGGCGACACCCTCGGTGTCGAAGACGACCGATTCTTTGCCGCTGCGCAAGACTTGATGATGCCCATTAGCATCCACATCCGGATCGTGCGCCCCGGTCGCAGGTCCACCGGACCGCTCGAGGGTCCCGCAGCGATCGCCAACATGGCCCTGGCAGGGATGACGCTTTTCCCGGAGGTGATGAGTGAGATCATCGTGGGCGGCATCCACGACCGCTTCCCGAAACTCACATTCCTCGGGGTGGAGACGGATGTCGGCTGGATTCCGGCGGCTCTCGAGCAGCTCGACAACTTCTACTGGCGCAACCGCGCACACACCGGAATCCAGATCAAGCGGTTGCCCAGCGAGTACTTCCACGATCACTGGCTCTGCACGTTCATCCACGACCGCATCGGGATTCGCAACCGCTACGACGTAGGCGTCCGCAACATGGCGTGGTCGACGGACTATCCGCATCATGGCAATGACTGGCCGTACAGCCGCAAAGTGGTGGGCGAGATGTTCGACGGCGTCCCGGCGCGGGAGCGCTACGAGATCTGCGCGGGCAACATGGTTCGAGCCTACGGGCTGGGTCAGACACTGGAGGTGCCCGGATGAGCCAGGGGCGAAGCGTGAACCCGAAATTTGACACAAGAGAAGTGGACCGCTGGATCGGTGTTCCGCTCGGTGGTGGCTCCATGCGGGACCCGGTGCACGTGAATGACATACGGCGCTGGGCCCAGGGCATGCAAAACCCGCATCCTCTCTATTTTGACGAGGACTATGCCAAGGCGAGTCGTTTCGGCGGGATCGTCGCGCCTCAATCGTTCTGCGTGTGCACGGACGATAGCCACGGTGCCGCGCCCGCGATCCAAGGGGCCATCCCGGGCACGCACATGCTGTTTGGCGGTGATGAGTGGTGGTTCTTTGGACCGCGCATCCTCCCGGGAGACCGGATCCGCCAAGACCGCATGCTTTTCGACTACAAGGTAACGGAAACGAAATTTGCGGGTCCCACGATGTTTTCGCGTGGCGATACCACGTATATCAACCAGCGGGGCGAGGTGGTGGCAAAGCAGCGCTCCACCTCGATTCGTTACTTGGCGGAGGAGGCACGCCGGCTCGCGCAATTCAATGAGACGGAAGACCCGCAGTGGACCGATTCCCAGCTGGAAGAGATCGAACGCCTCAAGTTCGATTACTACGGGACCTTTCTCGACCTTGGCCACGAACGCCGGCTCTTCGTAAAACCCGGTGAAAAGCTCCCCGCCCGTCCGATCGGACCTCACACCCTCATGACGTTTACGACGGAGTGGCGCTCTTATCTCATGACCGTGTGGGGCGCGTTTCGTGCCAGCGGCGGCCCTTCCTCGCTCCATCAAGCAGGCTGGCTTCCCGAGATGTCCCGGGACCTCGAAGGCGCAAAAATCGATCCGTCACTTGGAGATGGGCTCTACAAGGGACCGTCGCGGGGGCACGTCCAGCCGCGCTACGCGCAGCTCATCGGGATGCCCCGCGGATACGGCTACGGGGCGTCCATGGGCGCATGGATCATCGACTACCTCACAAACTGGGCCGGCGAGTGGGGAGAACTGATTCACAGCCGCATGCAGTACCGCTCTCCGGCGCTCACGGGGGAGGTCACCTACCTCAATGCGGAGGTCAAGGGTCTCTCCCACGACGATCCGTCGGGCCAGCCCATGGCACACGTCGAGGTCACCATGACCAACCATCGCGGCGCGACGATGGCGCAGGGCACGGCCGAACTGCGCATGCCGACCGAGGTGAAGCCCAAACCGGTGTGTTGAAGCTCCAATCCGACGCCTCGAGGTTCACACTTCCTCGCTTCCTTGAGGATGTCACCTCGCGCCATGGTGCGCGGCCGGCGCTTCGCTTCGAGGGTTGTGACATTCGCTACGACGCCCTCGGGGAAGAGGCGCGACGTATCGCAAAGGCGCTGCTCGCGGGGGGCTTGGCGAAAGGGGCGCACGTTGGCGTCCTCATGAGCAACCGTCCCGAATGGGTGGCCTGCGCTTTCGGCGTGGCACTGGCCGGGGGAGTTCTGGTCCCCATCAACACGTTCGCCACGCCGACCGAGCGCGACTACGTGCTGCGCCATAGCGACACCTCGGTTTTGCTCCTCCAGCGCACCCTTCTGCGACGGGATTTCCTCACCGAGCTTGCGGAGCAGCATCCCGGGCTTTACGAGCACGCGCCCGGCCGTCTGTGGTGCGAGGNNTCGGACTCCCTGAAACCCATGGCGCCGTCGAGAGCTGGTCGGACTTCTTGTGGTCCGGGGGGGCGGTGCCGGACGCAGTCGCAGACGGCGCAGCGCGAGAGGTGACGCCCACGGATGATGGCATCTTGCTCTACACCTCGGGTACAACCGCCCACCCAAAGGGCATCGTGCACTTCCAGAGGGCACCGGTCATCCAGAGCTGGCGCTTCGCAGAGTACATGGATCTCATCGCTGAAGATCGCGTCTGGACCGCGCAGCCCTTCTTTTGGACGGCGGGACTTGCGATGTCCCTCGGTGCCACTCTGGCCGCCGGCGCCACGCTCGTGCTCCAGGAGACGTTTGAACCCGGTGCTGCCCTCGCGCTCATCGAAGCAGAGCGGGTGACGGTGGTGCACGCTTTTCCGCACCAAGAAAAGGCGTTGGCGGAGCACCCCGACGCGGCAGCGCGGAACTTGGCCAGCGTGGTCAAACTGCGGGCCAGCTCGCCTCTCGCCGCGCGTGCAGGCCTCGCGAAAGACGCCTGGAGCATGCACGCCTCCTACGGAATGACCGAGACCTTTACGCTGGCCACGGCGTATCCCGCCCGCACTCCACCGGATCAACGGGGTGGCACGAGCGGGCCGCCGCTTCCCGGGATCGAGGTGCGCATCGTCGATCCCGAAACCGGGGCCGCCCTACCGCCCGGGACGCCGGGTGAGATCGCCGTGCGTGGCATCACTCTCATGCGCGGGTACCACAAGGTGGAGCCAGAGCATGTGTTTGACGCCGAGGGCTTCTTTCGCACGCAAGACGGTGGGTTCCTCGATGAGCGAGGCGTCCTGCACTGGACGGGTCGTCTTTCGAGCCTGATCAAGACCGGTGGGGCAAATGTCTCCCCCCTCGAGATCGAGAAGGCGCTGGCTGCTCACCCGAGGATCAAAGTTGGCCTCGCAGTCGGGGTCCCGCATCCCACGCTCGGCGAAGCGGTGGTGTTGTGTGCGGTCGCCTCTGGGGGAGCTGCCGAGCCGCCGGAGAGCGAGATCCGAGGGTTCCTGCGCGAGCGCCTTGCCCCCTACAAGGTGCCCCGCCGCGTGTTGTTCTTTCGGGAGAGCGAGCTTGCCTTCACCGGAAGCCAGAAGATCCAACTCGGGCCTTTGCGCAGCGCCGCGCTGCAACGCCTCCAAGCCGAGAGCGCAGAAATCGAGGGTCACCGCTATCTCGCCGAGAACCCCGAAGCCAGGGGACACGCTCCCACCGCCAGCGCCGAGCCTTAGGGCGGGCACTGCCTTCTCGCGGTCGGAAACGCGCCAAAGCGTCAAGCAATGGTTCGGGTGGGGCTATCCCTCCGGCCAGGTGATCGTCTGAATCTCGGTGAACTCCCGAAGCCCGAAGACGCCCCCCTCACGGCCGATGCCGGACTCCTTGAAGCCCCCGAACGGAGCCTGCGTCAGGTTCACCGCGCCATTGATCGACACGCCGCCCGCCCGAATGCGCTTCGCGATGGCGCGCGCTTTGTCGAGATCGCGCGTCAGGATGCCGCCGAATAGGCCGAGGCTCGACTCATTGGCGATCCGGATCGCGTCCTCCTCGTCCTCGAAGGGGATGACCGAGACGACCGGACCGAAGATCTCCTCTCTCGCGATCCGCATGTCGTTTCGAACGTTCGCGAAGATGGTCGGTTCAAAGAAGAAGCCGCGGGCAAGGGCGGCGGGAGCTCTCCCCCCACACACCAGTTCGGCGCCCTCCTCGCGGCCGCTCGCGACGTACCCGGCCACCGCCCGGCGGCGCTCCTCCCGGATCAGAGGGCCGAGAATCACGGTCGGGTCCGCAGGGTTTCCCACCTTCACGAAGGCCCGCACGAAGGCTGCCATCTTCTCCACCAGGGCATCGTGACGACGGCGCTGCACGAGGACCCGTGTGGTCATCGCGCAGCCCTGTCCGGCGTGAAAGAAGGCAGGCCCGGCCGAGGGCGGTGCCGCAGCATCGAGGTCGAAGTCGTCGAGCACGATTTGAGCGGACTTCCCACCGAGCTCGAGGTGGACNNTCCGCGAGCTCGGCCCCAAGCTCAGGACCCTGACCCGTTACGACGTTGAACACGCCCGGGGGGAGATCGCACTCGGCGATGATCTCGGCGACAAGCAGATCGACAAGGGGACCCCAGGGCGAGGGTTTTACGACCATCGTGCAGCCCGTCGCGATCGCCGGGCCGATCTTCTCCGCGGTCACNNAAGAGCGGGAAGTTCCAGGTCGGGATCAGGCCACACACCCCAGCTGGCTGATGATGGGCGACGCCATGGACGGTCTGCATGCCGACCGCCGTGAGTCCTTGAACCGGCGCCAAGGGCTCGTCCCAGGAGAATCGGGTCGCCAGTTCGGCATAGCCGCGAAGTTGGGCGATGGGCGTTTCGAGCTGGATACCGTGGGTCATGGCCTCGGCCCCGTGTGCAGCGACCAGGAGCGCGCGGAATTCTTCCTTCCGCTTCTCCACGGCATCGGCGATTCGAAAGAGGACGCGGGCGCGCTCGGCAGGGGTGCTCCGGCGCCAGGGACCGCTGTCGAAGGCTCGTCGAGCGGCGCCCAAGGCCCGCGCAATATCCTCACGACCTGAATCGGGTGCGAGGGCCACTGTCTCTTCGGTGGCGGGGTTCGGCACCGCATAGGTTGCACCCGAGGCGGCCTCGGTCCATTTGCCGTCGACGAAAAGGCGCCAGGTTCGGATTGCCATTAGCAAGTTACTCCCTTGGTTCGCAGGCTCATGATCTCACAGGCAGGAACCCCGGCTTCCGGAAAGGAGGGAAAATCGATCGCGGCGAGGCTACGAAAGGCATGACGCATCGGGTCGCCGGGCGGCGGCTCGCTCCATCCGACCTGCCCCCCTTTCGTCCAGCGTCCTGCAAAGACATCCCATCTCGGCGAGCCGGGTCCCGTCCAACGGCATAAATCTCCCTCCGGAGGGGCTGTGCTCCGTCCGGGTGGGTACCACACAGTTATACCAAAACTGATGCGTCGTCAGATTCGTTGGTTTGAACTTTCCCTCTCGCGCCTGGGGAATCGGCAGAGGTGCCTGCGATCCGCCGCTTGAGGCCCTCTTGCAGATGGTGGCAGCGGCCGGGACGCCCCGGGCTGCCCGCGTGTTCTCGGACTTTCCACACCGGGCCTCGGCCGCATGACTTTCAGTTCTCGGATCGTGGTACCCTGTCCGCGCGCCGCAAAAGGAATCGCAGGATGACCGGGCTCCGGCCCGCCCTCGAGGCTGATCCGCGTGGAAGCCGCAGAGCTCAGCGCGAGAGCCGATCGAGCTCCTTGACATAAGAAAGCGTCACCCCAATGGATTCCGAAATTGATGGTTCTAGTCTCTCCGGAGCAGCCTTCCAGGCCGGCTTTCCCTCGTCGATGCTCGCGGCCGTCTACCGTGCCCCCCGGTGTCTCGCCGTGGAGGAGCGGGCCGTCCCCAGGATCGGCCCGCGCGATGTTCTGATCGAGGTCAGCCACTGCGGAATCTGCGGGACGGACCTGCATCTTGTGCTCGAGGGCATGGGGCGGCCGGGATCCGTTGGAGGGCACGAATATTCTGGGCGGATCGTCGCCCGCGGCGATGAGGTGGAGGGCTGGGAACTTGGCGATCCTGTGGTCGGCGGACCGCGGCCCGGCTGTGGGAGCTGTGAGTACTGTGGCGCCGGTCGACCCGTTCTGTGCAGCCGGCGCTCCCTTGTGGACCTCGACACCTATGAGGGCGCCTTTGCGGAATATGTCCGCCTGCATGAGTCGCAGCTGGTCCGCGTGCCGCCCCGTCTGGCTCTGCGACACGCGGCACTCGCCGAGCCGCTCGCGGTAGCGCTCCATGCGCTGACCCGCTCGGGGATTCGCCCGGGTCAGCGAGCGCTCGTCATGGGAGCAGGACCCATCGGCCTGTTGTTGGTCGCGGCTCTGCGTGCCCGCGGCATTGATGACGTCTCGGTGAGTGAACCAGCGGCGCGCCGGCGCGCTCGGGCACTCGAGGTGGGAGCCGCGCGCGTACAGCACCCTGAGGAGCTTGAGACGCAGGGGCTGCCGTTCCGACTCGTGGGATCTCCGGTCGACGTCGTCTTTGAGTGTTCCGGCCGGCCGGCGGCCATGGAATCTGGGCTTACGCAACTCAAGAGGGCCGGCATGCTGGTGATCGTCGGCACTGGCCTTGCACGTCCCACCTTCGATCACAATCGCATTCTGCTCAATGAGCTCGTGGTCACCGGTGCGTTCAACTACGACGCTGGGGGTTTCGAAGAAGCGCTGCGGCTCCTCGAATCCAGTGTCCTTCCCGTGGAGCAGCTGATCGAACGCGAGGATGTCACCCTGGACGGTATGCTCGATGCGCTGTTTGAGCTCGAACACGGCGTACGGGCCGCAAAGGTGATGGTTGCGCCGAGGGTTGCAACATGACAGAGGTAAGCCCTGCATTTCCGCGCTTTAACCACGTGGCACTCACCGTGCCGGCCGAGCTTCTGGACGAGGCTGGGCGCGCTGATCTTCTTCGCTTCCACGGAGCGGTCTTCGGTTGGACCGAGATGCCCACCATGACCCGTGATCGTGAGCTCCTGGTGCTGCGCTGTCATAGCAACGAGCAGTTCGTCTACCTGCATGCCAGTAGCGAGCCGATGCGCACCACGGGAACCGAGCACTTCGGGTTCTCCGTGGCGACGCCTGCAGAACTGACCGAGCTCTACGAGCGAGCCCGCTCCCAGCAGTCGAGCGATCCCCGCGTGGAACTCACAAAGCAGAATGTCGACGACTTTCACGTGCTCAAGCTCCACAGTTTCTATGTGCGCTATAGGCTCCCCCTTTCGATTGAGGTGCAGTGCTTTGAATGGGCGCCAGGCTTCGGGCCGGACCGCACACAGTGAGCGCGGGTGAAGCGAACGAGCGGGGGGGAGTGAACATGGCAGCGCCCGAGCGCACGTGGGTCCCCATCGAGCCCGGATTCTTCACGATCCCGAGCGACCGCAAGGAGACGCCGAGGCTGCTCGGCTCCCGCTGTGCAGCGTGTGGTGAGGTCTTCTTTCCGCGGCGGCCCATCTGCGCACGCTGCCTTGGGCGCGAAACCGTGGACGTGCCCCTCGGCCCCCGCGGCACGCTCTATACGTGGACCTACACTCATTTTCCGCTCTTCGGCTCTCGGCGTGCAGATGCCGGCGGGTACGGTGTAGGTCAGGTGGATCTCCCCGAGGGTCCGCGCGTACAGGCGGTGCTCTCGGGGGGTCCGGGCGCATTTCGGATCGGTATGGAAATGGAGCTGGAGCTAGAGGTGCTGCGGGAAAACAGCAAGGGCGAGGAGGTCGTGATCTTCCGGTTTCGACCGGTCGTGGAGCCGGGAGGCGCGAAGTGAAACTGGAGGACGTCGCCGTCATCGGTGTGGGGATGACCCGCTTCGGTGCATACCGAGAGCGTACGCTCGTTGATCTTGCCCGAGAGGCGGGGCTCCGCGCGCTCGATGACGCGGGCGTCTCATTCCGAGACGTGGGGGAAGCGTTCGTCGGTTACATGCAGGCGACTCCCATGACCGGCATCAGGATCATGAAGGAATTCGGTCTGACCGGCCTTCCAGTCAGTCACGTCGAGAATGCGTCTGCTACGGGTCTTATCGCATTTCGCGAGGCCGCCTATGCCGTTTCCAGTGGCAGGTGCGATGTCGCAATGGCCCTCGGCTTCGAGAAAATGACGGACCTTGCGCGAGGGAGCGGGCAAGGGCGGGGCGTTGGCCGGGACACCATCGATAGCGTGATTCTACCGGCAGCGTATTTCGCCCTCTGGGCAACGCGCCGAATGTACGAGCGCGGTACAAAACCCGAACACTTTGCGCGGATTGCCGCGAAGAATTGGAACGCCGGCGCGCGCAACCCTTGGAGCCATCGACAACCAGACCACGTGGTTACGATCGAGGAGGTGCTGGCCTCGCCCAAGGTCGCCGAACCTCTCACGGCAATGATGAGCTGTCCCGTTTCCGACGGAGCTGCATGCGCAATCCTTGCGCGCAAGGACCTGGCTCGCAGGCTCCGACCGGGCCGTCCGCTCGTCGTGCCGCTGTCGTCTTCGCTTCAGACCGAAACCTACACGCGGGGTCACACCTTCCTTGGCCCAGTGGTCGGGCCGGCGAGTATGACCCGCGACGCCGCGCTTCAAGCCTATGAGGAAGCGGGGCTCGGCCCGTCGGACGTGAATGTCGCACTCGTGCACGACGCCTTCGCGAACGAGGAGCTCGAGTACTACGAACTCCTCGGGTTTTGTGCGCCGGGTGACGCAGAGAAGCTGCTGGAGGAAGGGGAAACTGAACCACGAGGCCGCATCCCCTTCAACACCGATGGCGGGCTGATCGCACGCGGTCATCCCGGCGGCCCCACGGGCCTCGCGCAGATTCACGAACTGGCGCTTCAGCTGCGGGGAGAGGCGGGGGCGCGCCAGGTCGAGGGCGCACGCGTGGGCCTTGCACACCTCGTCGGTGGAGGGAGCGTGTGCACGGTGAACCTTCTGCGTCGAGAGTGAATTTCCGCCCGGTTCAAGGAGAGAGTGCAATGGCGATCCAGCCCGAGTTGATGGCCCAGGGTCTCGCAGTCACGAAGAAGCTCTGGGGAGAGCGGGCCGGAGGAAGCGAGCTCCCCGCCCAAAAGCTTGCGCCCGAGTTCTTCGCGCTCGTCTTGCAGTCCTGCTTTGGCATGTTCTGGTCGCGCCCCGGCCTGGATCTGCGAAGCCGAAGCCTTTGCACCGTGGCCCAGCTTGCGGCGCTCGGTCGGACGGACGAGTTGAAAGCGCACCTTGCGGGTGCACTCAATCTCGGCATCAAGCGCGAAGAGCTCATCGAGGTCCTGATGCAGACCTCCTGCTACGCGGGGATTCCGATGGCAGTTGCGGCGCTGAACGCCGCGGCGGAAATTCTCAAGCCGTGACGCCCGAGCATGGAATCGGACTAGGCCGTTAAGGGACGTGCAATCCACCGGCGGTAGGCGGTGGGCGGCAGAAAGGCGATCCACATCAGCACCGCAGCAGCGAGGCCGAAGAGGGAGTTGCTGAGCGTGAGCCAGTCGAACTGCATCGCGGATCCCGTCACCAGGGTGACGGCAATGGAGATCACGGAGCCCACGCCGGCCGAGCCGATACCGAGT
>DOUU01000015.1 GCA_003520425.1 Deltaproteobacteria bacterium
CGCTGCCGGTGACCGGGGGTGACCAAGTGATCCCGGCCCTCAATCCGTGGCTGCGCGCGGCACGCTTGTGCGGCGCGCCGGTCGTCGCAACGCGCGATTGGCACCCGCCGCGCCACCCGAGCTTCGCGAACGAAGGCGGGCCTTTCCCGGCGCACTGCGTCGAAGATACGCGGGGTGCACAGTTCCATCCTGATCTGGTCTTGCCGCCGGGCACCCTCGTGCTGTGCAAGGGCGTGCGCCTCGACCGCGACCAGACTTCGGCCTTCGACGATACGGGGCTCGCCGGATGGCTTCGTGCACAGGGAGTGCGTCGGATTTTCATCGGGGGGCTCGCGCAGGATGTCTGCGTCCGCGATACCGTGCTCGACGCCCGGCGAGAGGGCTTCGAAGTACACGTCCTTGTGGATGCGACCCGACCGATCAGCGAGGCCGGCGGACGTGCGGCGCTCGCCGCAATGCAGGAGGCTGGGGCGATTCTCGAGGCAGGAACATGACGCCCACCTCGCACGATGCCCCTTCCGCCCTTGCGACCGACCTCTATCAGCTCACGATGTTGCAGGCCTATCTGCGCGAAGGAATGACTGCACCCGCAGTGTTCAGCCTTTTCTTCCGCAGCCTGCCGAACTGCCGGAACTTTGCCTTGGCGTGCGGCCTCGACGCCGTGCTCGCCTATCTCGAAGGCCTGCGCTTCGACGCAGATGCACTGGGCTGGCTTGCGAACCAGCGCCTATTTCATGACGAGTTCCTTCGCTGGCTCGAAGGCTTCCGCTTCCGCGGCGACGTTTTCGCCATGGCAGAGGGAACGCCTGTCTTTCCGAACGAGCCGCTTCTTGAGGTAGTGGCATCTTTGCCCGAGGCCCAGCTGGTCGAGACCCTCGTCTTGAACCGGACCCACGTCCAGACTGTTCTCGCGTCCAAGGCAGTGCGGGTCGTCACAGCGGCGTGCGGGCGGCAGGTCGTGGATTTCGGGATGCGCCGGATGCACGGCACCGATGCCGCGCTCGAGGGCGCGCGGGCGTTCTTCGTAGCGGGGGTCGCGGGTACGAGCAATGTCCTCGCGGCCAAACTGTACGGAATCCCAGCGGTCGGTACGATGGCGCACAGCTATATTCAGGCCCACGACAGCGAGCTCGCAGCCTTTCAGAGCTTTACCGCGCTGTATCCTGAAACGACTCTCTTGGTGGACACCTATGACACCCTCACAGGGTTGGACCACGTGATCGCTCTTGCGCGGGACCTCGGCAGCGAGTTCCGCGTCCGCGGGGTCCGGCTCGACTCCGGAGATCTCGGCGCTCTCGCGAAGGCCGCGCGTGCCCGTCTCGACGGTGCGGGTCTCGAGCGGGTGGAGATCTTTGCGAGTGGAAATCTCGACGAAGACCGGATCGCCGCGCTGGTGGAGGGCGGGGCACCCATCGATGCATTCGGTGTCGGCACGCGGATGGGTGTTTCAGAAGATGCGCCGGATCTCGATCTTGTGTACAAGCTCGTGGACTATGCAGGACAGGGTCGGTTGAAGACCTCGCCTCGCAAGGAGCTTCTGCCAGGACGGAAACAGGTCTTTCGCCTTGAGAAGGAAGGTGTCGCGACCCACGACGTGCTAGCGCGTGCGGATGAAAAGCTGCCGGGACGCCCACTGCTCGAGATCGTGATGGCGAATGGCCAGCGGCTGCCTGCCGGCTGTCGGACGGCGGCCCAGGCGCGCACGCGCGCAGCGGAGGAGATTCCCCGATTGCCAGGACGTGTGCGTGGCCTGGAACCGGCGGAACCGGCGTATCGCGTCGAGCTCAGCCGCGCGCTCCGCGCATATGCAGCACAGGTGCGCACTCGAGTGGCAGGGTAAGTCGTCGGAGAAAAGGCGTCGGGATCCGAGCTGTCGGCTGTCGCGGCCGTGCGCTGCCGGGGGCCTGACCAAATCCATTCCATCCAGTTCTTCGCGCCGGCCGGCTGGGCCTCTGTGCCATGTCGAGCGCGCTGGCCGCCACTCTGCCACCCCTGACACTGAGTGACCACTTGCCACGCTCAGGTCAGGCGAATGAGGCGTTCTTTCGCAGTCTCCAACGCTGCGACCCTGGCCAGGGCCCGCTTCTTTGGCGAGGTGGGAAAGGGGAGCCTAGGGATGGGACCGATGGCTCTCCCGAAACGCGGCCGCCCTGTGCCGGCCTCTTTGCCACGCCAGGGGGCGCCCGCGGTGACGGGTCCGGCATACGGGTTGCACAAGGGAGTGGCGAAAGGAGAAGCAGCATGCTGGCCGAGCTTCGGATCACACCCCTTGCTCCGGAGGCCGATTTCGCAAGACATGTGGCGACTGTTGTAGAGGTTCTCGCAGAGACGCGCCTTCACTACCAGGTCCACGCCATGGGCACCACGCTCGAGGGAGAGCTTGAAGAGATCCTCGATCTTGTGCGCCGCTGCCACAGTGCGTTGCGCAAGCACGCCAACCGCGTTCTCATCGAGCTCTCGATCGATGACCGGGCAGGCAAGGAGGGCGAGCTCGTCCGGAGCATGGAGCGGCTGCGCGAGTTCGCGCACGGAGCTCCGCTTGAGCGCCTGCTCGAACACCGGGCATCCTGAGAGGGCCGTCACGGCCGGATCCCGATGAGCGGAGGCGGGCTGAATCGACCGAGCGCCACAAGGGCCGCCTCAGCACGGTTTCTGGCGGAAGGGGACCGAGGAATGTCCGAGCTCACCACGCGCCCAAGCCGAGAGGAATACGATTCGCAGTCGACCGTAGCAAGAGCGGCCGCGCGGCTCGGGATCGCGGATCTCCATCCCGAACAGAAGCAAGCAATCAAAGCCGCCTTCGCAAAACGCGACGTGCTCGTCGTGCTGCCCACGGGCTTCGGCAAGTCCGCTTGCTATCAGGTCCCCTCGCTCATCTTCCCCCGACCCGTGATCTGGGTCTCGCCGCTCCTCTCGCTGCTCCGTGACCAGCATGAGAAGCTCCTCCAGCTTCAAGTTCCCTGCGTTCGCATCGATAGCACCGTGCGTGGCCGGGCACGGAGCACGTCGTTGGCTCGTCTTGCGGCAGGGGGTCCGCTGCTCCTGATGACAACACCCGAGACGCTGGGCTCGGGCGAGGCCCAGCACGCCCTGCTCCGATCGGGCGTGGCACTCGCTGCGGTGGATGAAGCCCACTGCATCTCGGAGTGGGGGCACGACTTCCGTCCGGCATATCTGCGTCTTGGCGAGCGACTGCGCGGGCTCGGTGCTCCTCCGGTCATGGCCCTTACGGCCACCGCGACGATGAGCGTGCGCAACGACATCATTCGTGCCCTCGGCATGCGAGACCCCCTGGTCATCGCGAGCTCGCCGCATCGGGCGAATCTCGCCTTCGAAGTGATCCCGTGCGGTGGCTCGGAACGCCTTCGCGCCCTCGTGCGTCTCGCACGCCGCCTTCGCCGCCCCGGACTCGTCTACTGCTCCACCACGCGTGCGGTTGACGAGCTCCGCGGCCTGCTCGAGCGGTTCGGCGTGCCGACCCACGGGTACCACGGCCGCATGACGGCGGCGCAGCGGATGGCGGAGCAGGGGGCCTACCTTGCACCGCACCGTCGCACGGTGATGGTCGCGACAAGCGCTTTTGGCCTCGGTATCGACAAGCCCGATATCCGCTATGTCCTTCACTACCAATCTCCGGCGTCGCTCGAGCAGTACGTCCAGGAGGCCGGCCGCGCGGGACGCGACGGACGACGCGCGCAGTGCATCCTCCTGCACGGGACGGAAGACCGCGCCGTGCATGAGGCCTTGCATGCCAAGAGCCGCGTGCGGCCGGAGCAGCTCTACAAGCTCGGACATGCTCTTGCCGCTTGGGCAGCGGAGAGCAGGGTTCCGACGCTGGAAGCTCTCGCGCTCTCCTCGAGCCTGGGCCCGCGCATTGCTGCCGCCCTTGTCGCCGTTGTCGCCGAAGCCGGGATCGTGCGGTCGCAAGACTCCAGCGTGGAGATCCTGGCGTCTGCGAATCGCGTCGAGGACGACGTACGACGCCTCGCGAGACAGTTCGAGACCCTTCGCACGCAGGACGGTCATCGCCTTGACCTCGTCGCGAGCTATGCGCACAGCCATGAGTGTCGAGCACTGTTCTTGCGTCGTTATTTCGGCGAAGGGGAGGGCGCGCCATGCGGACTGTGTGACGTGTGCCGCGCGCGCAGGCCGTATCCCGCGAGTTTCTGGGAACCGCTCGCGACGCCGGCCCGACTGGGCACGCGCCGAGCACGGCGAGCATTCGGGAAGAGGAGGGCGGGTGGACGGTGGCTAGCGCGCCCGCGAAGGTAATGGTGCGCGGGTCTAGAGATGCGGCAGTGCGGTTGCGATCCGCAGTGGGCGGGTTTCCCGGGTTCGGCGCCGCATCCTAGTTGCCTACAATCTCTCTCGT
>DOUU01000236.1 GCA_003520425.1 Deltaproteobacteria bacterium
GCCATTGGGGCCGAGGAAGCCCACCACCTCCCCCTTCGCCACGTCGAAGGAGACATGGTCCACTGCGACGAGATCGCCGTAGCGCTTCGAGAGATCCTTGGCGGCGATCATCGCGCGCTCCTGCGGGCGAGGCCGTGCAAGAAGATGTCCACCACGGTGCGTGCGACCTTGAGGTAGTACTCGCTCTCGGAGGGAGCTTTCTCCTCGATCTTGATGAGATCGAGCACAAGGCTTGTGATCACAATCTCGAGCGCGCCAATGAATACGTAGCAAGCCACGTCGGGATCCAGGTCCGGCCGCAGCTCCCCGGCTTCCTGCCCGGCGCGCAGGATGCGCGCCACGCTCTGGAANNNACGGCGCGGATCTGCCCGGGTTCGGCGAAGCGACTGGTCCGCTGCAGCTCGAGCACGAGCACCTTCACCCAGTCCGGCCGCACCCGATATGCGTTCAGCATGAGCGCCGCAATGGATACGAGCTTGTCCTCGACGGGGGTCTCGCGGGCCGCGATCTGGTCCACGAGNNAAGTATCGCGGGCCGCGATCTCGTCCACGAGCTCGAGGAAGCCGCTCCAGCGCTCCTCGAAGATGGTGCGAAGAATCTCTTCCTTGTTCGTGAAGTAGTGGTAGACAAGGCCGTACGCGATATCGGCCTCGCGCGCGATGTCGGAGATGCGGCAGCCGTGATAGCCCTTGCGCGCGAAGACCTTGATGGCGGCGTCGAGGATCAGCGCCCGCTTGTCCCGCCTCACGCGAGCAAGACCCGGCGCGGCCGGCTGGAGCGCTGCAAGCGGTTGTCGAGCCATGCGGTTACGAACCCAGGGTCCCCTCAGCCCGAGCGGGCGGCGGAATCTACCGGGGGACGCGCTCGGGCGTCAAGCAATCCGCTTCGCAGGTCCGCGCGCCTACTTCAGTCTCCGTTCAGGCCCCCCGCGGCAGCCCGCGGCGAGGGGCTCGGCCGCTCTGTCCCGCCGCAGGGCTTCCCGATATGCTTGCCCCCCGTGACGGCAGGTTCCCGTGCCCTTGGCTTCGCGTCGGCCCTGGCGCTTGCCCTTCTTCTGGCAGGGCGAGCCCTTGCGATGGGCGGGACGGGCTCGTCCGTCCCCGCGCCCGATGCGCCTTCCGGCGAGGCGGCTCGCCACGCCGCGCTGCCCGTCGTGTGCGCCCCGCGCCAAGGCTCGCCGGCCGGCGCGGCCGCAGGCTTCGCCCTCGCAATCGCGGGGAGCGCCGCGCTCTCCCGCCGGCGCACGGACAGGCTTCGCTGACCCTCGCCCCGCCTCTTCCCGACGCCGCGCCCGCCCCTGCCGCGGCCGCTCCCGCNNGCTCCGCATAGGCCCGCCGCCCGCGCTCTCCGGGCTCGGCCGTGAGGATCGCCCTCGTGGTCGAGCGTTTCCGGCCGGCCGCAGGAGGAGTCGAGAACGTGGCCTGGACGGTCGCCCACGGACTTGCGGCCGCGGGCGATGAAGTCGTTGTCCTTGCCCGGGAGGCGGACCCGGCTGCGGGGGTCGCCGTCGAACGCCTGCGGGTTTCCCGAGCCTGGCAGCCGCTGCGCGTGCTGGCCTTCTCCCACGCCGCCGCCCAAAGCTCCCTCCGGCTGCGCCCCGACGTCGTCCATTCGTTTGCGCGCACCCTGCACCAGGACGTGTATCGTGCCGGCGGCGGGAGCCACGCCCACTATCTCGAGCGGCGCCATGGGCGGGCGGGGAGCCTCCTTCGCCGCCTCTCGCCACGGCATGCGACCCTTCTTTGGATCGAGTCGCGTATCTTCGCGGACTCCTCCCAGCTCGTGCAGTGCAACTCCGAGATGGTCCGCCGCGAGATCCGCAGACGCTACGGCGTGTCGGATGAGCGCCTGCTCGTGATCCCCAACCCCGTCGACCTCGTGCGCTTCCACCCCGGACGCAAGGCGCCGCTCGAAGCCGAGGGACCGGTCTGGCTCTTTGTGGGCGCAGGTTTCCCGCGCAAGGGGCTCGATACCGCGATCCGCGCGCTCGCCGCGTCCGGCGCGAGCCGCGCGCAGCTGTGGGTGGTCGGTCGCGACGAGCCCGCCCCCTTCCGTGCCCTCGCCCAGCGGCTCGGCGTCGGCGAGCGGGTGCGCTTTCTCGGGGTGCGCGCCGATCTCGAGGTGCTGTACGCGTCGGCCGCAGCCCTCCTACTGCCCACGCGTTACGACGCGTTCTCCAACGTCTGCCTGGAGGCTGCAGCGAGCGGCATCCCGGTGGTCACGAGCGGCGCCAACGGCGCGGCGGAACTCATCCGTGCCCTCGAGGATGCGTGCGGCGGCCCCTGTCACGCGGTCCGCGAGGCGGCGGGCTTCGTGGTCGAGAATCCAGAGGACGTTGCGGGCTTCGCCAAGGCGCTCGATGCCTTGGCCTCCCCCGAGCTTCGAGAGCGGCTCGGGCGCGCGGCGCGCGCAGTTGCCGAGCGCCACTCCCTCTCCGCGCATGTGGCCGCCCTTCACGACCTCTACCGACGGGTGCGACACTGAGCGCGGGGCCGCGCTGGGAGGCGGGCGATCCTGCCGTTTGCGCCGCGGTGGAGGCCTCGTTCCACGGGGGGAGGGCCCTTGCGGCTGGCCCTCGCGCGGAAGTCCTCCGCGACAACCCGCGCCGCCGCCTCGTTCGCCTTCGCGGCTCCGCCGGAGGGGCGCTTCTGGTCAAAGAGTTTCGCCTCGGCACGGGCCGCCACGCCCTGCGCGAAGCGCTGAAGGAACGCATCGGCCGCTCGCCCGCCGTACGGGAATGGCGGGCCCTCTCCGCCCTGCGCGCCGCCCGGGTCTCGGTGCCCGAGCCCCTTGCCCTTGCCCGCCTCGAAGACGGAGACCGCCTGCTCGTGCTGCGCTATGTCGACGGCCGCCCCCTCAAGGACGCGCTCCGCGCGCCGAGCAAAGAGCGCCGCCGCCTGCTGTCGCTCCTCGGGACGCGCATCGCCGAGCTTCACGGGGCGGGATTCGTGCACGGAGACCTTCACCACGGCAACGTCCTGGTCGGCGAGGGCGGGCCTGTCTTGCTCGACCTCCAGCACGCCCGGCGAAGCGCCGAGCGGCGCCAGCGCCTGCGCGACCTCGCGCACCTCGACCACGCGCTCTCGTACTTCGCATCGCGGACGGACCGCTTGCGGGTGCTTTCTGCAGCGCTGCGCCTCCCGCGCCCCTTCGACGCCGCGGGGCGGCGGCTCCTGCGCAAGCTCGCAGTCTTCACCCAGGCGCGAGCCATCGCCCACGCGCAAAGCCGCACCCGGCGCTGCCTTCGCCCGGGCCGAGCCTACGCAAGCGTAAGTTACGGGTCCTGGCGCGGGCTCCGCGCAAGCGACGTCGGCCCGAGCGAGCTCGTCCTGGCCCTCGACGCCCACGCCAAGGCGACAGCGGCCCCGGAGCTCGTGAAGCGTGACGCACGGGCTGTGACGACGGCCGTCCGGCTCGGCGAAGCGGCTGTCATCGTGAAGGAGCACCGCACGCGGGGTCTCCCGCGGGCCCTTGCCGATCTCGTGCGCGGCTCGGCGGCGCGGCGCGCCTGGCGCGGCGGGCATGGTCTTCTCCAGCGCGGAATCGGAGCCGCCCGCCCCCTCGCATTCCTTGAGCGCCGCGCCTTTGGCATCCCGGCGGCTTCGCTGGTGGTGCTCGAGGACCTGCGGCCTGATTGGCCTGCGGACTCTCCCCCGGAAGGCGCCGACCTCGCCCAGGTTGTCCCGGTGCTCGCGCGGCTCGCGGCGAGGCTGCGTCTGCAAGGCGTCGACCATGGCGACCTCAAGGGAGGCAACGTCTACTTGCGAGAGGGTCTTGGCGGGAGCCTGGAGGCACGCCTCATCGACCTCGAGAGCGTCGTCTTCCGCCGGAACGTGGGCGAGCGGAGGGCGATCCGGGCCCTCGCGCAGCTCAACGCGTCGCTCCCAGATGCCTATCCCGCGCGGGCGCGGTGCGCGGCGTTGGAGCTCTACGCGCGCTTGGCGCCCTTCTCCGGCGGACGCGAGCAGGCACGCTCGGAGGTCATCGCGCAAAGCCTCGCCCGCAGACACCGCTGGACGGGGGCAGGCTGTGCGCAGGCCGAGCGAGAGCGCCGGCCGGCGAACTAGCGCCGGCTCATGCCCGCCGGACGGCGAGCCACTGGTAGTAGGCGCTCGAGTTGGGGACGCGGCCCCCTTTGCCGAGCTCGTAGGAGAGGCTCCGCTGACCCGGGGCGCTCTCAAGAATCCCCTTGAAGGATTCGATCTTGCGCGGCGGATCTTCAGGATTTACGCCGTGGAAGACAAGCTCGACGCACGGCCGTGTCTCGAGGACATTCAAGACGAGAGTGCCGAGGGTGAAGAGCTTGTTGATGCCCTCTACCGCCTCGACGGAGAAGCACGGCGTCGTCACTTGGGAGAGCTCGAATCCGTACTCAAGACGCATTCGCCGTAGACCCCTCTGGCGCGCTGAGGGGCAGCGTGACGGGCAGGCATGGAGGTGTCAAGGCGCCGTGCGTGGCGCAGGATCAGTGCTTGCCGCCGCCTTCACCGGTCTGCTCGAGGGCCTTGAGCCGGTCCATGAGCTCTTCGCGCCGGATCACACCTTTTTCGATCAAGAGCTGGGTGAGCGCCCGCAGGATGAGACGGGTCGGCACCTCGCGCGGCTTGGCGCCCTCGTCCTCCACGCCCGCCTTGGGCGCGGCTCGCGCGGGCTCGCGTGGCACGGGTTCGTCCAGGATGAGCTCGGGCTCCCGGGCAGGCGTGGGCGGGGCCGGCCGCCGCTCCGCCGGGGGGCTCGCCGCCAGGGGCGGGTCGAGCACCGGCGCCGTGTCCCCGGGCTCGAACAGCGTCTCCGCGATGGAGCCCGTCTCTTCCGCCTCGCCAGAGCCGCGGTGGTGGTAGATCCGAGCGATCGCCTCCCGCAGCTCACTCGGCCCTACAAGGACGGGCTTCACCTTCATTCCGATCCGGAACGAGAGTTCATCGAGGGCTTTTAGGTCCGATGGATCCTCTATCCCGATGTAGAGCGTGTTGGCTCCACCCTCGCGCTTCGTGAAAAGGGGAAGGCAGCCGTACTTCTCTGCCAGCTCGGCGGGTACGAGGCCGATGGTCTCCGGCGAGGGCTTCTTGTCCGCAAGCCGCACGACCGGGACG
>DOUU01000064.1:0-4568 GCA_003520425.1 Deltaproteobacteria bacterium
GGTCCCAGTCCGAAGGGAAAATTGATGCCCTCGGGCGGAGCGGTCGAAGCCGCTTTCGTTACTGCGCGCTTGTTGCGAGTCAGCCCGCCATGTTCGGAATGGCACGAATGTTCGAGGTCCTCGCTGAGGATGAATTCGTTGCCACGCGTGTTTTCCTGACCGCACCAGAGGGAGAAGCCTGGCTAGCGGAAAGGAAACCTCGCCCAAAACGAACGACGCTAGCTTGATAATCACCGAACCGTGGTTAGAAAGTCACCCGGAAGCGCAGTGCCGCATGCAAGAGTCTCTCTGCCGGTGTTGCGTTAACCAAGTCGAGATCTGCTTTATGCATTTCCTCGCGAAGGGGATCCGGCGGGACGGCGGAGATCTCGCGGAGAGGATCGAGGCCCTCCTCAAGCACTGCAGCGCCGCTTCAGCGACCTCGTCTCTCCGTCGGCGGCTTCCCGTTCGATGGGCGTCTGTCGCCGCTTGCGATGAAGCGCTCAGGCGACGATTGGCTCCGCCACCTCTTCAGGGCTGAGAGAACCGGGGGGCCAGCCCCTTGGCGGTAGCGATCATCCCGGGTGATGCACACGGGCAACGCCGCTGCTGCGGCACCTCCTCGACAGGCCTCGAGTCGATCGATCGTGGCCAGTTGTCGCATCGCCAGTCTGGCTGAAGACCCCCTCAGGCCTCATTGGCGCGCCGGATCCCATGCCGCCAGCCGGAGACGAGGCCGCGGGTGGCAAGAAGCCGTGGCACGCCGAGTGCAACCTACCTACCCAGAAGGAGTGAAGGAGGCACCTGGCCCAAGGGAGAGCGCCGCGCCGCAGGGGCTCGGCGCCTCGGAAGGCGGGGACCGGGCTATGACGAAGGCCCACTACGAACGGNNTTTCTTCGATCTCGAGGACGAGGGCGTGCACATGCACGTCGCTGCGATCCTGATCTGCGACGCGAAACCTCTCACCCTCGATGATGGACATCTTGACGCCGAACGGATCCGGAGCTTCCTGGAGGCACGCCTCGGGGCGATTCCTCGCTACCGCCAGCGGCTCGCGCGGATTCCGATCGAACGCCACCCGGTTTGGGTGGACGACCCAAGCTTCAACATCCAATACCACGTCCGGCACGTGAGCCTGCCTCGGCCGGGAGATGAGCGGCAGCTCAAACGGCTGATCGGCCTCATCATGTCGCAGAAGCTCGATCACACAAAGCCGCTTTGGGAGATGTGGGTGATCGAGGGCCTCGAGGGGGGCCGTTTCGCGATCCTCTTCCGCTCCCACCACTCCATGGTGGACGGCATCGCCGGAGTGAGCGTGCTGCGGGTGTTGCTGCGACCCGAGCCTGACCCCTCCTTCCCACCGGCACCGCGCTGGCGAGCGCGGCCCGCGCCCGGCCGCGCACGCCTCGTGACCGAGGCGTTCGTGCGGCGAGCCCGGGAACCCCTGGAGCTGGCGGTTAAGACCGGCCGGGCGCTCAAGAACCCCACCCGAGCGCTGCAAGCGGGGTGGGAAACGACGCTCGGCGTTGGCGAGTCCCTGAGCGGGCTGCGTCCGGCTTCACCCACGCCTCTTAATCCCGTGCATATCAGCCCTCATCGGCGGATCGACTGGCTGTCCTTCGACCTCCAAGCGGTAAAAGATGTAAAGCGACAGCTTGGGGGGACAGTGAACGATGTCGTGCTGGCCACCGTTAGCGGGGCCATGCGGGAGTACCTTCAGGCGCATCACATTGCCCTCAAGGCCTTGGACTTCCGCGTCATCTGCCCGGTCAGCATCCGTCAGTCCGGGGACGCGCTCGGGAACAAAGTGGTAGCGCTGCTCGCGCAGCTTCCCCTGAATGAGCGCGATCCTCGTCGGCGCCTCGAGCGAGTGATCGCAACCATGGGAAAGCTCAAAGGGTCTCCCCTGCGGAGAGGCCCCGAGCTGTTCGAAGGGCTCGCCGACTGGACAACGACATCCCTCTTGACTGGGATGACTCGCCTCGGGGTTCGACTGCGCGCGTTCAACCTTATCGTGACGAACGTCCCGGGCCCGCCGGTTCCGCTCTACCTGTTGGCCGCTCCGGTCCTCGCCGCCTACCCGCTCGTGCCTCTCTACGCCAACCAGGCCTTCGGGATCGCCCTGCTGAGCTACGCGGGCGACCTCTTCTGTGGCTTGACGGCGGACTGGGATCGCATCCCGGACCTCCACGACATCGCTCTCGGCCTCACCGACGCCTTCGACGAGCTTCGAAAGGCGACGAGCACGCCCAAGCCACGAAGGCATCGTCGCGAAAACGCTCGCTAGGCGAGCTCGTCGTCGCCTCCTACCGCGCTCCGGCGAGCCCCGCATCTCGCGTTTTGCTCGATTGCAACCCGACCAGATCGCGGCTCCAAGCGACGGCCCGGGATGCATCTTCATCACACAGGCGCGCGTTCAGGCCGGCGGGCTCGTACTCGCGAGGGAAAGCCCAGGACGCCGCCCGGGCTCCACAAGCACGCAGTGCGTTCCCCGGTAGATGGTGGGCATGCAGCGATTGCAGTGGATGCAGAGCGCCTCCCGCGCCTCGCCCCGGCGCCAGCGCTCGACCAAGTCGGGCTCGCGCAGAAGCGCTCGGCCCATGGCGACGAACGCAAATCCCTCGTCGAGCGCGTGTCGCACCGTCTCCATCCGGTTGATTCCGCCAAGGAGGATGAGCGGCATCTTGAGCGCGGCGCGGAACTGCCGCGCGTACGGCAGGAAGAAGGCTTCCTCAAAGGGATAGGTTCTCAGGAAGCGGCTCGCCGTCAGCTTGAACCCGAAACGCAGAGGCGGAGGAAACGCCTTCGCCATGTCTTCGATCGGCGCTTCGCCGCGGAAGAGGTACATCGGGTTCTGGAAGGAGCTCCCGCCGGTGAGCTGCAGCGCCTCGAGGGCCCCGTCGGCTTCGAGCAAGCGCGCGACCTCGACGCTCTCGTCGAGCCAAAGACCGCCCGGAACGCCGTCCGCCATGTTGAGCTTCGCCGTCACTGCGGCGCGCGTTCCCACGGCGTCGCGCACGGCCTTTGCCACGTTCCGCGCGAGGCGCGCGCGGTTCTCGAGGCTTCCACCCCAGCTATCCGTGCGACGATTGAGCTTCGGACTCAGGAACGCGCTCACGAGATAGCCGTGTCCGAAGTGGAGCTCGACCACGTCGAAGTTCGCGCGCACCGCAAGCTGCGCTGCCCGTGCGAAGTCGCTCGTGATCCGCGCAAGATCCGCTTCCGTCACCGCCTTCGTGAAACGGAGCGCCTGTGGTGCGAAAACGCGCGACGGCGAAAGACCTTGGCGTCCCGTTCCTGCCGAGACCGGTCCTGCGTGGCCGAGCTAAATGGCAGCGGCGGCCCCGGCGTGGTGCACCGAATCGGTAAGTCGCTGGAGCCCCGGCAGAGCCGCCTCGCGCACCACGATCTCGTTGGGCGCTCCCTGTCCGTCTTCCGAGACCGCGCAATAGGCGAGGGTCGTGAGGGCGACGCCGCCCTCGGCCATGGCGCGGTGGAACGCCACGAGCCCATCCGACACGAGGCCGCCCGGCGCCATCCCCTCGAAGGTGGCGGCCTTGACGAAGCGGTTGCGGAGCGGAATGGAACCAAGGGTCGTGGGAGCAAAGGGGTCGGGTCGCTCGGGGAGAGCTCCGGGCACTTGCATCCTCCCCTTCTACCCTATTGGAGCCCCGGCTGCACCCTCGTGGACCCCACTCGTCCGTCTGGGCTCGCTCTCGAGCGAGCTGCGCCATCCACCGCAAAGGACGCAATCAGCCGGTGGCTGCCCCGAGGCAGCGGCCGCAGGACCTCGAGAAGCTCGGTCTAGGTATGGATCTTGAGTGTTCGCGCGTGGTCTCGGAACCCGACCGACCGCCAGAATGCAAGGGCGGATTCGTTGTGGTGGAGAACCTCGACCGTAACGAAAACGCCCTTCGGCCAGACCTCTTCCAGAAGGATCTGAAGGCCCTCGCGGCCGTATCCACGCCGGCGCACGTCACGCGCAATGAGAAACTGCCGAAGGTGGACACCCTCCTCTTCCGATCGAAACAGGGCATAGCCGACTGTCGTAGACCCTTCCTCAAAGAGAACCGCGCGATACGGCGAGCCCAGCCACACGCGCATTCGCTCTTCGAGCTGCGGGAGCGTCATCGGGTTTTGGGCGCCCTCATCGCGGATCAGCACGCGATTCAGCTTTGCGAGCAAGGGAAGATCGCAGGCTTCGGCGAAGCGCCAATTCACTTCCGGTCCGCCTTCTTCTTTGAGTTGGAACTATCGTCTGAGGACGAGCCGCGCGGCTTCAAGCTGCGTAGAATCCCGCTTGCGCGGCCGCGATTCGACGAGAGAGAATCTTCCCCAGCTCGGCGGTGACCGTAACGCGCTCTCAGGGAGACTCTCTGGTTCATACACCTCTCCTTGTCATGACCGCAATCGCACTCAGCCTGGCTGCTCTTGTTCAAGGGAGGGAGTTCTTCGAGCTGCGGTGGCGCCCCACCCGCGAAGCCGCCGCTGCGCTCTCGGTCGGGCTCCTCGCTGCGGCCTTTAGCGCACTGGCCTTGGCGATTCGCCAGGACCCGCTTGCCTACGGCATCACGCTCTGGATTCTGAT
>DOUU01000064.1:4620-6137 GCA_003520425.1 Deltaproteobacteria bacterium
ACGATCTTTTGTGAAACCCTTAGGGAAGCGGATCTCTCGAGATATCCACTCCATCGCCTTCTCGCAGCGGCCTTCACCCTCAACGTTGGGGGCCTTTTCGAACTCTTCCTCTACTACGGATTCATCCACCTCCGCCTGAAAGACGCGTTTGGGCCTGTCCCGGCCATCGTGGGTAGCGCCGCCATCTACTCGCTCTGGCACATCGGTACAGAGCTTCCCATGCACACAAGGCCAGGGGAGGCACTTCTTCTCCTCTTCGTGGTCGGGCTCATGTGCCAGTCCGTGTTCGCGATCACGTACAACGTCTTCATCATCTGGCCACTCTTCTTCACTGCAGGCGTCCTGCACGATTTCATCGTCAATCTCGATCTCCCCGAGGCCATCACTCAAGGCTTCGTCTGGCCAACGATCGGGTTCGCGCTCGCGCTCGTTGTGCCGGTGGCCATCCGACGATATTCGCGGACTCGCGCGTAACGGGCCGAGGAGTTTCTTCGTCGAATGCCGTTGTCCCTGGCTTCCCGCTTCGCCCCGCACTCTACGAGGGCCCGGGGTCAAGGAGGAGAAACTATGCGAGCTCGCCCGACGAAGGCTGCGAGAAAGGCCGTTTATGCGGGGAGAAAGGTTCCCTCTCGATGACGGCGTCTCGCGCGCCCTACATGCCGGAATGGTAGGCGACGGTGGATAGGATCGTGGAGACGAGAATCAGCAGCATCGCGATGTAGGGCTTCGAGTCGTCCCCTCTTTCGACTTCCTTGATGCAGACGTAGATGCCCGCCACGGCGGCGATGAGAGGAATGACTGAGACCAGCATGCCCGCCCCCCCGGTGAGAAGAACCACCCCGGGCCCGAGGCCAAGGGTTCAGCAGGTCTATCGGCCAAACCTGGGACGGGGCTTACTCGGCACCCGAGGCTCTCCCAGCGAACATCGAAGAGTGGTTCACGGCGTGCCCGCAGGAGGCCGGAGGGCTGTTAGGAGCCCTGGGGAAGCTGCTGCGCGCTTGGGCGAGGGTGAGTCCGCCCCTCAGGGCGGATTTGCCGCAAGGGGAAAACGGGCCGGATGGCGCTCCTTTCGGGGACGGTCTCGAGAGAGCTTCGGCCAGCGCCGGAAGCCCAGCGCTCGGCACCCGAACGCCCTTCTCTCGTGGGCTCTCCACCCTTGACACCCGCCGCGCGGTTCATCGACGATGGCCCTCATGAAAACCCCCACCGTCCTCCTCGATGGTCTTGCGTTCTGCGAAGGTCCCCGCTGGCACGAGGGGAAGCTCTTCTTCTCCGACATGCAGGACGGGAAGGTCCTCCGCGTCGACCTCGACGGCCGGGTGGAGACCGTGGCCGAAGTTCCCGCGCTGCCTTCCGGGCTCGGCTGGCTTCCCGATGGCCGCCTCCTCGTGGTGTCGATGGAGGACCGCCGCCTTCTGCGCCTCGATCCCGAGGGCCTGCGCGAGGTGGCCGACCTCTCATCGCTTGCGACCTACCACTGCAACGACATGGTGGTCGACGCGAAGGGGCGGGCCTAC
>DOUU01000454.1 GCA_003520425.1 Deltaproteobacteria bacterium
ATAGCGCTTGCGTGCAGGGCAAAACGAACACGCGAAGCGGCAGCCTTCCAGAGGAAGATCGCGCGACGAATCGATCCCGGAACGCTTCGAGCTCGGCGATCACCTTGCTCGCCTTTTTCTCCCCCAGCGCGACGAGGATCACCGCGTTCGAGGCCGGCGAGGCGAAGGTCCCGAGCGCTGTCCCGTCCTCGCCCATCCCGTGGACCTCAGCAAGCTGCGTGGAGGCTTCCACCCCAAGTGTGGCAAGAAGCGCCAGAAGATCGTCGAGCAAGGAGCTGCGCGAGATGATCATCAGCATCTGCATTGCCTGCCTCCCTCGCCCGCTGGAATCGGAGCCTCGCGTTCGAAAATTTCGGGCTGGGGGATCGCGGCCGCACTCTCCACAAATTGACCAACTGGTACGGAGAGTTACGAATAGCACGCGCCAATCCGACCAAGCAATGAGACGCGCCCCGCTGCTTCACTGACCCTTTAGCCCCTCGCTTTGGCAGGGCCAAGGCCGATCCCACCCGCGTCGCGGGAGGCCCCCCATGTGACCTTCTCGGCAGAGCGAGACCTGGGCCGTAGCCTCCACGGCCGCCCGCGGGGAAAGCTGCGGCCGGGGGTCGCTGGCGTGCTCTGCAGCCAGGAGGCGAGTCGCAGGCTCGCCCTGCGCCACTCGCTCAATCAAGAGAGAGCGGGCCGCTCCGGGTCGGCGGGGAGGGGAAGCGATCACGAGCCCGTCGGGTTCTCCTCGCCCGGCGGTGAAGACCGACACTTTTTTCCGAGAACTCGGCTCATTGGGACGAAAAGTCTCTCCGAAGCCTGCCTTCCTGCGAACGCCTTGACAAGACCGTCGCGAGAGGCTGCCGACGGATCCAACGCGGATTAGTGTCGACTGCGCATCGGCCTGAACCTTCGAGAGTGGTCTTGGGCTGGGCCGCGGCAACTTCACCGTTTCGCCACAATTGCGTTACACGGCCGACATGAGATCGCCATAGGGTGGCCACCGCCAGCGCCGAGCGCTTCCGGCGGGCGGGGGTCTCAGTGGAGAAGAGTTCGAGCGTCCGCTCGCGGGTCCACCTCCGTCTCGAGGCCCCTGCGCCGAGCGAGCGGGTCGCGCTGCTCAAGTGCGACGCGTTTATGCCCCAAAAGCTGCCCTGCTTCGCGCGCCAGCGCCGTCGGGTCGCGTTCCCGAACGCGGCCGCAGCGCGGGCTCGCTTGCAGTGTCCGTCAACCCCAAAAGCAAGTCGCCAACGAAAGGAAGGAGCCATCATGAGAATGATCACGATCGGGCTCGCCTTGGCATTCGGGATCGGCCTCTCGGTGCATGCCGGTCCCGCGCGCGGAGACGAAGCCAATGCGCAGCCGCCGCCGCCCGCGAGCGTCTCGAACCAGCTTGAGGACATGAAGAAGGCTCTCGAATCTCAGCAGAAGCAGATTCAAGAGCTGCGCAAGCAGATCGAATACCGCGATCAAAATATCGAGCAGATGCAGCAGCAGATCGACAAGACCGAGCTCACCGCATCGGAGACGGCAAGGATCAGCGCCGAGCAGCGGGAGGAGAAGAAGGACGCGAAGAAGGCCTTCACGCTCACTCCCGGGGGGTTCCTCGAGGCCACGGCCATCTATCGCACCGCGAACCAGAACGCGGACGTGGGCAGCACCTTCGGGAATATTCCCTTCGACGGAACGGCCAACTCCCACCTAAGCGAGTTTCGCGGAACGGCGCGTCAGTCGAGGTTGTCGCTCCTCGCCGAGGGCTGGCTCGACGACACCAAGGTCACCGGCTACTACGAGATGGACTTTCTGGCCGATGCGCCCACGGGCAATGAGGTCGAGAGCAACAGCTTTAGTCCGCGAATCCGGCAGCTCTTTACGGACATCGATTTCGACAACGGGATCTCGCTGCTGGCCGGGCAGGCGTGGAGCCTCCTCACGACGAGCCGCCAGGGGATTACGCCGCGCCGGGAGTTTGTGCCGTGGACGATCGATGCACAGTACAACGTGGGGTACAACTGGGCGCGACAGTGGCAAGCGCGGATCACCGCCAAATTGGCGGAGGGCCTGTGGGTCGCCGCGGCCGCAGAGAACCCCGAGACGACGCTCAGCGTCGTGAATCCGCCAGCCAACCTGCTGGGTTTCAACACGAGCCCGAATGCGCAGTCGCCGGGTTCGCAGTTCACGCTCAGCAACACGCCGGGGGCAAACGGAATCTCGACCGACTTTCTGCCCGACCTGACGGGCAAGATCGTGTACGAGCCCGGGTTCGGGCACTACGAGTTCAAGGCCCTCGGTCGATTCTTCCGCGACCGGTTCAACAACAACAACGACTACGCCACGGGCGAGGGGATCGGCTTGGCCGCCGTCATCCCCATCGTCGACGGGCTGGACTTCACCCTGCAGACCTTGGACGGCTGGGGGATCGGCCGGTATGCGTCGGGTCAGGGCGCCGACGTCACGGTCCGGCCCAATGGGCAGGTCGTTCCCATTCCGACACTGGACTTTTTCGGGGGCTTCGAAGCGCATCCGAACGAGAACTGGGACCTCTACACCTATGGGGGTCTTGAGTACTACGGGCAGAAGGCCTTCCAGAATGGAAAGGTGTTCGTCGGCTATGGAACGCCGGGCGCCAACAACTCGGGCTGCGAGCTGGATGTCATTGGAACGTGCCAGGCGCAGAACCGTCTCCTCTGGCAGGTCCAGCCCGGCTTCTGGTACCGCTTCTACAGAGGGCCCGCCGGAACCCTGGCTGCCGGCATGTCCTATTCCTTCGTGCACCGCGACGCGTGGGCGGGAATTAACGGGCTCACTCCCGCCGGCCATGAGCACATCATCATGAGCTCCCTGCGATACTATCTGCCGTAGTTTCGATCGAGGCCGCTCCAGAAGGGTCGAAGAGATTCCCCTGGAGCGGCCTTTTTCTTTGGAGACTCCATTGCCCTCCACGATCCGCGCCCTGGTCGCTGCGGGCCGCGCCGTGTTTTCGCGCCTTCCGAGAGAGTCTTGAACGTCGTTTGCGAGGAAATCGTCCCGAATGTGCTGCCTGCGATGAGGACTTTCTTCGCGGTCAATAGTCGACCTGGAACCTCAGCTGAAAGAACTGCAGGTTTCCGTTGTTGCCTCCTGCTGCGCTGCGGATCATCTCAAAACCGTATTCGAATTTTGTCTTCCAATGGCGGCTTAGGTACCAGGTGAGGTCCCCCGTCACCCCGTGGATGACCCCTCCTCGAACGGACGCGCTCGTGAGGTCCAGGTACGAGAGCCGGGTCCCCACTTCGAGCGCGCCCCAGCCGTGTCCGCGCAGAGAGAAACTCTCGAGGGGCGTTACCGGACCGAAGATCCCCTGGCTCGAATCGTAGGGGCGACACTCGCCGGTGAGAAACCAGCTCGCATACACGTAGGCGCCGCCAAAGTTGAGGAGACTCCCTCCGGGCTCATCCACGAAGGAGTGGAGAAGCTCGGACTGGAGCGAAAAGGGGCCTTCCACCCAGGCCGCCTCGAGGTCGACGAGCTCCGCGCCTCCCACGTGGAGCGTGCCGGTGTCGAGCAGGTAGGGGGCGAGATGGCTCTCGGGCCGCGAGCGATACTTCAAGCTGTCCTGGCTCTCCACCGCGGTGACGTCGAGACCGACATGCACGAAACGGCGCGCAGCGACGTCGCGGAGGAGGAGCCATGTGACGCGCGCCGCCACACGGCCGGCGTCGCGCGTCGTGTCGCCCACGTCTTGGGTCTGGACTGCCGTGAAGAGCCCCAGGGACCAGGTGACGCGCCCGTCCCACACGGGAGTCCCGATTGCAGCGCCGATGCGGAAGCCCGGAGCGAAAGCCTGGACCGGAGAGCCATCCTCCATGAAGGTGACGTCGCGGCTGCTCGTCAGCGCCTCGAGGGAGAAGGGCGGCTTGAAGTTGCCGACCTTGAGGCTCCCGATCCAGGGGAGCCCCTGCCACAGGAGATAGGTGTCGGACCACTGAGGATTCACTCCGGCGAGCTCGAAGTTCATGGAATACGAGGGGTCGCCGAGCCCATGGATCTCTCCCCCGACGCCGATCCTGAGACGACGGACCTCCCAGCCGCTCCCGATGTGCTCGAGGCCGTCGCTCGTCACGTAGTTGTCGGAGTCGACCTGGAGGCGGGCGTTCACCTTCCCTGTGATCCAGAAGGCCTCGTCGCTGGGTACGGCGGGCCCCTCCTCGGTGAGAGGCGGCTTTTGGAAAAGGCGGAAGCGAAGCCCGTCGTCCCAGTACACCCGACGCGGGCTCTCGGCTGCTGCCTCCTGCGTGCTGGAGGAGGCCGGGGCCTCGGTCTCGTCCGCGAAGGCCGCCCATGAGGTGAGGGCGAGCGCCAGGAAAGCCGCGCTCAGGATCTCAGGCCCCGGGCGCCGAGCCCTGCGTGTTCGCGTTGGGTGGGGAGGGAGCGGCCTCCGGAGGTCGCCCCGGAGGCTTCCCCATTCGGCAGGCGTCGACACGGGATTCGCTCGTCCTTGCTTCAAGGGAGCCTTCCTCCGGGTCGCGGATAGGCTTGACGCCCGGTCATTCCAGCTGGTTATATCCCCCGACCCAAAGCGAGACGAGGTGCCCGGACCATGCCCGAGCAGCAGAGCTTCTTCGAGCGAGCGGATCTCTTCATCGGGGGCGAGTGGGTTCGCCCCGAGGGCAAGGGACGAATCGAGGTCATCGGCGCGGCATCCGAGAAGCCCATTGGGTGCGTTCCTGAAGCGTCACCGGCCGATATGGACCGCGCGGTCGCCTCAGCACGGCGCGCGTTCGAGGACGGTCCTTTCCCGCGCTGGACGCCCGAAGAGCGCGCCGCTGCGATCGCTCGCCTCTCGAA
This sequence comes from Deltaproteobacteria bacterium, assembly GCA_003520425.1. Taxonomy (GTDB): domain Bacteria; phylum Myxococcota_A; class UBA9160; order UBA9160; family UBA9160; genus UBA9160. The sequence goes on from DOUU01000454.1 coordinate 4,813, forward strand.
GGCCCTGCAGGCGCGGGGACCCAAGATCGCCGAGCTGATCTCGCGCGAGAACGGTTGCCCCGCACAGCAGTCGCTCCTCGCGCAGGTCTTTGCCTCGACCATGGTGCTCGATACCTACGCAGACCTCGCGAAGAAATTTGTCTGGGAAGACGAGCGAGACGGCGCGATCGGCGGCCGCGTCCGGGTGCGCCGCACCCCGGTCGGAGTGTGCGCCGGCATTATCCCGTGGAACGTCCCCCTCTTCATCATGGCCATGAAGCTCGGGCCTGCGCTTGCGGCGGGCTGCACGGTCGTGCTCAAGCCCTCTCCGGAGACCGCTCTCGATCCCTATCTCTTGGGCGAGGCGATCGAAGAAGCACAGATTCCTCCCGGAGTCGTGAACATCGTGACGGCAGGTCGCGAGACGAGCGAGTACCTGGTCCGCCACCCCGGGATCGACAAGGTGAGCTTCACGGGGAGCACCGCAACCGGCGGGCGCGTGGGCGCGCTGTGCGGCGAGCAGATCAAGCGCTGCACGCTTGAGCTCGGCGGAAAGTCGGCCGCCATCTTGCTCGAAGACGTCGATCTCGCTGCGTCGATGCCGCAGCTCTTGATGTCCGCCCTTTTGAACAACGGCCAGGCGTGCGGTGCACAAACACGGATCCTCGCACCGAGGTCCCGCTACAACGAGATCGTCGAGGCTTTGGGCGCCGCCGTTGGCGCGATGAAGGTCGGCGATCCCCTCGACCCGCAGACCAACGTGGGGCCCGTGGTGAGCCGTCGCCAGCGGGACCGCATCGAGGGCTACCTCGAGGCAGGAAAGCGGGCCGGCGCCAAACCGGTCTGCGGCGGGGGTCGACCCGCGCATCTCGAGCGGGGGTGGTTCATTGAGCCCACCGTGTTCGCGCAGGCCGACAATCGGATGAAGATCGCGCGCGAGGAAATCTTCGGCCCGGT
>DOUU01000197.1 GCA_003520425.1 Deltaproteobacteria bacterium
TGCCCAGCAAGAACGAAATCTGGAGCGCGAGAGTTGCCGATCTGGTTCATCACGCCAACCGATTCGGAACCGCGACCGGTAAAACTTCCACCGACATGGCGGCGGTCCGAAAACGCAAGCGCGAGATGGTCGAGGGACTGATCGCGATGCATCTGGAGCGCTACAAGGCGAGCGGCGCCGAACTCATCATGGGCGAAGCGAAGTTTACGGCTCCTAAAACACTTGTGGTGCGCCTCAATGGCGACGGGATACGAACGCTGATTGGAGAGAGGATCTTCTTGAATCTCGGCACCCACGCGTCGATTCCGTCCGAAACGGGCTGGCAGAGTGCGGGGCGCTGACGAGAGTCGAGGCCCTCGAGCTCGATTGGCTGCCCGAACACCTCGTTGTGGTGGGCGGAGGCTATGTGGGCCTCGAATTCGCACAGGCGTACCGCCGTTTCGGTAGCCGGGTGACGATCGTCGAGCATGGTGCGCAGCTTCTCGCACGCGAAGACTGGGACGTTGCCACCGAGATCCTCCGGACGTTGGGAGGGCATCGAGGTTCTCGCCCGGACGGAGATCGTGAGCGTCCAAGGTCGTTCTGGAGCAAATGTGCGATTGGTCGTGCGGACGCCCGTTGCAGAAAGGACAGTCGAGGGCAGTGACGTCATGGTGGCTGCCGGCCGCACGCCGAACACTGCCGGAATCGGACTGGAGTTGGCTGGGATTGAGCTGGATCCACGAGGATACGTGAAGGTGAATGATCGGTTGGAGACGGCCGTCCCCAATGTTTGGGCGCTCGGCGAAGGTACCGGCAGCCCACAGTTCACGCATGTTTCCTTGGACGACTTTCGAATCATCCGCGACAATCTTGCGGGTGGAAATCGCACCACGCGCGACCGACTCATCCCTTCTTGTCTCTTCACCGATCCGTAGGTCGCTCACGTCGGCCTTAGCGAAACGGAGGCGCAGCGTCGGGGGATCGCGGTTCGTGTCGCCAGACTGCCGATGGCCGCCGTGCTNNAGACGATCGCATTCTTGGGTTTACCATGATGGGGCCCGATGCCGGTGAAGTCATGGCTGTCGTGGAGGTTGCCATGCTGGCGGGATTACCGTACACGGCCTTGCGCGACGCAATCCTCACGCATCCGACCATGGCGGAAGGAGTCAATCCCCTCTTTTCGAGTGTCCACTAAGTGCGGTCTGGGGCAACGAATTCCCAGCGCCATGTCCGTTCGCCGAAACGGCTCTAGCTGAGCCGGAGGGACGGTTAGCGCCCAGCCTCCGCGGAGACAGACAACCTTTCGCTTCATGACGGCAAGCGACATCACCAAGACTCTGCGCCGAGGTAATACGGTTTTGTCAGGCTATTCTCTTTGGCGCCGGGGTGCCCCACTCTCCGCAGCGGAGGCACGGCTCCCTCCCGCCCGTTGCGCCGGAGGCACCACGGCAGCTACCCGAGAATTCGGAGGACCCAAAGCGGAATGGCGGCTCGCACCAAGACGACCGCGAAGAGGAAGGTCGCCCGCACCACGAGGGGGAAGGCGTCGGTCTCGAGACTAGACCGATTGGCCAACGACCTTCCGCCCACGTTACGCGACTTCGTAAGGCAGGTCCGGGTACGGCTCAACCGCATCGAGAAGCGGACCGACCGGGTGCAGGCCACCTACCGCAACCAGGTCGCCTACCTGATCCGTGTGGCGAGCCAGTCGCGCAAGCAGGTCATCCGGGTCCTGTCGCGGCTCGAGAAGTTGATCAGCCGTCAGACCAAGAAGATGCGCTGAATCGAAGCCCAGCCTGGTCCGCGAGCCGCGAGTCACCCATCGGTGGTAGCGGGGGGATGGCCGGCGAGTTCTCCCGTCCCGAGGTCCGGTGGCCGATGCGGCGCAGCACCGTCGCCACGGCCCCTCGCTGCCGGAGGGGAGAACTGCGAAGGAATGCGCGGAAACGTTCTCTGCGGTCGAGAGCGTGCATCTGGCGACACCGCGACGAAGCGTCGACATCTGACCTGCATCGCCGAATATCACGCAGCGCGCGGCTTGGCAAATCGGAGCGAGGCCGCAGCCAGCGCGAGAGTAGCGGGCGAAGGGACTTTGGCCTCCGATTCCCGAGCCATCCTCATCGACCGCGCTGCTGCTGGTGGTACAACTCCATCGACACGAGTCGTGCAAGCAAAAGCACGGGGAAGAGCTGTCCTATCATTCCCTCGAGTGCAGCGAGGGAGCCAGCTATGGGATTCACTGGCGTAATATCTCCGTAGCCTACGGTCGTGAGCGTCATGATGCTGAAATATAAGAGCCGAGCATGGAGGACCTGGGGGTGTAAGCCTTCAGCCGGGAAGCTGAAGGCGCGGGAATCGCCAAGCGCTACGAGCACATATGCGAATGTCCAGACGCGCGCAAGCAGTAGGTAGAGGGCGACCGCGCCCTGGATGCGCTGCGCATTGATCGGTCCGGAGCGAAGAACCTGGATAAGGATCACGGCGCCGAGGAGAACGCAGAACACTAACGATAGGCCGCTCTCGATGCGTGCGAGTGAAGAGTTCGGATGAAAGTGATTCGTCCATCGAACCAAGAACGCTCCAGCAGCGAAAGCGCCAACCATTGCCGTCAGAGCAGGATTCCGAAACGCAAAGGCGACGCCGGACAGGAGGAAAACCGAGAAGATCGAGAGCTGGAACAGAAGCACGCCCGTCGTGTCTCGGGATTGGAGGAGCGGAGCGGTGACAAAGGTGTCAACGAGAATCAGCACGAGCAGGGCGCTTAGGCTCCAGTCGGTCTGCCAGAAGCGTTCGAGGAACCGCCGACCGTTTCTCATGGCCCTCGTCACTCCAATTCAGCACGCTTCGCGCAAGGCGGCGAAGATCACGTGATAGGCGTGACGTGCGATCATCATGCTCTCGTGGGTCGGGATCACGCGAACGATGCACGGGCTATCGTCAGCGCTGATCGTATCTGCGCTCGTGTCGTTCCGTCTGGCATCGAGCTTGATGCCAATTCTCTCTAGGCCATGACACGCTTCCCACCGCACCGGCGCGGCCCGTTCACCGATACCCCCTGTGAAAACCAAGAGATCCAGCCCCCCCAATGCGGCTGTGAGAGCACCGATATGCTTTCGGAGCTGGTAGCAGAACATCTCGACGGCAAGTGCGGCACGCGGCTCTTTCTCTCTTTGTTCGAGGAGGGTCTTCATGTCCGAGCTCATGCTTGAGACTCCCAAAAGTCCGGATTGATGGTTCACAAGCTTGGCGAGCCGTTCCCCATCGAAATGCCTCTCGTTTAGCAAGTAGAGAGCGATACCCGGGTCGAGATCACCGCTCCGCGTCCCCATCATGAAGCCACCCGCAGGTGTGAATCCCATCGTGGTATCCAGCGGATTTCCGTCCTTGACCGCCGCCATGCTTCCACCATTTCCGAGATGAGCGATGATGATGCGAGAGGGAGCCCGACTTCCGAGGGTTCGCATGATGTACTCGTACGAAATGCCGTGGAAGCCGTAGCGGCGAATGCCCTCCTCCCAAAGGGCCTCGGGCAATGCGAAGCGTTGCGTCAGTTCGGGCATCCTGCGGTGGAAGGCGGTATCAAAGCAAGCAACCTGGGGGAGGCTGGCGGATCGGTCAGTCACCGCCTCGATGCCGGCGATCTCATCGGGCAGATGCAGAGGCGCGAAGGGCACCAACTCGCGCAGCTCGTCCATGAGGGCCTTCGTAATCCGCTCCGGCGTCGAGTGGGATGGACCGCCATGCACCAAGCGATGACCGATAGCCTCGAGAGGTGGAAGGTCTAGGCGCTCGAGCTCCGAAAAGACCTCCTGCAGCGCCGCTGAAGGAAGCGAGAGATCCTTGTCCTCCACTTCGAACTTCGCCTGCGGGGTCCGGATCCAAAGGCAGGCGGTGGGTAGCCCAATGCGCTCGACCGCGCCTTCCGCAAGAAGGATCTCTTCTTGGCGGTTGACTCGATAGAGAGCAAACTTGAGGGATGACGACCCACTGTTCAGGCAAAAGATGATCCGCGAAGCCGGGACTTCGCCGCCATCGGGCGAAGTGTCGGTGGAATGACCGGTTCGTTCGCGATCAACGTCGTTCGCCACGCGAGAACCATGGACGCTCAAGCCGTCGCACTCCGGGAAGGTCAGACTGCAGACACCTCATGCTTCAACTGCGCCATGGCTGCTTCGACGACTTTGTCAGGCGTGAAGCCAAACTTCCCCTGCAAGGCCTTGAGCGGGGCGGAAGCCCCGAAGGTCTGCATTCCGATGACTGCCCCGCTCGGACCTACGTAGCGCTCCCAGCCGAAGATCGAGGCCTGTTCCACCGCAACGCGGGCTCTCACGCGAGGCGGAAGGACGCTCTCCCGGTAGTCTTGGCTCTGGTGTTCAAAGATGTCCCAAGAGGGCATTGAAACTACCCGGGAGCGAATCCCCTGGGCGATGAGCTTCTCGTGGGCCTCGACCGCGACGATGAGCTCGCTGCCTGTGGCAATCAGAATGAGCTCCGGTCTCCCGTCCGGCGGGTCCCCCAATACGTAGGCGCCGCGGGCAACGCCACCGGCCGGGGCGTATTTCTGCCGATCGAGGGTCGGTAGGGGCTGGCGCGAGAGTGCGAGGATTGCCGGGCGGTGCCGCAGCTGCATCACGTACCGGTAGGCCTCAACCACCTCGTTGGCGTCGCCCGGACGAAGCACCGTGAGCCCTGGGATGGCACGGAGCGAGGCCAAGTGCTCCACGGGCTGATGGGTTGGGCCGTCCTCCCCGTCGCCCATGGCGTCGTGGGTAAAGACGAAGAGCGTGGGTAGCTCCATCAGCGCCGAAAGCCGAATCGCAGGCCGCGCGTAGTCACTAAAGATGAAGAAGGTTGCACCGTAGGGTCGGAGCTTCGACAGTGCGAGCCCGTTTACGATCGCTCCCATGGCATGCTCGCGGATTCCAAAGTGCAGATTTTTCCCGCCCGAGCTCCCGGCCTGGAAGTCGCCCGCTCCGTCGTATCCAAGGATCGTCTTGTTCGAAGGTCCGAGGTCTGCCGAACCCCCGAGGAACCACGGCACATTTTGNNGGGAACGATGGGAGATTGCGATCCCATCCCTCGGGGAGCTCCCGCCTTTGCATCTGCTCGATCTCGCTCGCGAGCGCGGGATACTTGGATCGATACCCAGCGAAGAGCTCCGTCCACTGCCGGCGAGCCTCCGCCCCCCGCGCGCCAATCCCTGCCGCGAAGTGCTCTCGGACGCCGTCGGGCACGAGGAACTTCGCGTCCTCGGGCCACCCGTACGCACGCTTGCACAGGCGCACCTCCTCCTCGCCCAGCGGTTCGCCGTGGGCGGCGGCGGTGTCCTGCCTGTGCGGTGAGCCATAGCCGATGTGGCTATCGAGGATGATCAAGGTGGGCCGGCCTGTCGTCGTGTGAAAGACATCGAAGGCATGCTGGATACGGTCGATATCGTTGGCATCGCCGACCCGCAGCACATTCCAGTCGTACGCCAGAAAGCGGGCTGCGACGTCCTCGGTGAAGGTGATCCGCGTGTTTCCTTCGATCGTGATGTGGTTGTTGTCATAGACCCAGCAGAGGTTGTCGAGACCCAGGTGGCCAGCGAGCGAGGCGGCTTCGGAACCAATACCTTCCATGAGGCAGCCGTCGCCGCAGATGGCATAAACGCCGTAGTCGAAGACGCCGAAGCCCGATCGGTTGTAGCGGTGGGCGAGCCACTTTTCCGCGATCGCCATGCCGACGCTCGTCGCGATCCCCTGTCCGAGGGGGCCGGTCGTCGTCTCCACGCCCGAGGTCCAGTGGTACTCGGGATGACCCGGAGCCTTGCTGCCAAGCTGGCGAAAGCGGCGGATGTCTTCCAGGTTCACCGAGGGGTGACCCAGCGTTTCATAGTCCGCGTTCACCGCACGTGTCTCNNACGAACCGGTCCCGGTTGGGCCAGATCGGATCCTTCGGATCAAAGCGAAGGATTCGATTCCACAAGACGTAGAGCAGTGGCGCGAGCGCCATCGGAGTCCCCGGGTGCCCTGAGTTCGCGGCCTGCACCGCATCGATCGAGAGCGTGCGAATCGTGTTGATGGCGAGCTCTTCGGGTCGGGTCTCCCTCATGGCTTTCTCCCCTTTTCATCCAAGCGCTCCCCCGCCAAGGATGTGATGGATTCCACGCCACCATTCCTCGACGCCACCAGCACAGCCACTGAGCGTGGCTGAACCTGGTACGCCGAGCCCTGAACTTTTGCTGCCGCTGCCCACTCGCAAATATCGTCGGGGGAATCCAAGGACGTGTCGACGCAGCGCCGCCACTCCTCGTCGGCTCCTCCCAACCAAGGGATTTCGAAATCGAGGGGCTCCCAATAGGCGTTCATCATGACGTGCAGCGACACCCGGTCACCGAGCAGGCGAACGGTCGCAGCGAGGGAGTGGGACTCATCGCTCCAGTCGGGCTTATTCAACTTGATGCCATGCCATTGCACCAGGTGATGACGCAGCAACTCCTCCAGCGTCATCTCGAATGGCTCGACCGCCATGCGAAAGCGGATCAGGAGCCTCACAAAACGGTGAATGTCCGCGTGCTTTGTCACGAGCTCCCAGTCGAACCAGGAGGTCTCGTTGTCCTGACAATAGGCATTGTTGTTGCCGCGTTGCGTGCGCCGCACCTCGTCTCCCATGAGCAGCATCGGCGTCCCCACGGAAAGGAGAATCAGCGTCACAAAGTTCTTCACCTGGCGATTTCGCAAGCGCTCTACGGAGAGATCTTCGGTGGGTCCTTCCGCGCCGCAGTTCCAGCTTAGGTTGCAGTCCGACCCGTCGCGATTGCCCTCGCCGTTGGCTTCGTTGTGCTTGCGGTTGTAGGAGACCAAGTCATTCAGCGTGAATCCGTCGTGGCATGTGACAAAGTTGACGCTCTCCTCAGGCTCGCGTTGTCTGTACTCGTAGATGTCCGGGCTGCCGGTCAATCGGTACGCCAGCGCTCGGACCGTGCCGCGATCGCCTTTTAGAAAACCACGTACGTCGTCCCGAAAACGGCCGTTCCATTCCTTCCAGCTCTCTCCAGGGAAGCGGCCGAGCTCGTAGAGTCCTGCGGCATCCCACGCTTCTGCGATCAGCTTGACGTTTGCGAGGACCGGATCCGATTCAATGTCCAAGATCACTGGGGGAGAACTCAACGGCCGACCCTCTTCGTCGCGAGACAGGATTGCCGCCAGGTCGAAGCGAAAGCCGTCGACGTGCATTTCGCTGACCCACCAGCGGAGACTGTCGAGGATGAGTCGCCGAACCACGGATTCGTTGGCATTTAACGTATTGCCGCAGCCAGAGTAGTCGGCGTAGGTCGCCCTGTTTTGACCGAGGAGATAGTAGGTGTCATTCGAGAGGCCCCGCAAGCAGAGTGTCGGGCCGTGCTCGTTGCCCTCTGCAGTGTGATTGTATACGACATCCAGGATGACCTCGATGCCTGCGCGATGCAGAGCCTTGACCATATCCCGAAACTCATCGAGTGCAGCGAGCGGCTCGGGCCGGGAGCTGTAACCGGGATGCGGTGCGAAGAACGAGACGGGGGAGTACCCCCAAGCATTCGCGAGACCCAAGGGCGCGTCCTGTTCGTCGAATGCCAATACCGGGAGCAGCTCGACCGCGCTCACGCCGAGGTCCTGGAGGTAGGGGATCTTCTCAATCACGCCTGCATACGTGCCTCGCCGGTCTGGGGCGAGACCGGAATTCGGGTTTCGGGTGAAAGCGCCGACGTGCATCTCGTAAAGAACCGTCTTGGCAAAGCGCGTCCGCGGCGGAGCGTCATCTTCCCAGTCGTAGGTGCTGGGGTCGACAACGACGCTCTTTAGCGCGGAGGACGCATTGTCTCCGGGTCTGCATGCAGCTTCGCGGCTTCGGTGGGCCGGACGGGCCACGCACTTCCCGTAGGGGTCGAGCAGCACCTTGTCGGGGTCGAAGCGAAATCCCTGCTCGGGCGCGAATGGCCCTTCTGCTCGCCAGGCATAGAGCTGGCCGGCCCTAAGTCCGGGCAGGAAGGCGTGCCAGTAGTGAAAGGTGCGCTGCGTGCGAGGATCAAGATCAATCACGTGCGATGGCTTGGCATCGTCCGCGTGGTTGAAGAGGAGGAGCTGCGCTGCTGTGCTGTGGTTGGAGAACACACTAAAGTTAACGCCGTCTCGCATCGGGGTGGCGCCGAGGGGGAAGCTCCGACCCTTTTGACGGATGCGTGTTTCTTCCTTCATGCTCTCGGTTCCCGCAGTCGCACGGCCTCCTTGAACCCGCGCACTTCAATCTTCAAGGCGCGCCACTTCGCCCAACCGGCGCAAGTGCCGGTCCGCTTGGCCAAGCTGCGCTGCCAGAAACGTCTGCACAAGATCCCACGCCACTTCGGGTCCAATGGTGGGGCCACCCAGGCAGAGGATGTTCATGTGATCGTCCTCAACGCCTTGCCTCGCGGAGAAATGGTACTGGATAAGCGCGGCGCGGACGCCCGGGACTTTGTTGGCGCACACGCACACACCAACGCCGCTGCCGCAGATCGCAACGCCACGTTCCACTTTGCCCGCGGCCACCGCCTCCGCGAGGGGCACGACGTGGCGAGGATAGTCGTCTTCCGGGTCCAGAGAATAGGCGCCGAAATCCTCGACCTCATGACCCGCTGCATGGAGCTTCGAGACGAGAGTTTCCTTCAGCGCGAACCCGCCGTGATCCGTCGCAATACCCCCGCGCACGTTCGCTCCTCTCGCTGGCTTAGGAATCAGAGAGGAGAGCCGGTGCTCACGACGCAATCCTCGCGCTCTTCTCTTCGATGCATGCCAGCAAGTCCTTCCAGGATGCAACGAACGACTTTGCCCCCTCGTCCTGGAGC
>DOUU01000278.1:0-1107 GCA_003520425.1 Deltaproteobacteria bacterium
GTACGGCTCGTAGGGCATGCCCTCGAACACGTGCACGGCGATGTAACAGCTCTCACGGCCGTAGGCGGGAGAGAGCGGGATGTCGTCGGCCGCCACGAACCGCACCTCCACCGGAAAGGAGAGCAGAAAGCCTCGGGCCTTCACCATCGCGACAAGCCGCGAGACCGCCTCTTTCGCAGCCGCGCGGGGAATCGCGTACTCCATCTCCGCAAAGCGCACGAGTCGCGGGCTCGCGAAGACGCGGTGGCTGTGGTCCACGTATTCCACGCGACCGGGGTTCGGAAGCGCGCGGCCAAGCCGCGGGATCCACTGCGGGCGAAGACGGCCGAGCCGGCAGACGAGGCCGAACGCAAGGTTGCTCCACAGAAGCTCGTCGCGGAACTGCGGCCACGGGCCGCGCGGCGCGATCGGCCGCTCGGTGCGGTTGTTGCGCTTGGTGAGCGCCCAGCCCGTGTGGGGGACCCAGAAGAATTCGAAGTGGTCGTTGCCGTCGACGTGCTCGTCCAGGGCCTCGAGCACGGCATCCAGGCGCAGGGGCATCTCGAGAGCGTGGAGCGCAAAGGCGGGCACACACTGAAGCGTTACGGTCGAGAGGATTCCGAGGGCACCCAGGCCGACTCGGGCCGCGCGGAAGATCTCCGGGCGCTCCTCCAAGGAGCACGCCAGCACCTCTCCGTCCGCCAGCACGAGCGAAAGGCCCCGCACGAAGGTCGCGAGATTTCCGAGCTTGCGCCCCGTGCCGTGCGTCGCCGTGGAGATGGCGCCGGCGACGGACTGGTAGGCGACGTCCCCTAAGTTCGGCAGGGCGAGCCCGTCTGCGAGGAGCTCCTGCGAGAGCCGGGCCAGGGGAATCCCGGCCTCTACCGTGACGGTCATGCGCTCGCGGTCGACGCCAAGAACGCGGGCGTAGCGATCGAGTTGGACCAGCCAGCCGTCGGTCGCGGCGATCGCGCTGAAGGAGTGGCCTGCGCCGACCGCCTTGACGCGCAGGCCGGCACGCGCGGCCTCCCGGACGATCTCGCACAGCTCGGGCTCGCTTCTGGGATGGAGCTCGGCGCGCGGGTGCGCGACCACCGTCCGTCCCCAGTTGCGCCAGCGCCGACTCAT
>DOUU01000278.1:1164-9138 GCA_003520425.1 Deltaproteobacteria bacterium
TCGCAGGAGGAGGCCTCCGAGCCGACTCTCCTGCAGGAGGGGTCGATTCTAGCCCTGGAGTAGAGCCCGTTGGAACCAAGCCCGCGCGAGCGCTTCGCGGCCCTCGCCAGGTCGCCGGATTCAGAGATCGACGTCGCCCGGGGCGCGCTCTTGGTCGCCGCCGAGGCCTACCCGCACCTCGACATCACGGCGCCACTGATCGAGCTCGACGACCTCGCACGGGCCGCCACGCCTGCGCTGCACGGGGCTTCAACCCCGCTCGCGCGGATGCAGGCGCTCCTGGATTTCATCGCAGGCGAGGGATTCCATGGAAACCGCGACGACTACTACGACCCGCGCAACAGCTTTCTCAACGAAGTCCTCGCACGCCGCACGGGCATTCCCATCACCCTCGCCATCGTCTGCACGGAGGTTGCCCGACGCATCCACGTGCCCGTGTACGGAGTCTCCTTCCCCGGCCACTTCCTCGTGAAATACGTGGCGGCAGAAGCAGAGAGGGCAGGCGGGGAGATCGTGGCCGACCCCTTCTCCGGGTCGACCCTTTCCGACGATGACGTTCGCGAAAGGTTCAAGCTGGCGATGGGACCCGCCGCGCGCTTCGATGCGCGCTGGCTGCGCGTGGCCACGCCCCGCGAGATCCTGGTGCGGCTGCTTGGCAACCTGAAGCAGATCTACGTGCAGCGCAAAGAGCTCGAGAAGGCGCTTGGCTGCTGTGATCGGATCTTGATGTTGAGCCCGGACGCCCCCCTCGAGCTGCGGGACCGCGGCCTCGTGTATCAGGAGCTCGAGTGCTTCGGCGCGGCCCTTTGCGACCTCGAGCGCTTCCTGGCGCTGGCCGAAAGGGACCCGTCCGCCGATGCCATCCGCGACACCCTGGTCGAGCTGCGGGCCAAGGCCGCGCGCGTGAACTGAGGCCAGCCGCCGCTTCGTCGCCCCGTCTATTCGAGCAGCGCCAGGAGATCCGCGCGGGAGAGCGCCGCCGTGCCCTCCGTTCCGCCGAGGGCGGCGTCGGTGAGCGCGCGTTTTCGCTCCTGGAGGCGGAGGATGCCCTCCTCCACCGTGTCGGCGGCGACGAGTCGATACACGATGACGGGTCGCTCTTGGCCGATCCGGTGCGCGCGATCCGCCGCCTGGTCTTCCACGGCGGGATTCCACCAGGGATCGAGCAGAAAGACATGGTCGGCCTGGGTCAGATTCAAGCCGGTGCCGCCTGCACGCAGCGAGACGAGGAGCACCGGGGGGCCGGCCTCGCTCTGGAAGCCAGCGACCACCCCGCTGCGGTCGACGGTCGATCCGTCGAGACGGGAGTAGTGGATGCCCGCGGCCCGCAGGCAGGGCTCCACCAGGTCGAGGAGCGACGTCCACTGGGAGAAGACGAGCGCTTTGTGGCCATCGGCGACCACGCTCTCGAGTTCCTCCTGCAAGAGCAGGATCTTCGACGAGGAGGGTGCGCTTTGGCCGGGGACGAGGGCTCGGTGGCATGCGGCCTGGCGCAGCCGCAAGAGCGCCTCGAGGGCGGAGAGCACGCTCTCGCCCGAGCGGAGTTTCTCCAGCACTTCCGTCCGCGTCGCGGCGCGCACCGCGTCATAGACGGCGCGCTCCTCGCCATCCAGCTCGCAGCGCAGGACGAGATCCGTGCGCGGCGGGAGTTCGGGCGTGACCTCGCGCTTTCGCCGCCGCAGGATGAACGGGCGGATGCGCTGTCGCAGGCGCTCGGCCGCCTCTTCGCCGCGCGGGCCCCCCTCAGCGATCGGTTTCACGTAGCGCTCGGAGAAGTCGCCGAGGCTGCCCAGGAAGCCGGGATTTGTGAAGTGGAGCTGGCTCCAGAGCTCGTCGAGCCGGTTCTCGATCGGGGTCCCGGTCATGGCGAGCCGGAAGCCGGCGCGCAGCCGGAACGCCGCTTGCGCGGCCTGGCTGCTTGGGTTTTTCACGTTCTGCGCCTCGTCGAGGACGACCGTGTCCCAGTCCACGGACGAGAGCAGCTCCGCGTCGAGCCGCAGAATCGCGTAGCTCGTGAGGGTCACGTCTGCGCTCTCGTCGAGCGCGCGCCGCGCGCCGTGGTGCAGCGTGGCCCGCAGCGCCGGACGAAAGCGAGCGATTTCCGCGGCCCAGTTGTGGAGCACGCTGGTCGGTGCCACCACCAGCGTCCGTCCGCGCAGGGCGCAGAGCGCTTGCAGCGTCTTGCCGAGGCCCATGTCGTCGGCGAGCACCGCACCGAGGCCCGCGTCCCGCAGGAAACACAGCCACGCGACGCCGCCTTTCTGGTAGCTGCGCAGCTCGGCCGTGAGATCCTCGGGGAGTGGCACCTCGCGGATGCCCTCGAAGCCGTGGACCAGCGTCTCGAGGGCGCGCGCGAAAGGCGGAGGGGGGACTGCGAGGTCCTCGCACAGGCGAGCAAGATCCGGCAGCGCCGCACGGGGCAGACGCTTCGTCTCTTGTTTGGCGGAGAGGAGATCCGCCACCCGCTCGCCAAAGCGCGCGAGCCAATCCGCCGGGAGCGGAGCCATGCCGCCTCCCGAGAGCGCGACGAAGGACTCGCCGCTGCGCCAGGCCGCAAGCACGCGCTCCGCGCTCACCTCTCCTTGGCGTTTTGCAGGGCACTCGTCTCCGCGGGAGACGAAGCGGAGCTCGAAGTCCTCCCCGTCCGCTCGGAGCTCGGGAACGAGGGGAGCGGCGCGGAAGAAGGCTTCGTGGCCACGGCCGCGCACTTCCCCGCCGAAGCTCGCGAGCTTTCCAGCGAGGGCGAGGGCCTCCTCCCCTCGCAGCACGACGCGCCGCCCCGGCAGGAGCTCCAGCTGGTTTTGGAGCTGACGGACGAGGCGCGCCTCTGCGGCCTCGTCCCGCAGCGGCGCGGCACCACTTCCCGGCAAGAGGGTGAGGCGCCCTGCATCGACCCGCGCGGCGGGAGGGTCTCCATAGACGAGCGTCACGAGGACAGAGAGGGCCTCGCCCTCGCGCGCCGTCTCGACGACGAGACGCGGGGGCACGCGGGCGGTGCGGGGAAGGCGGCTTGTGCGGATCTCGACGGGGATCCGGCGCTCCAAGTCGGGGAGGATCTCCGTCACCAGGCTGAGCGCATCGTCGGGGGAGAAGTGCTTGCCGCGAGGCAGCTCGGCGAGCTCCCGTCCGGTGAGCCCGCTCTCGCCCACGGGACGCAGGACATCACCGCAGAGCGCAACTCCATTCGCGAAGGTCTCGGTGATGGAAGGGTCGGGGACGACGGAGAGCCGGAATCCGTTTTCATCGTCCTCAAGGCGTCCGTGGGGCACGAGGGGCTCGGCGCAGGCGCGAACGGGCACGCCGTCGAGGCGAACGTCGGCGCACTCGGCGAGGGCGGCGACGAGGCGCGGTGCGCTCTCGCGCGCAAGCGGTCCGCGCAGCCGCGCCCCGAGCACGCGCTCGACGGCGAGGTCGGCATTCGTCGCCACAAAGCGCGGACCCTCGACGCGGCCGCTTGCCACGGAAGAGAGGGTCGTGACAAGGGGCTCCTCATGCCCGCCTCGCACGACGCTGCGCTCGAGGGCGAGGCCGGACCCGCAGCGCGAGAGGTGGTAGCGGAGCCTGCCGGCGCCGGAGGTCGAGGGGGCGCCGCTCCCTGCCGGGCCGGGGAGCGGCTTTCCCTCGCTCTGGGCCCGCCGCAGGGCGATCGCCGCGGCGGCCACGTGCTCGCACGGATCGTCGGGGCTCGTGCACTCGCACGACCACTCCCGCTCCGCGGGATGGAGCGTCACGACGAAGCTGATCATTCCCCCGCGCGTGGAGACGCGGAGCGAAGACTCCTCGGCGGACTCCTCCTCGAGGGAGACCGCTTCGGCTCGCACGAGCTCGACGCCACGCGACCAGGTGCCAGAAGAGGAGGCAGCCCGGATGGCCTCGAACAGGTCTTGCACAGCCTGGGCGATTAGGTCCTCGAGACGAGGCTCGTGCGCTTTGCGGCGATCAGCTTGAGCAGAGCGTGCTGAGGATCGGCGAACTTCTGCACGCCCTCCCCCATCAGGACCCTCTCGAGCTTCGCCTGGTCGACCTTGCGGTCGATCTCGTCGAGCACACTCTGCGCCGGCATCCGGTCGATCGCACGGCGATAGATCTTTCCGCCGGCCTCGACCTTTTCGTTGGTCGCGGGCGGATTCGTCTCGATGTCGCTCCCCGCGAAGGCGGCCACGTACTTGTCTGCGGGGTCGCTGGGCTTTTTCGTCCCCGTGCTGGCGAAGATCATCTCCTGCTGGAGCGGGAGCTTCTTGTCGGCCCAGAATGCCCTGTTCTCCTGCCAGATCCGCTTGGCGTTCACGATGCCCACGAGTCCCTGGGCTTCGGGGGAGAGCTCGGGCACGTGCTTTTCGGTGTAGACGTCCACCCGCGAGACGAAGATGCTGTAGACGCTCTTGAAGGAGGAGAGGGGCTCTTTGCGTCGCTGCGCGCCCCGCCAGATGGCGTCCCGCGCGATGCGGTACTGCCGCATGCTGAAGACGAGTGTGACGTTCAGCGTGACCCCTCGCGCCGCGAGCTCCTCGAGGGCCTCGAGACCCGCCTGGGTGGCCGGCACCTTGATCATCCGGTTGCGGNNCGGGCCGCTGTTTGGATCTTCGAGCAGGGGATCCAGCTCGTAGCTCACGTAGCCATCGTTGCCATTGGTCTCCTCCCACACGGGAAGGAAGACCTGCTGTGCGTCCGCGACGAGTCGATCGGTCATGTCCCAGGCGATGCGGGGATCGTCGTGCCCGCGCCTGAGCATGGAGATCAGAAGGTCGTCGAACTGACCGGATTGGATGATGTCGCCCACGATGATCGGGTTCGACGTCGCCCCCGTCGCTCCGAGCGCGCGGTTCTTTTGGACCGGCTCGGGATCGATCGAATCGAGCCAGAGCTTCGTACCACTCGCGATCAAGGATTGAAGCGGTGACGGCATGGGAAGCCTCCTCGCAGATGGGCCTCGCAGAAGTTTAGCCCGCCCGCCGGACTGCGGGGCCCGGCTCTCCTGCGGGCTCGGCCGCGCGCGCGGCGAACACCAGGTGAAGGGGGTCTCTACCCGCGGGAGAGCGGTCGAGGTGGGTGGTTCGTGTCCACCCGCGGGAGAGCGCGAAGTAGGCAGTCACCAGTCGCCAACGCTCGTCCATCTCGAGCGCCTGCCAGCCGGCGATCGCCTTGCTGGGGAAGAGGCGGTGCGAGCACGCCACGACGTAAAGACCCGCGGGGCGAAGCACGCGCCGGACCTCGGCGAACACCTCGAGCGGCCGAGTCAGATACTGCACGGAGAGGGAGTTCAGGACGGCGTCGAAGCTCCCGTCCGGATAGGGCAGCGTGGGATCGCGGTTCAAGTCGTGCACGACGTGGGCCCGAAGCCGCGGATTGCGCTCGAGCTCCTGGGGGTTCATCCCGAGCCCACACACACTTGCGTACTCGACTTCCGGAGGAAGGTGGGAGACCCACGAAGACATGAGGTCGAGAACGCGCGCTCCCGCCGGAACGAGCTCGCGATAGGCCGCGGTGAGCGCCGTGAGCGTGGCTTCGTCGAGATGGTGTACAAGCCGCGGCTCACGGTAGAAGTCGTGGTCGCTCGACTCGTCGATCCGGCGAAAGAAGCCGGGCGGAAACTCCGCCTGCGGTTTCACGGCCATGGCGGATCCGCCCTCGCTAGTGGCTGGGCAGCACCCGCGCCGGCGGCCGACGCAGGAGCAGGACCATCGGGAGGAGCAGGACGAAGAGCCCGGCGACCAGCCGGTAGCAGTCCTCGAAGGAGAGGATCGAAGCCTGGCCGTGCAGCGCGCTCGAGAGCGCGGCGAGGGCCGCGTCGTGGGCAGAAGCGCCGTCGAGCCCCCGCTGCTGGAAGCCGTGGGCGAGCTGCGAGAGCCGAAGCGTCGTCTCGGGGTCGAGCCGCGCCACATGTTCGGAGAGGTAGGCGTGATGAATCGCGTGGCTGCGGTGGAGGACGGTTGTCAGTGTCGCGATTCCGAAGCTTCCGCCGAGCTGGCGGAAGAGGTTGTAGAGGCCGGCCCCTTGCTGCACTTCGCGCGCAGGGAGCGAGCCCAGGGTGACCGAGGAAACGGGGACGAACATCGCGCCAAGGCCGACGCCCCGGCAGACCTGTGGCCAGAAGAGATCATCCCAACCGCTCTCGAGCGTCCAGTGGCTCATTCCAACGAGGCCGATCAAGAAGACTGTGATCCCGAACCACAGGATCGGCCGCGGGCCGATCCGCCAGACAAGGCGCCCCGCGACGGTCATCATGATCGCCGTGGAAATGCTCGAGGGCAGGATGGCAAGACCCGACTGCCACGACGTCCAGCCGAGAAGCGACTGGGTGAAGACGGGGAACAGAAACACGCTCCCGTAGAGCCCCACCCCCATCGCGACCCCGAAGACGCAGCCTGCGGCAAGGGCCCGGTGACGCAGCACGCGCAAGTCGACCACGGGCTGCTTGCAGCGCAGCTCATACACAAAGAAGGCCGGGAGGGCGACGGCGGCGGTCACGGCCAGGGCGAAGATGGTGTTGTCCTCAAACCAGTCGTAGCGCTCGCCCCGCTCGAGCACGAACTGGAGGGCGCCGATGCCGGCGATCAGGAGGGCGATTCCCACGTAGTCGATGGGGATCCCGCGACGACCGCGCAGGTGCTCGGGATCCTGCAGGAAGCGGGAAGAGAGGAAGGCGGCTGTGAGACCGAGGGGCACGTTCACATAGAAGATCCACGGCCAGGTCCAGTTGCTCGTGATCCAGCCGCCAAGCGTCGGGCCAAGGCTCGGGCCGAGCATGGCACCCACGCCGAAGATGGCTTGGGCGGCGCCTTGACGCTGCGGCGGGAAGGTCTCGACCAAAATGGCCTGGGAGGTGGACAAGAGCGCGCCCCCTCCCAGGCCCTGGATGACCCGGAAGCAGACGAGCTCGGGAAGCGTGTGGGCAAAGCCGCAGAAGAACGACGCCACCGTGAAGAGGAGGATCGAGCCGGTGAAGTAGCGCTTGCGGCCGAAGCGCCCTGCCAGCCACGCAGTCATGGGGATGATGACGACGTTCGAGAGGATGTAGCCCGTCACCACCCACGAGATCTCGTCCAGGCTCGCGCCGAGATTCCCCATCATGTCGGGGAGCGCCACGTTCACGATGCTCGAATCGATGATCTCGAGCAGCGTGCCCGTCATCACGGCGATCACCACCATGAGACGGCGGAAATCGAGCTTTCCGTCGTCCCTGGTCAGGGAAACCGGCGCTCTGGGGATGGCCCCGCTAGCGGCCGCCAACGCGCACCTGCGCGGAGAGCCCGACCCGCAAGGGCTCGGTGGCGGGCTCATCGAGAACGATCTTCACCGGGACGCGCTGCACGACCTTGGTGAAATTGCCCGTGGCATTGTCGGGAGGGATGAGGGCGTAGGTGGCGCCCGTCGCGGCCGCGATCGACTCGACATGCCCCTTCCACAGGACGTCGGGGAAGGCGTCCACGTGGACCTCGGCCTTTGCGCCGGGGCGGATTCTCGCAATCTGGGTCTCCTTGAAGTTTGCGATCACCCACGGCGGGACCGCGGCCGCCACGGCAAGGAGCGGCTGGCCGGAGCCGACGAGCGCGCCGAGCTCGACGTTCTTTCGCCCGACGACGCCGTCAAAGGGCGCCTCCACGCGGGTGTGGGAGAGATCGAGCTCGGCGCTCCGCAGCGCGGCTTCGGCCTGCTTGACCTGCGCGGAGTTGCCGAGCATCGCACGCTCGGAGTCGGCGCGGTTCTCCGCGGCGGAGACACGCGCCAGCGCGGAGTCCCGCTTCGCGATGGCTTCGTCAAGCTGCTGGCGGCTCGCGACACCGCGGTCGAAGAGCGACTGGATGCGCTCGACGTCCTGCTTNNGCACGCTCGCGATTCGTCGCGGCGTCGAGATCGGCCCGCGCCTTCTCGACGCGCGCCTGGTACTCGGCGGGGTCAAGGCGGACCAGCACCTGCCCGGCGTGGACTTTGTCATTGTCCTCGACCGCCACCTCGATCACACGGCCCGAGACC
>DOUU01000278.1:9214-22158 GCA_003520425.1 Deltaproteobacteria bacterium
GCTTCGCGGCGGGAGGAGGCTCAGTCACGGCTTGCGCCTCCGCTGCGGATCCCGTCGAGGAAGAGGTCGACGAAGACCTCCGCCGCCTGCTCACGCGCGTGGGGATAGGCGTCGCGCTGCTGAAAAACCTCGCGCACGATCACGAAGTCCATGATCATGCCGAGGAAGGCCCGCGCTCCGAGCACAGGATCGATCGCGCGGAAGGCACCTTCCCGCGTGCGGCGCGCGATGTACTGCGCAAGGAACTCGCGCAGGCGGCGCACGCGTGTGTCAAAGAACGGCTTGGCTCGCTCGTGGCCCTCGAGCGCCGTGTAGAGGAGGATGCGCAGGAAGGAGGGGTCGTCTTCGACGGACCCCAGGAGTGCGTGGGCAAGGCCGCCGAACACGGCCCGATCGTCGCCCGCCGCGCTGGCCGCGGCCACGAGCTCCATCCACTCCGGCGCGGCCATCTTCTGCTCGACGATGGCTGCGTAGAGAGCCTCCTTGCTGGGAAAGTGGCGGTAGAGCGCCGCCTCCGTGAGGCCCACCCGCGCCGCGATGTCGCGGGTCGTCGTGCCCCGAAAGCCCCGGGCCGCGAAGCAGTCCATGGCGGCCCGCAGGATCTGCTCCCGCCGTTCACCCGCGGCCGGGCGCGAGGCCAGCGGAAGAGCCCCNNATTTACTAACTTATTCCCCTCGCATCGGCAAGCCGCCCCCCGGGCTGAAAGCGAAAAGGAAAGGGGAACTGGGAACCTGGGAGCGGGCTCTCCCGAAGAGTCCCGAGGCAGCGGGCTAGGAGCCCTGGGGAGAGGCGGGGAGGCCTTCGGGGGCCCGCAGGTCGAGCACCGCACCGTTCGGGAAGTCCCGGGCGAGGAGAGCCCAGATGTCCCGGGCGGCCTCGTCGGGCTCCCGCAGCGCGCCGGTCTTGTGGAGTTCGATGAAGCGCAAGACCTGCGGAAAGTCGCGGGCGGGGCTGCGGCGAATCTCTTCTTGCATGGCCGTGGCCACCACCCCGGGTGCCACCGCGACGACGCGGCAGCGCCCGCCGCGGCGCGCCTGCTCGGCGCCCGCGGTGCGGGTCCACTGGTCCACCGCCGCCTTCCCGGCGGCGTAGGACGTCCAGCCCTCATAGATGCTGTGGGCGGCCCCGGAGCTGATGAACACAAGGTCGCAGCGTGCCCGCGTCGAATGGGCGGCGCGCAGGAACGCATCGCCCAGGACCTGGGGCGCCGCGCTGTTGACCAGTACGTTTCGGCGGTACGCCGCAGGATCGACCTCCCCCGCGAAACCGATCGGCGTCAGCGTTCCAGCCGCGTGGAAGAAAACCACCCGTTCGCCCGCGAAGCCTGCCATCTCCCGTGCGAATGCCTTTGCCGCCGCCTCCCAGCCCGCAGGCTCTGCTAGGTCGACCGCGAGGTGCTCGAGCCCAGCCGCGGGTCGACGGGAGAGAGTGAGAACCCGCGCCCCCTTCCAGGGCACCGCCCGCGCCAGCGCCGCTCCAATGCCGCTCGATCCTCCCGACACGAAGACGAGATGTCGGGCCTCGTCCCTCACACGCGCTCCTTGGGCGGTGCCGGCTTTGCTGGCTCGGCGGGCGCAGGCGGCGGTGTGCTTCGCTTGCGCTCGCGGGCGAGCTTGNNGGCGGGCGCGGGCGGCGCGGCGTTTCGCTTGCGCTCGCGGGCAAGCTTGCGCGGCGGGAGGATCTCGTCCTCCATGGGCACCCGCTTGGCGAGGAAGACCGCGGCATCGAGCTTGTAGAAGTTGCGCTTGCGATAGAAGCCGATGGCGCCGCGGTTGTTTTCCGCGACCTCGAGCACGAGGTGCGTGCAGCCCCGAAGGCGTGCCAAGTGTTCGAGCTGATCGAGCACGAAGGCGCCGATGCCCCGGCCCTGGTACTCGGGATGCACGGCCAGCTCCTCGACGAAGAGCGGCCGCATGGCGCGCTTCTCGAAGTACCGGGGGTTGATCCAGTTGTCGCTGCCGATCGCCTCCACGGCGCACTCGGCATAGCCGACGACCTCCTGTCGCGAACCGTGCTTCACCTCGAACAGAAGCTGCTCGATCCCCTCCTCCTCGTAGACTTCGAGAAAACGCTTCTTCGAGCGCGGCCGTTGGTACTCCACCGTCTCGCGGTTCACGTCCTTGAAGACGAGCTTCAGGAACTCCCAGGCGCGATTGAGATCGCGCCGGTGGAGGCGGCGCACAGTGACGAGAGGCTCGCCACTGTGCGGCGCCGAGGTCGCCGACAGCTGGGCGTTGCGGGGCACGCTTCTCCTCCTGAAGGGGGACGGGCAACACGTGTAGCGCAGACCCGGCGAGGGCCCGTGGCCGGCGGATCCCAGGGGGAGCGGCCTTCGCACGCCGCCCGGCGTGCGGGCCCAAGCGGCAAGCCTGGCCTCCCAGCCACCCGCCGGGCTCCGCGCGGAGGGCAAGAGGGGCGCCCCTTCCACCGCTCCGGATCTTCTGGCGGCGGAATAGAACGTGTTTCAAACTGGACGGCGGCGAATCGGCGGAGGACGAGCGCATGCCGGCCCATCCCGTCCGGCCCGAGATCCGTCTGCTCGACGGCGAGTTTTACGCGGGCGATCCCCATCTCCACTTCACCTGGATGCGGGAACATGCGCCGGTCTACTGGGACGAGCCGAGCGCAGTCTGGGGGATTGCGCTCCATCGCGACGTGATGGAGCTCTCCAAGGACGCCCGGACCTTCAGCAGCGCCGGAGGCTCTCGGCCGGATTCTCCGCCGATGCCCTCCATGATCAATCTCGACGATCCCGACCACAAGGGACGCCGCAACCTGGTGAACCGGGGTTTCACCAAGGGCCGCATCCAGGCCGAGGAGCGCAAGGTCCGGGAGATCTGCGTCGAGCTCATCGAGCGGGCGCGCGCCAAGGGCGAGTTCGATTTTGTGCGCGAGGTTGCGGCGCCCCTGCCGATGATCGTGATCGGCGACATGCTGGGCGTGGCTCCCGAAGACCGGGACGACCTCCTGCGCTGGTCCGACGACCTGATCCGCGGGACCTCCGCCTCGTCCACGCCCGAGGCGCAGGCCGGCGCCATGCGCGCTTTCGGCGAATACACGCAGTACCACCGCCGCGTCGTGGCCGAGCGGCGGGTNNGGCCAGGCCGCCGGGCCCGGATCTCATCAGCGTCCTCGTCCACGCCGAGATCGATGGCGAGAGACTCGACGATGACGCGCTCCTGCAGGAGTCGCTCCTGATTCTGGTGGGCGGCGACGAGACCACGCGCCACGTGATCAGCGGTGGCATGTACCAGCTTCTGCTCTACCCGCAGGAGCGGGAGAAGCTCGTAAGCCGGCCGGAGATTCTCGGAGTCGCCGTGGAGGAGATGCTCCGCTGGGTGACACCGATTCAGAATATGAGCCGCACCGCGACGCGAGACGTCGAGCTCCGGGGCCAGAAGCTGCGCGCTGGAGACAGGCTCCTCCTGCTCTACCCGTCCGCGAATCGCGACGCGAGTGTCTTCCCGGAGCCCTTTCGCTTCGACGTGGAACGCGCCCCCAACGATCACGTCGCCTTCGGCGGTTACGGGGCGCACTTCTGTCTCGGGGCCAGCCTGGCGCGCCTGGAGCTGCGCGTCATGTTCGAGGAGATCCTGCGTCGCCTGCCCGCGCTCGAGCTCGCGAGCGATGCGCCGCCCCGTCTGCGGCCGTCGAATTTCATCACGGGCATCGAGTCGATGCCCGTGCGCGTGGGCTAGATCCGCGCGAGAAGACCGCTGTCGACAAGGGCTTCCCGCAGGAGCGCGGTCACCGACCGCTCCCACAGGAAGGAGATGTGGCTGCCTTGGTACCAGGCCAGGCGCGGCTCCTCCCAGTGCCGCCACAGGTCCAGGGCGTGCTCGGGCGACGCGAGCCGGTCCGCGACGCCCGCGTAGAGATAGCGGTGCTCGCGCGGCACGAGGGGGCGCACCGCGAGCGGCGAGACCACACGCAGCGCTCGCGCGGCGGAGTCGAGGCTTAGATGCCCGAGGCGCTCGGCAGCGCGCACCACGACCTCGGGCACGTGGGTGCGGAGCAGTCGCACGAGATCGGAGGCAGGAATCCCCGCGATCACGCAGGCCAGCTCCGCGTCATGCGCTGCCAGCAGGGCGGCGGTATGCGCGCCGAGCGAGACGCCGTACGCACCGACGTTCGGTGCGTGCTTGTGGTGCCGGAGCCAGTCGACGAGTCTGCGCAGATCCCAGATCGCCTGGGCCTGGGCGTGAACCGTGTCGAGGAGCTCACCCGAGAACCAGCCGTCGCCGCCGCGCCGGCCTGCGCGACGTGGGCCATGGAGCGGCATCACCGGAATCGCGACGTTGAGACCGAGCGTGCGGTGGAGCCAGCGCGTGCGGAAGCCCATGAAGTCGACCGCCACTTGACCCATGCGGTAGCCGGGAATGCAGACGAGCCATGGCCGCGGCGGCCCGGGATGCTCGAGCAGTCTCACATGGGCGGTGCGGTTCGCCTGATAGCCCTGCCAGCGCTCCCTCCCCGGCTCCCCGGGGTGCGGCGCATAGCCGCTTTCGAAGCGCACGTGGGCGTGGTCGCCGAAGCGCGAGCGCTTGGTCTCGGTCTCGACATCGCGCAGCGGGGGAGGAGCGATGTGGAAGCCCTCGGGGTGGTCGAGCCATCCACGCGCCTCGTAGAGTGTGAGCGCCTCCTCGAGTTCCCGCGCCACACGGCGCAGCTCCCGCAGCGAGGCCATGGTGGCCGAGACCACCTCGCTCGCGTAGAAGATCTCGTCGAGCGCGACCTTGCTCGCGAGCGCGAGGCCCCGCCTGGGCGCCGGCGCTCCCTCCCTTCGGACCAGGCGCTTCCAACCCCGCCAGCGCAGGCCGAGCACGAGAGGTGCTGCGCCTCCGCGTACCGCGAGCTCGACGCCGTGACTGACCCCCTGAAGCGTCCCCACCAACGCGCGCTGCAGCACGCGCCCTCCCCCCCTGAGAAAGAAACGCGTCGGATTCTATGCTGAGATCATCGGCAGAAGGAAGCAAAAACAATAGTCGTGACGGCGACACAAAGGCCCGGCACTGGCTATGCTGCGGGCGCAACGAGGGTTCGCGCACCTTCGCCCTGGAGGAAAACCCGATGATCAAGCTGTATGGAGTGCCGATGTCGCGCGCCTCGCGTTCGCTGTGGATGCTCGAGGAGCTCGGCGTGCCGTACGAGAACGTGCCGACGCACTTCGCGACCGGCGATACGCGCAAGCCCGAGTACCTTGCACTGAACCCGAACGGCCATATTCCGACGCTCCAGGACGGGGATCTCGTGCTCTGGGAATCGATGGCCATCAACCTCTACCTGGCCCGCCGTTACGACAAGGGGCTGTGGCCCAAATCGGTCGCCGACGAAGGCCGCACCTACCAGTGGAGCCTGTGGGCGATGACGGAGCTCGAGGGGCCGCTGCTGGCGTACCTGATGCACACGGTGCTCCTGCCGAAGGAGCAGCGCGATCCCGCGAAAGCCAGCGAAGCGCTCGCGCAGCTCGCGAAGCCGCTTGGCGTGCTCGAGGGTGCGCTCACCAAAAGGAGCGCTCTCGTAGGCGAGGCCTTTGGCGCGGCGGACCTGAATGTCGCCTCGGTTCTTTCGCTGGCGCGTCTGGTGAGGCTCGATCTGTCGAAATGGCCACAGGTGGACGCTTGGCTCGGGCGCTGCCTGGAGCGGCCGGCCTCGAAGCGGGCGCGCGAGAAGCGCTAGCAGGGCACGGCGCGCAGGGCGGCGGTCGGAGCACCGATGGATGGCAAGCTCCTCTACTGGACGGCCGCGTTTGTCAACATGCTTGCGATCTTGGCGCTCGCCCTTCTGGGCGTTCGGGCCGTGCGCCGGGGGAAGGTGCGGGTCCACCGGCGCTGCATGCTCCTCGCCTCCGGACTCGTCGTGGGCTTTCTCGTCTCNNGCGTCGGTGATCGTGCTCCGAGTCCATGAGCTGTGTGTCTTCACCATGCTGCTCGCGGGCGCGGCCGCGGGCTCGCGCGCCTTCGCCATGCGCCACGACCCGATCCTGAAGGGGACGCCGACAACCCTCCCGCGCAACTCCGGGCTGCGCATGTGGCACCGACGGGCCGGCTGGACCGCCGTCACGGGTGCGCTCCTGGGCGTCGTGACCGCCGCCCTCGTGCTCGCGGGCATGTACGGGAGGGCCTAGGCGCCGTCGAGGGAGCGAGACACGCCCCTCGAGAGGAGGCCGCGTCAGCGCTCGTGCATGACTCGGTCCTCGACCAGGAGCACACTGCAGCCCGCAAGATCCAGAAAGCGCTTCTCGTCGGGACGCACATGCTCGAGGTAGGAGGTCTCGGCGAAGGCCGCCCTCATCTCCTCGAAGCTGTCGAACCACATCTCGGCGAAGCCGTCGTAGGGCGGCATTCCCGTCGCGTCCGCGGGCATGGGCAGATCCACGGGGTGCATCTGGACATACTTTCGGATGTGTCGCGTGAAATCGGGAAGGCCCTGGATCAGCGGGCCGTGCTTCTCGCGCCAGTACCTGCGGAACTCTTCCGGCGTCATGTTGGCCCTGCGGCGCAGCGCCGCCACCATCTTCACCACGGGTGCGTTCTCCTTCTCACGAGGCGCTCCATGCCTCCTCGAGCGCCGGCGCACCGAGCGAGGCGCGCTGGCCACGCTCGATCACGAGGGCCGCGGCGGTCCCATCGCTTGCATCATCGCTCGAGAGAGAGCGCGCCGCACGCGCTTTCACGATCGGAACCCTGCCTTCGAGCCGGGCGGCCATGCCGCGCCCTCCGGCTCCGCCCCGGCCGCCGGATTCTCCCTTCGCAGCCCCATGGGCGTTGCCGGGCAGACGCGCGGCCGGGGAGTCGTCTTAGTCTTCTCCGGACCTCGGGGAGAAACGCTCCGCGGCGCGGGCTGCGAGCTCCTCCATGAGACCGCGCTGTTCCTCCATGCTGGCCAGAAGGCTGAGCTGCGTGCGGCAGCGATCGAGGTTGTGGCTCTCCCGGTGGATCTTGAAGTAGCGATCTCCGGTCAGGTGATCGGTCAGGAAGCGCAGGCCGATCACGAGCGGGAGAAGCCTGGCGGAGAAGGCGAGCTCCGCGCACTCCGCGGGGGTGAGGAAGGAGGCGGCCCCGCGCAGGTAGCCTTCGCAAAGGGCAGCGAAGAGCGCGGGATCGGCACGGACCCGGGAGAGGTCCCGCTCATCTTCTGCCGCCGCACATGTGGCGGTGCGCGCGAGATCGCCGAAGTCATAGTGCACGAGGCCGGGCATCACCGTGTCAAGATCAATCACGCACACCGCCTCCCCGGTGCGGTCGTCGAGAAGCACATTGTTGAACTTGGTGTCGTTGTGCGTGATGCGCTCAGGGAGGGCGCCGCTTGCCTTGAGCGAGGGGAGCCGGTCTACCATCGCCTCCCGGGCCAGCACGAACTCGAGCTCCGCCCGGCATCCGGGCAAGCGGCGGCAAGGGTCGGTGCGTGCGGCGGCGATCAGCGCCTCGAGGCGAGCGCGTCCGTCGTGGAAGCGCGGGATCGTCTCGTGGAGACGAGGTCCGGGCAGTCCCGTGAGCTGGGCCTGGAAGCGGCCGAAAGCCTCGGCGGCGACCGCTGCGTCCTTCGGTGTGCGCACCACGTCGTGGCTCGAGGCGCCTTCGATGAAGCGATACGTGCGCCAATGCGCCCCTTCGGCGTCCACGAACGAGAGCGCGCCCGACCGCGTGGGGACGAGCTCGAGCGCGCGCCGCTCAAGGTCGCGCACCCCCTCACCCGCCAGCACGGCGCGCTGGTGCGCGGTCACGCGCTCGAGGTTCTCCATCACCTTCGTCGGATCCGGAAACACAAGGGGATTGATCCGCTGCTGGATGTAACGCTGCATGCGGCCGTCTTGCTCAAAGACGACCAAGAGGGTCTGGTTGATGTGGCCGCTCCCCCACGGCGCCGACGAGACCCAGCGCCCCGGGACCGCGAATGCCGTGGCGACGTCGCGCGCGAGAGCCCGTGCAGGCGGCGCAAGCCTCTCGTCGCTACTCATGGGGCCTCGTCATGGTCGAGCGCGAGACGCCGCTTCCCGTCCTCGTCTGTTTGCGGATCGCCCAGAGGATCCGCATCGATGGGGACATCCACAAGCCCCCCTGGCTCGAGATCCCACCGGTGTGGCTCCTGCCCTCGCACGGGCGCACCCGCGAGATGGGAGTCTCGAGCGAGGAGGCGCTGCGCCATCTCGAGGCCGACGCGCCGCCGCTCCCACACGCCATGCCGTTCCAGCCAACGGCGCTGCGTGTCTGCTACGACGAGACCCAGCTCTATGTGGCCTTCCAGTGCATCGATCGCGACATCTTCGGAAGCTACTCGGGTCGCAACGAGCCCATCTACACCGAGGACGTGGTGGAGGCGTTCCTCGCCCCAGCCTCGGATCCCCGCCGCTACTTCGAGCTCGAGACGAATCCCCGCGGCGCCTGGTTCGAGGCCAGCGTCTCAAGTCCGCACTGCGACCGGCGCTCCATGGTCGTCGACACGAGCTGGGTCTGCGAGGGTTGGCGCCGCGGAGTGCGCGTGCGCGGGACCCTGGACCGCCGGGACGACATCGACTGCTGGTGGAGCGTCGAGTGGGCGATCCCCTTCCGCTCCCTCGGCGGCGCGCGACCTCCTCGGCGAGGAGAGCGCTGGCGGGCGAACTTCTTCCGCATCGATCGCGCGGGTCAAGGCGAGTTCAGTTCCTGGTCCGCGACGCTCGCCGAGCCACCGGATTTCCACCGGCCGCTCCGTTTTGGCGTTCTCGAGTTCGGCTGACAGGCGCATGGACGGCCCATGACCGAACCGGAGAGCGCGGGTCGCGGGGCCGCGAGGGCTGCAACACCCCAGCCTGAGTTAGAGCTTCACCGAGTACTCGAAGCCGTCGGCCAGAGGAAGCGTCAGCGACCCGAAGCCGTTCTCACCCGACTGGACGTAGCTCACGTAGGGCGCGAGCGTCCAGCGAAAGGTGCGGATGTTGTCCGCCAGGACGACGGCGCCCGTGCGAAGCTTCGGCGCGAGCAGCTTCAGCATCGGCAGGTAGAGCTCCTTCCAGCCGTCGAGCAGCACGAGATCGATGGGGGGAGGGACATCCGCCAGCGTCTCGAGGGCATCGCCGAGCCGGATGTCCGCGTACTCGCCCACCCCGGCCTCGGCCAGATTCGCACACGCCGCGCGGTGTTTCCCCGGCTCGAGCTCGGAGCCGATCACCATGCCGCCCGTGTCCCGCGCGGCGGCTGCGGCGTAGATCGTGGAGATGCCAAACGAGGTGCCGAACTCCACGATGCGCCGAGCTCCGAGGCTTCTTGCCACGAGGTAGAGGAAGCGCCCCTGCGCCCGCGAGATCGGGATGTAGACGTCCTTGAACCGTGCCGCTTGCTCGGCCGCGGGCGGCGCCTTGTTGCTGAAGAGCAACGGCAAGAGCGTGGGCAAGAGAGGGAGAAAACGCAGGCGGTCGCCGCGGGCGGCAGCGTGGAGCCGCTCGAGGACCGCTTGCAGCTTCGGATCGTTCAAAGACTCCACGCTAGACAATCCTCCACAGCGCTCCGACGAGCGCCCCCAGCAGGAGGACGGCCGTGGCCACAAAGCCGATCATGAAGCCCCGGCCCCGCTTCTCCGGATCTTCGACGTAGCCGCGTGTGTAGAGGTAGCGGCCGCCGACGAAGACGAGACCGATCAGGGCGCCGAGGCGCGCGTTCACGTAGAGCCCGAATAACCAAAGCGAGGGCAGAAACACCACGAGCTGCTCGACCGTGTTCTGCTGAACCCGGAACCAGCGCTCGAAGATCTCGTTGCCGGTGATGGCCGGTGCCGCCACTCCGTACTGCGTCCTGGCTTGGCCGACGGAAAATCCGATCCACAGGTACTCGATCAGTGCGAGCGAAGTCACCACGGCGATTGCATTCATCGAACTCCTCCTTTTACCGCAGCGCGCTGCGGGCTTATACGAACCAAAGATCCGCCAAGGCTTCGAGCGAGCGGCGCTTGCGGAGCGTGATGAACCCCCGGTCCACGCCGACCACCCCTTCCTGCACCCAGGCACGCAGGAGCTTGTTCACGCTCTCGCGGCTCGTCGACACAAGCTCCCCGAGCTCACTCTGCGGGAGCCGGATCTCAATGCGGGTTCCCTCCGGCGTCGCGAGCCCGTCGCTTTCGGC
This sequence comes from Deltaproteobacteria bacterium, assembly GCA_003520425.1. GTDB lineage: Bacteria > Myxococcota_A > UBA9160 > UBA9160 > UBA9160 > UBA9160. The sequence continues at coordinate 19,312 of DOUU01000278.1, forward strand.
GAGCGCGAGCAGCTTCTTCGCAAGACGCGAGGGCAGGGTGAGGAAGGCCGTGTCCTCCGTGAGATCGGACAACCGGCGCAGGCGCCCCGCCAGGATGCCCGCGAGCTGGATCGCCACCTTCGGGTGCCGCTCCAGGACCCGAAGGAACTCACGCCGATGGAGCGAGAGCAGCTCGGACGGCTCGATCGCCTCCACCGTCGCCGACCGCGGGTTGGAATCGAGGAGCGCAATCTCTCCGATCACCTCCTGCGGCCCCATCAGGGAGAAGATGACCTCCTTGCCATCCGCGGCCTCCGCCTTGGCCTTGAGCCGGCCGCTCACGACGACATAGAGCTGCTCCCCGGGGTCACCCTTGTGAAAGAGCTCCTCCCGGGGAGCGAGGCGGCGTGTGGTCGTGACCGCAAGAAGGGCGTCGAGGTCCCGCTCCTCCAGCGAGGCGAAGAGGGGCACGCTTGCCAAAAGGCGCCTCTTGTCCGGAGTCGGCCGCATGTCCTCCAGTGTGAACTACTTCATAGCGCGGCGCTTGCCTGCGGCCGATTCTCAAGGGGTCCGGAGAGGGTCCGCCCCGGCTCCGGACATTGGGAGGGATGAGCGATGGCAAAGCAGGCGTTCTGGCTCTTGCTTCTCCTCGCGACCGTCGTGCTGGTGAGTCTCGGCGCAAGCGTCTGAACCAGGGCTCGTGCTCCGAGGCTGTCGTAAGCTCCGGTCCCCATGGGTCCTTCTGCACGACTCCGGGGAGCGGGGCGCAGCACCTCGTTTGGCATCGTGATCGCCGCCTACCTCGCGGCGCTCGGCGGCGCCTTCGCGGTGGGTCTCGTGATGGCCTCTGCGAACCCCGTCTTGACGGCCCTCGCCGCGGACACGATCGCCACCCTTGCGATCTTTGCCTTCAGCATGGTGCTCTCCAACTCGAGCGTGTACGACCCCTACTGGAGCGTCGCGCCCCCGGTCGTTGCGCTCTACTGGATGCAGCCCCTGCCAGCCGCCGGCGGCCCTGCCGCCCGCCATGCGCTCGTGCTCTGGCTGGTCGTCGCCTGGGCCGTTCGTCTCACCTACAACTGGGCGTGCGGCTGGCCGGGTCTTCACCACGAGGACTGGCGCTACGTCGAGCTGCGCGCGAAGGCCAAGCTGCCCTACTGGCTCGTGAGCCTTGGTGCGATCCACTCCTTTCCCACGCTTCAGGTTTTTCTCGCGTGCCTCCCACTCTATGCAGCGCTCGCCCTCGGGAGGGCCCCCTGGGGTGCGCTCGACTGGCTGGCCCTTGTCGTGACAGCGGGCGCGATCGCGATCGAGACGATTGCCGACGAGCAGCTGCGCGCCTTTAACCGCAGCAAGCAGCCCGGCGAGATCTGCGCACGCGGGCTCTGGGCCTACTCACGCCACCCCAACTACTTCGGCGAGCTCGCCTTCTGGTGGGGTCTGTGGCTCTTCGGCCTCGCCGCCCATCCCGCCTGGGCATGGACCGTCGTCGGCCCCATCGCCATGACCTTTCTGTTCCTGTTCGCGAGCATTCCCATGCTCGAGGAACGGAGCATGGCACGCCGTCCCGGCTACGCCGAGCACACGCGGCACGTGTCAAAGCTCGTGCCCTGGCCGCCGCGCGGCTGAGCGACTTGCATCGCCCCATCGGATGGGATTAGGCTGCGCTGCAACCAACTCTGGTGTAGCGCGAGGGGGGCGCAATGAGGGGCAATCGGGCCTTGGCGAGTGGGATCCTCGGGCTCATCGGGATCGCCAGCTTCTTGGGCTGTGTCCGAAGCATGGATTCCGGGCACGCCGGCGTTCTCTGGACCATGACGGGGGGAACGCAGCCAGAAGTCTACGGCGAAGGGGTTCACCTCATCGCTCCCTGGAACCGGCTCACCGGCTACGACGTGCGCACCCAGGACCGCAAGGAGGTGCTCCACGTTCTGACCAACAACGGGCTCTCGGTCTCGCTGGAGGCCTCCATCCGCTATCGGCCGCTGCGAGACGAGCTGGCCCGCCTCCACGCGGAGCTCGGGCCGGACTACTTCGATGTGATCCTTGCCCCCGTGGTGCGGAGCGAGGCACGAAAGGTCGGAGGGCGCTATGCGCCCGAAGAGATCTATTCATCGAAGCGGGAGGTCGTCGAGAAGGAGATCGTGGAAGAGGTGCAGCACGCGGTGGTCGGGAAGCACATCGAGCTCGAGGCCATCCTGATCCGGGACGTCGATCTACCCGAAAACATCAAGCGGGCAATCAGCGAGAAGCTCGAGGAGGAGCAGAAGGCGCTGAAGATGCAATTCACGCTGGCCCGCGAACGTCAGGAAGCCGAGCGCAAACGGATCGAGGCCGAGGGCATCGCAGACTTCCAGAAGATCGTGGCCACCGGCATCAGTCCCGAGCTCCTGCGCTGGAAGGGGATCGAAGCCACGGAGAAGCTGGCCTCGAGCGGCAATGCCAAGGTGGTGGTGATCGGATCTGCGAAGGACGGCCTGCCGCTGATTCTCGGGGGCAACTAGTGCCTTGAGTCGCGAGTAGTTTGAATTTCTTTCGGGGCATCGCGTCTTGGGGGTACAAGCACGATGTCGCGATGGCTTTGGGGATCGAAGGGTCGCTGTCGGAGCGCGAGGCGCTCGAGCGACCGGTGCGCCGACGCAGCACGGCACAGACCGTGCCCTGGCTTAGGCAGATCGCTCTCAGCTGTGCCTCGGATCCGACGAACCCCGGGTTTTTGAACAGGTCCTGACGATGACGTTCCTCGTTCAAGCCGCCCGGGCCGGGAGGCCTCGACTTTTAAAGCCCCCAATTCCCCGCGACCGCGCGCGGACGATCACAAGGGCGAGCGGTTGCTCGAACAGCCAAAACGGGATAGAAGAGAGGTCC
>DOUU01000241.1:0-13452 GCA_003520425.1 Deltaproteobacteria bacterium
GGCGACGTTCCCCTCGAGTCACTCGTGCCGTATATCGACTGGACCTTCTTCTTCTCCGCGTGGGAACTGAAGGGACGCTACCCGAAGATCCTCGAGCACCCCGAGCATGGAGCGGCAGCACGCGAGCTCTACGATCACGGCCGGGAGCTGCTCAAGCGGATCTGTGATGAAAAACTCCTGCGGGCGCGCGGTGTCTATGGCTTCTGGCCTGCGGCGAGCGATGGAGACGACATCGTCCTCTACACCGATGAGTCGCGAAAGAGCGAGCTGATGCGCTTTTGCATGTTGCGTGCGCAGCAGACCGGCGAGCCCGGGAGGCCGAACCGCTCGCTCGCAGACTGGATCGCGCCGGTCGGCTCGGGGCTCGCCGACCATCTCGGAGCGTTCGCGGTGACGGCGGGGCTCGGAGCCGCGGAGCTCGCGCGGCGCTTCGAGGCTTCCCTCGACGACTACAGCGCCATCCTCGTGAAGGCACTCGCCGATCGCCTGGCGGAGGCCTTCGCCGAGTGGCTGCACGCCCGGGTGCGACGGGAGTGGGGCTATGGACGCGAAGAGCACCTCACGAATGAGGAATTGATCGAGGAAAAGTATCGCGGGATTCGGCCTGCCTTCGGGTATCCGGCATGCCCGGACCACAGCGAGAAGCGGAAGCTTTTTGCGCTGCTCGACGCAGAAGCGGTCGGAATGGAGTTGACGGAGCATTTCGCGATGCTGCCTGCAGCGAGTGTTTCAGGCATCTACCTCGCGCACCCGCAGGCGCGTTACTTCACGGTCGGCCGGATTGGGCGCGACCAGGTCGAGGAGTACGCGCGCCGCAAGGGCACGACCGTGCGAGAGGTGGAGCGCTGGGTCGGACCGAACCTCGGCTACGACCCCGATCGTTAGCGCGGGCCGCCACAAGACCGTTCTTGGCGCTTCCTCTCCTCTGCCAAAGGCTTGCGCTCTCAGCACCTGCCGCATCGCATTCACGGATGCATGTCCACCTTCGCGCGCGAGGCGCGAAGGCGAATTCTCCCCCCCGAGCTGCGTCCCACTTTCGCAAAGACACGCATTCTGGTAGAGGCGACGAGGAGCCCGCGAAGGGACGGGCGACCTGCCGGAGGAGGCCCATGTCGCCCCAAAGCCCGAGCCGCCTCGCGACCCTGGACGCAGTTGGCCACGCGGAGCTCGTGCGCAAGGGCGAGGCGACCCCCCGCGAGCTTGTGGATGCCGCGATCGCTCGAATCGAGAAGGAGAACGCGGAGCTGAACGCCGTGATTCATAAGAGCTTCGAGAAGGCCCGTGCACAGGCGAGCGCGCCAAGCCTTCCGAACGGCCCCCTCCGCGGCGTTCCCTTCCTGATGAAGGACTTGGGCGGTCAAACGGCCGGCGATCCCTATCACGCAGGCATGCGATTTCTGCGTGATGCGGCCTGGCGGGAAGCGGACGACAGCTACTTCGCCGCCAAGCTGCGTGCGGCGGGAGTGGTGTTTCTCGGGCGAACCAACACACCGGAGCTCGGGCTTCTTCCCACGACGGAGCCGCTGGCGTATGGCGCGACCAAGAATCCGTGGGACCTCTCGCGCAGCGCAGGGGGCTCGAGCGGTGGTGCCGCCGCCGCAGTGGCATCGGGCATGGTTCCGGCTGCACACGCGAGTGACGGTGGAGGATCGATTCGCATTCCCGCTGCGCATTGCGGACTTGTGGGATTGAAGACCACGCGCGGCCGTTCGTCGTTCGGACCGAGCCTGGGCGAGCGCTGGGGCGGCTTTTCCGTCGAACTCGCCGTCTCGCGCACGGTGCGCGACACCGCCGCCGTGCTGGATGTGGTGCAGGGGCCGATGCCTGGGGATCCCTACGCCGCGGCTCCCCCTGCGCGGCCTTACGCAAGCGAAGTCGGCACCCCGCCGGGACGACTGCGCGTCGGACTCATGACCCGGGGGCCCCGGGCGATCGCTGTGCACGCCGACTGCATCGCGGGCGCGGAGCGCGCCGCACGGCTACTCCAGGAGCTGGGCCACGCGGTTGAGGAGTCGTACCCACTTGCGTTGGACGAGCCTGGCGCCGTGAATGCATATGTCACCGTGGTTGCAGTCTCAGTGGCACGCGCCCTCGAGGCGTGGGGCGCCAGGGTGGGTAGACCGGTGCAGCAAGACAGCGTCGAGCCTCTCACTTGGGCGCTGGCGGAGACGGCACGGAGCTGGCAGAGCACACGCTATCTCGAAGCCATCGAATACGTGCACGCCTTCGGGCGTCGCCTCGCCGCTTGGTGGAGCCAGGGATTCGATCTCCTCCTCACCCCGACCACGGCAGAGCCGGCGCCTGCGCTTGGCGAGATGACGTCGCCTCCGGACGCCCCGCTCAAGGGCTTTCTGCGGGCCGCGCCCTTTGGCGCTTTTACCTCCTCGTTCAATATGAGCGGACAGCCCGCGGTGTCGCTGCCTCTCCACTGGACACAAGCAGGCCTCCCCGTCGGCGTGCAGCTTGTGGCCGCGACCGGCCGCGAGGACCTCTTGCTGCGCGTGGCCTCGCAGCTCGAGGAGGCCGCGCCTTGGGCGCACAGACGACCGCCGGTCTCGGTCTGAAGCAAGCCCTGACCATGAGGCTCCCGCGGAAGTGGCGGAAGCGCGCGTGGGGATGATTTCGCACCGGGCGGGCGGCGTGCGCAGCCATTGGGCGTCGGAATCGCGCCGCACACCGGCGAGGACGCGGTAGCTGCGCCTTGCAGTGCAAACGCCGCCCAGCCAACACCCATCGAGGCTCCGGTCAGCGCACCACTGCGCCGATCTCGCTCAATGCGCGGATGTGCTTTTGGAGAGCGCTGCCCGGACCAGCGGCGAGGGCTCACCCACGCAGGTGACCCAGAGTTGGTGTACGGCCCGCGTCGCTCCCACATGCAGAAGGCGCCGCGACGCCGGCTGGTCGGGAAACTGCGTGGCGCCCACATCGACCAGAATCACGTAGTCGAACTCGAGGCCTTTGGCTTGCGCGATCTCGGTGACTTCGACACCCGGGGCAAAGGTGAAGTCCTGGCGCATGACGCGGCGCAGGTTCGGCAGCTCCGCCTCCATAAGCCCACGGTGGTAGGTCTCGCTCGCAGCCTCACTCGGCGTCAAGATCGCCACTGAAGCCAGGGGCTCCTCGCGCGCGAGGGCCCGCAGCGCGTCTGCAAGACAGGCCACGCAGGCCCCCGGATCGGTGAACTGAAGGCACTCGACCGGAGGACCTGAGCGGACACTGAGCGGCGGTTCACTCTCCTCGGCGAGATCTCCCAGCACCTCCCGCGCGAAGCTCGTGATTTCGCGGGAAGAGCGGTAGGAGACGCGCAGGGTATCGATGGCAGTGCCCTCGAGGCCGAGGTGCCCCAGGAACTCAGGCCATGACGTAAAGCCCGTGGCCTGCATGACGTGCTGCTGGGTGTCTCCTGCAAGCGTGAGACTTCGCCGTTCGTCGAGGCAATCGATCAAGACGCGCACTTCAACCGGTGAGAAATCCTGCACCTCATCGATCGCAATGTGCCGGTAGCGAAGCGGCAAACCCCCGCGCCCCACGAGGGGACCGATCCGCAGCTGCCACGCGCGCAGGAGCAATGCATCATCTTCGGGATCGAGCTCCGCCTGCGCTTCCGCGTCGCCCTCGAGCCAGGCTGTGAGCTCCTCGTGTCGAGCGCGGTTCCAGTTCGCCGCGCGGCGCACTTCGTCCGCAGTGAGCGCACCGGGGGCCACGCGGGCCAAGGCCTCCTCGAGAAGCGAGGCTTGGCACAGCACGCTGGCCCAGTCGTCGAAGGCCTGCGCCGGCGTCCGGGGACCGGGGTTGCGCCGCACCTGCTCCTCAAGCGCGAACAGGAGCGCGGGATGGAGCTTGAGGCGCTCGACGAGCGCGGGGGCGCCTGTACGCTGATCGCGCGGAAGCTTTGGAAAAAGACGCCGCCGCTGCTCGGCCGCCCACTCCGCGAAGGTTGCAATGCGCGCATTCTCCACACCAAGTGCGGGCAGCACGTGGGAGACGTAGCTCCGAAGGGCCGGCGAAAACACGACGAAGAGCGTCCGATCCGAGTCCACGCTGGGATCGTCGTAGGCGAGATAGGCGATGCGGTGCAGCGCAACCGTGGTCTTGCCCGAACCCGCGCTGCCCCGGATGACCACGAAGCCTGAGGAGGGACGAGTGATCAGCGCAAATTGCTCGGGATCGAGCAGACCCGCCAGTTCGGGGAGCCGCTTGTCGGCGCGACGGCGTCCCCCTTCGAGGTCTGTCCCGAGACGGCGCGCCGTGGCCTCGCCCGGTCCGAAGGCACGGAGCGCGGCCCCCTCTCCTCCGTGGAGCCGCAGCCGGTCGCGTGCGGTTTCGCGCCAGCCTCCCGGGACTGTGGTGTCGCGCGCGAATACGCCCTCCGGCGCTTCGACCCGCTCGAGCATGCCGGCGCGGATGGCAACGGTGCGGCGCGTCACCACCACGCCTGCGCGTCGGCGCCCAGCCATCACCTCCTCGTACTCGTCTCCTTGCCCGTAGCGATAGAAGATCTTGGAGACCGGGGCGTTTCTCCAATCGACGATGCGGAGGCCCCCGTCGATCCGCGTGGCCTTGCCGAGGAAGAGGTCGCGCTCCCCGGCGCTGTCGCGCAGACGCAAATGCGCGAAGTACGGCGAGGAGGGATCAACCTTGGGTGCGTTTCGCGAAGCGCGAAGCTGGCGCAGCAGCGCACTGCCTTGGTCCCACTGCTGATGGAGCGCCGGCGCGTCCTCGGCCTTCATGGGCTCGAGCATGATCTCGCGCAAGCGGGAGAGGTCGCGGACCAGCGCGGCCTCGGCCGCGGGGACCTCCTCCTGCGGCTCCGCCAAGCGGGCACGCGTCGCCGCGAGGAGCTCTAGCTCCTCCTTCACGATGGGATTCGTCAACCCTCCCCCCCCACGCAACGAATCGGGAACAGTAGCAGCCGCGTCCCACACTGCGCTTGCCGTGGTAGCGTGTGGTTGGACACCCTCGACCAAGAGGATTCGATGGCGCAGATCTCCGGAGACTGGGAACCTCGGTTCGCACGCGTCCGGGAAGCCTTTGCCAAGCTGTTTGACGACCCGTCCGAGGTGGGCGGCGCCGTGGCCATCCAGCTTGAAGGTCGTTTCGTGGTCGACCTCTGGGCCGGGCACGCCGACGCTGCGCGGTCGCGGCCCTGGCAGCGCGACACGCTCGTGAACGTCTTCTCCACGACGAAGGGGATGGCGGCCTTGTGCGCGCACCGCCTGGTCGAGCGGGGCAAGCTCGACATGGACGCGCCGGTCGCACGCTACTGGCCGGAGTTCGCAGGGGGCGGCAAGGCTTGCCTCCCCGTGCGCCAGCTCTTGAACCACTCCGCGGGGTTGCCGGCGATTCGGCGGGCGCTTGCCCCGAGTGCTCTTTTCGATTGGGAAACCCTGACCGATGCGCTGGCCGAGCAGGAGCCGTGGTGGGAGCCGGGAACGTGCCACGGCTACCACGCACTCACGTTCGGCTGGCTCGTGGGCGAGCTCGTGCGCCGCGTGAGTGGAATGACTATCGGCCGCTTCTTCCAGGACGAGATCGCGGGGCGCCTCGAGGCGGACGTCTACATCGGGACGGCACCAACGCTCGATCCTCGGGTGGCGGAGACGATTCTGGCGCCTCTGCCGAAACCCGGCGAGATGAACCTGATGCTCGAAATCCTGAAGAACCCCTCTTCCGTCTCAGCCCGGGCCTTCCTGAATCCCCTGCTCCTGCCCGGAGTCGTGAACACCACGCAGTGGCGCCGTGCAGAGATTCCCGCGGCAAACGGACATGCATCGGCGCGTGGGCTCGCGCAGGTCTACGGCGCCGCCGCTTCACCGGAGCGCGCAGCCACCCAGCTCCTCGGGAAGGAGAGCATCCAGCGCGCGGGCAGCGAGGAGCGAAGCGGCCCCGACGCGATCCTCTTCGATCAATTCGTGCGCTACGGGCCAGGGTTCATGCTCGGAACTCCAGACGAGCCTCTGGGCCCAAACGCGGGCGCCTTCGGCCATTCGGGTGCCGGAGGATCCCTCGCTTTTGCGGATCCCGCGGCGAAGTTGGGCTTCGCGTACGTGATGAACCAAATGCAGATCGGGCCCTATTTGATCGGTCCGCGGGCAAACGCGTTGGTCAAGGCCACCTATGAGTGCTTTTGAGCACTCGGCGCATGGAGCCGTGCGCGGGATCCAAGCAGCCACGCAAGCATCCGGAGCCGGCAGGGATTCTGCATCGCGCTGACCGCCCGCGCCGTGGGAGCACCTCACCCGCGGCCGTGCTTCTGCAGGAATTGCTCGATCAGCCACCCAGAGATGCTGATTCGGCCGCGGAAGAACTTCGGCATCGAATCATATCGGAAGAAGGCTGCATCCTCGATTTCCGACGGATCGATTCGAATTTCACCGCCCGCGTAGCGGGCGGTGAAGCCCAGCATGAGGGAGTGCGGAAAGGGCCAGGGCTGGCTTGAAAAGTACTGCACGTCCTTCACGTCGATTCCAGTCTCTTCGTAGATCTCACGCGCCACGGTCTCTTCCAGGCTCTCTCCAGGTTCGACAAAACCTGCCGGCACGCTGTAAAAGCCCGCTGGAAAGTGCGGAGAGCGCGCAAGCAGGATTTCGTCGCCCCGCTCGACGGCGACGATCACCGCCGGCGCAAGCCGCGGGAAGCACGCAAGACCGCAGCGCGGGCACACACGCGATCGCTCGGTCGATCGCGGCTGCGTCGCTTCGCCGCAGGCACCGCAGAACTGATGGGTGCGGTCCCATTCGACGATCTGTACGGCGCGGCCCGCGAGTGCATGAAGTGTTTCGTCGAGGCGACCAAACAACGCGCGCAGATCCCGGAACTCCATTCCCGGTGGAGCGGCATGACCCGCGGCGACCTCCGCTGAGAAACAGTGCTGTCCGCCAAGCCGTCCGAGATACTGCCAACGGAGCATGGCAAGGCCGAGCTCCTCGGGCTGTCCCAGCGGATCGAGAGCAGAGTTCTCGCGCACGAGAAGTTCGCGCCCTCGAAACACGAACCAGAGCGCGCGCTCCGGGCGCGGATCAGGCGGAACAAGTCCCGGGAAGAAGCGGCGCATCAGCATGCGGCCTCCACGCGAACGGGCGTCGTGAATCGCCTGCGGCCGCCGAGCCGCACGGGAGGCCCCGTGACCTCAAATGCGCCCGCAAGGCGGACGTCGTCCGAAGCACTTCCGATCATGACCTCGATCGCCCCGGGCTCAATGATCCATTGCTCGTCGAGTCCGCGGAATGCGAGCTGCTCCACCGAGAGCTCGAAACGCAGGCGTTTGGTCTCGCCCGCTTCGAGCGCGATGCGCGCAAGGCCGCGAAGCTCCTTGACCGGTCGCGTGACGCTCGCCACCGGGTCGTGGACGTAGAGCTGTACGACCTCCTCGCCGAAGCGCGCGCCACTGTTCGTGATCTCTGCAGAGATCGCCACGAGATCCCCGGCACCGACCTCTCGCGGCTCGACGACGAGGCTTCCGTACTCGAAGCGTGTGTAGGAGAGCCCGTGGCCGAAGGAGAAGAGCGGCGTTGCGGGGGAGTCCGTGTAGCTCCCCTTCCACTGCGAGCGCCCTCCCGACGCCTTGTGGCCGTAGTACACCGGAAGCTGCCCCACGCTGCGTGGCATGCCGATCGGGAGACGGCCCGAGGGATTCACGTCGCCGAAGAGCACGTCCGCAACCGCATTGCCGCCCTCCTCGCCCGGGAGCCAGGCGTGGAGCAAAGCGCCCACGTGCTTCGCAATCCAGGGGACGGTAAGCGGCCGACCATCGACCATCACGACCACGACCGGCCGCCCCGTGCGGACGACGGCCTCCACGAGCGCCTGTTGGACTCCGGGCAGACCGAGCTCCGCCCGGTCGATGGATTCACCACTCGTGCACCCGTCGACGACGCCCGAGCGTCCGCCCACCACGAGGATCGCGACCTCCGCGCGCTGCGCGAGCGCCACTGCCTGTCCGAACCCCTCCGTCGAGGGCCCGAGAATGTCGCAACCCGGAGCGAAAAGAACCTCGGTCTGCGGCGAGACGATGCGACGCACGCCCTCAAGGACGCTCACCATCGGCGGGAAGCATTCGCCGAGCTCGATCGGGGATTTCGGATCCTTCACCTTGGGCACAGGCCTAGGCGCATCAATCCGGCCGAACATGAGCTCAAGATGTGCGGGGTAGTGGTAGTCCCCCTGAAGAAGGCGGATCCCGTCGGCACTCGGTCCGAGCACGGCGACCGAGCGCAGGTTCTTCCCAAGCGGCAGGAGATTTCGCTCGTTCGTGAGCAGAACAATCGACTCCGCCGCAGCGCGCCGGGCGAGGGCGCGCTGGGAGCGGGTATCAAAAACGCTGGACGCCGCGACGGCGTCCACCAGCGGCTTTTCAAAAAGGCCGAGCTGAAACTTCGCCCGCAGCACGCGCCGAACCGCCCCATCGACGAGCGCGATCGGCACACGACCGCTCCCGAGCGCCTCTTTCAGCGGCGCGCCATAGCAGTCCAGCTGCGGCAGTTCGACGTCGATTCCTGCCTCGAGTGCCCGAAGTGCCGCCTCGCCCTTGTCTGCGGCGATCCGGTGGTAGCCGCGCAGGCAATCGACCGTGAAGTAGTCGGCCACCACCACACCATCGAACCCGAGCTCGCCACGCAGGAGATCCGTGAGAAGTGCGCGCGAACCGCCGCAGGGCACGCCATCGAGCTCGTGGTAGCCGTTCATGATCGAGGCGAGCCCCGCTTCGCAGATCGCGGCCTCAAACGGCGTCACGTACAGCTCACGCAGCTCGCGAGCGCCCAGATGCGCAGGTGCCCAGTTCATTCCTCCTTCGGACGCCCCGTAGCCCACGAAATGCTTCCCCGTGCAGGCGATTCCCTGGGCAAGGCACTCGCCCTGCACCCCGCGCACGTACGCGATGCCGAGCTGCGAGATGAGATAGGGGTCCTCTCCGAAGGTCTCTTCGGTGCGGCCCCACCGGGGGTCGTGAACCAGATCCAGCACCGGGGCGAGCGTGTGGTGCGCACCGACCGCGCGCATCTGCAGACGGATGACATTGCCGATCTCGCCCACCAGCGCGGGATCGAAGGTGGCGGCAAGGCCAATGGCTTGCGGAAAGCAGGTCGCATCACGCCCCAGATAACCCGCGCAGCTCTCCTCGTGGATGATTGCAGGAACCTTGAGTCGTGTCTCTTCCAGGAGAAAGCGCTGGATTTCGTTTGCGAAGGCCGCGCTTTCCCGGGGCGTCAGCAGTGTTGCGCCGCCGATGCGCGCCACGTGCCCGATTCCGTCGGCGAGTTTCTCACGGGCTGCACTGCGCTCCAGCCTGCCCTCGTGAAGCAACTGGGTCGACCAGACACAGCCCATCTGCGCGAGCTTCTCATCGAGGGTCATTCGCGAGAGAAGGTCTTCCACCCGCTTTTCGATCGAAAGCGAGGCGTCAAGATACGACGGCTTCATCGGATGACTCCGAGGAGATTCCAGTACACCAGACGAAGACTGCGACGAAACCTGGACAGCTTCACTGGGATGGCATCTAGGTGGATACTTCTAGTTATGAGAGCCCCCCTTCGACCCCTGGCACCCTCTGTGGATGGGTCTACCCCGGGGGGTTGAGTGTGCCGGTGGGAACGACCGTCGCCACCGCCGGGAGCAAAACGATTCGCGAGTCGGCGTCTCCAGCGGCCCACGCTTTGGTCACGTCGGCCAGCGGCACTGGCTGCGTCGCTATCGTAAAGCCTGCCGATGGGGCAGCCTCCAAAACTCCTCGGATGGCTCTTAGCAGTCTGGGAAACGGGATACTTCCGATCCCGCTGCCCATGAGCTGCAATGCGGACGACCGAAGCGCTGCGCTTGGCAGGTTGATGTTCGTCCCGCTCATCGAGCCAATCTGTACGTATCGAATCGGTACGCCCTCCGGGCCGGCCTTCGCTGCAGCGATGACAAGCGTCTCCGCACTCATCCCCCACAGATAGTCAAGGACGATGTCGACGCCCTGTTGAAATTCGTCCTTGAAGGCCTTCTCAAGTGCATCCCTGTCCTGAATCAAAGGAATAGTCACGTCGGCACCGAGACGCCGTAGATCATCAAACGAGTGGGTTTGGCGTCCCGTGGCAATGACCTTCTCTGCACCAAGATGCTTGGCGATCTGTACTGCCAGGCGACCTGAAGCGCCGGTCGCGCCGTTGATAAGAACGGTTTCCCCACGGCGCAAATTTGCGCGCTCAACTAGAGCTGCCCACGACGACATCCCCGGGATCGCCATGGCGGCAGCTGAAACCTCGTTCAGGCTTTCCGGTATCGCGAATTGATGCCGGTCGTCCACGATGCAAAACTCGGCCATCGCGCCGTACGGCTTCTCAGGTAACAGGAAGTAGACGCGCTGCCCGTTTTCCCCGATACCAGTTCCGTCGATTCCTGGGATGAAAGGCAGGGCGCCGTCGGAGCTGTAGTGCACCCCCGACGCACGGCTCTTTGTCACGTGGCTAATCGCCGATGCAGTGACACGTATGAGGCTTTTGCCAGGCGCCGGCACCGGATCTCTGAAGTCGCCGTAGATGGGGGCTTTGCCCGCCTCAACTACGATCGCCGCCTTCATACTCCACTCCGCGAGCTGAGACCCTCGCCACTCCGAGGAGGCTTGATGATGAGTATATTAGGCACGCGACCCAGCCAGCGCTGCCATCCCACCTCAGGCTACGCACACAGCCCCGACGGGTCCAATGCTGGGAGCCTTCCACAGGTCCTCTGACACTCTCCGTCCCCGGGAGAGCATAATCGGTACGCCCGGCGCGACTGGGTCGCTCAGGAGCACATCAGTGTCCCCGTAACCCGTAGAGAAGGAGCCTCCCATGGCACGGTTCAAGAACCATCTGCTTGTTGTTGTTGGTTTCGCAATCGCTGGAATGATCGGTGCCGCCTTCGGTACAGGGACGGCCCAGGCAGTCGTCGCCAGCTTGGTCGAGGTTGTGAACCCAACCGGCAGCCCGGTACCGACCAGCGTGACAAACCCAGGCACCAGCCCCGTGCTTAGTAGCAGCGTGGATGACCCGGGGCGGATCGCATATCAATCACTCCAAACCGTTAGCTGCACCGCTGAAAGCAGTTGCGACTTCGTGTTGCCAACTGTGCCCGCGGGTCATCGCGTTGTGATCCAACACATTTCAGGAATTGGCAGTTTCACTGGCACCCCGACCATATCTTACGTAAATCTGAAGAGCAATAATCAGTTCGTCAATTTCTTGGTTCCAACACCGAATCCTGGTGGCAGAAATTTCACCGCTTTTGATCAACCGGTTCTCCTTTACGCTGATCCCACGGATACTGTTCAAGTTGTGTGGATTGTGTATGGAAGCTCGGCATCCTTTTCCGGTAGCAACCAACAGGTCACGCTGATCGGATACGAGCTGGACTGCACCGTGGCGGCCTGCGCACCNNATCGCGACGCAATAGAGCGGACTGGCGTAGCGGGGCTGCGAAACGCAGGCCCACGTCTGCGAGCATCCGTTGACGGGTGGTTGCACGGGAAACGCCCAGGGGCGGTGCAACCCTTATCCTGGGAAGCGGTGGCTCGAAGGAGGCCCCTGGATGCTCTTCTCAAAAAGCCTCTGCACCACAAGGAGACCGAGAGATGGAGAAGCGCGGTCGATCCACCAAAGGATCTTCCACCATGATGGGATGACAATGATGGGCTTGTTGTGAGCTACTGCATCGAGAGCAGCGTTGGCGAATCGCAGTGGGTCGATCGGTCGAAGCCGTTCAGAAAACTCTCGCATGGTCTTCCGCTGCTCTTCCGACATCTCCCGGCTGAACAACCCGTGCCGACCTCCCTCCAGAATGGGAGTCCGAATGGCACCCGGGCACAGCACGCTGACCCGGACGCCGGCGGCGGATGCCTCGACTCGAAGAGCCTTCGAAAGGCCGACAACCGCGTGCTTGGTTGTCGAGTAACTCGCAGTGAGTGGTGCAGGAACCAAGCCAGCCATAGACGCAGTGTTTACGATGTGGCCGAACCCCTGCCGTCGCATCAGGGGATAGGCAGCCAAGACACCGTGGATCACTCCGAACAGGTTGACCTCAATGATCGCTCGCCATTCGTCGATCGTGCTGTTGGTCACCTCCCCCCCGCCAACGATCCCAGCGTTGTTGAAGAGGAAATCGAGGCGCCCGTGCGTCTCGAAGGTCTGGGCGACAACTTCCCGAAAGCGCTCTAAGTCCCGAACGTCAAGATGGGCGGCAGTCGCTACACGACCGTCGCGTTGCAAAGCCCCTGCGACTTCCTGGGCGGATTCCAGATCGCGGTCGGCTGCCACGACGACGGAGCCCCGGCTCCACAGGGCCTCCGTGAGCGCCTTCCCGATCCCCGATCCAGCACCAGTGACGAGCGCGACCGCACCCTCAAAGACACGGAGGCCAGATTGACTCACCAAGGACCGCTCCCTCCTTTCGCCATCATCAGATGAACCCGCCCTGCGGTTCCCGTAGCGGTGAACTTACCGCGGTGTTGCTGGAATGCTCTGGGCTGTCGCGGATCTCCAGGGTTGTGAGACCGCATTGCGGGTCGTTGGACCTATCGGTACTTCTGGGCGGCGGAGGCGCCTGTCGGAAAGGGGACTTTCGAGACGGCCGGCTCGGCTACCTCCTGGGATCGGAGCCTTACAATCTCACGATGCACCACATCCTTACCAATGCTCAGGAGCCTGGCGATCTCGCGCACCGAATGGCCGCTTCCGCAAAGACGACCCACGCGCGCGGCGGATTCCGGTGGAAGTGTGGAGCGGCGACCAAACTGCACGCCACGGCGCTTGGCTGCTGCCCTTCCGGCCGCAGCCCGCTCAGCGATCAGCGACCGCTCATACTCAGCGAAGGCGCCCCGGATGTGGAAGAAGAGGCGACCCACCGGCGGACGCATCGAGCCCGTCATCCAGGGAAATGAAGTCAACGCCAAGCGCCTCAAGCTCGCCGACGAGGGTCAGGAGGTGCCGCAGCGACCTACCAGCCGATCGAGCTTGGTGACGGCTACGGCATCGACCTTGCGCTTGCGGCAATCGGCCAGAAGGCGGTCAAGGGTGGGGCGGCGATCCTTGGCACCGGAAACACCATGATCGACGTATTCCGCAGCGACTATGAGCCCACGGGCCCCGGCATAGGACCGCAGCGCATGAAGCTGGGGCTCGACGTGCTGCTCCATGGTGGATACTCGGCAGTAGAGGGCGACTCGGGGCATCGACGTTTCCTTAAGGTAGTAAGAGCGAGGCGAGGCCCCCTCCTGGCCACGCCCTGGCAGATCAGGCCGCCAGCTCAACCGTGGCGGTCTCGGCCTCCTCGGCGGTCTTCTTGCCGAGAATCCAATCTGCCGCTTTCTGTGCTTGGGCTCCAGTGATTACGAGCATGCGGGGATCACTACGTATAGGACGTCGCACGGCAGAGTCCAACTCACGGTAGCTTGTCGAAAAAGAGATAAAGGGCGGCAATCCGGCCGTCCTGGGCAAT
>DOUU01000241.1:13463-15765 GCA_003520425.1 Deltaproteobacteria bacterium
CTGATATCGAAAGTCAGGGTGAGTAGCCTTGATCGCGCCCGCGACGCGATCGATCTCGTCGCGGCCACGGTAGACGCCCCTAGGCTCGTAGAACACGCAATCTTCGGTGAAGATCTCGTCGATGGCCGCGCGCCGACGCCCGGGGTCGTTTTCGCCGAAGACATCATGAAGATTGCGGGTCAGCAAGGTCGAGATGCTGTAGGACATGCCTTGTCTCCTCTCCCCTTTAGGTGAAAGAGCGTAGGGCAAGGCCCCTCCTGGCCCACCACTGGCAGATCAGGCCGCTAGGTGAAGAGTGGTAGTCTCGGCCTCCTCGGCAGTCTTCACGCCTCGGATGTGGTCGGCTGCCTTCTGGGCGGCAGCAGCAGCAAAGACCACCATGCGCGAATCCTTGCGCAGCACGCGCAGCCAGGAGGCGAGGTAGGCAGCGCTGTTTTCGGTCAACGGCTCCGTGTCGATTCCAGCGAAGGCACGGAGGAAGCTGGCCGACATCTCGGCAATAACTCCTCCTTGCTGTACTTATGGTTCCCGAATCGCTGAGGATCGGTAACCCCTTCCCGAGCAAGGCGAGACTTACCTCCAGTGACGGGCGAAACGAAGTTATCTGGATTGCACGAACGTCGTGAAAAATTGGTGCGGGGTGTTGCGGTGTGCGGCCGGCCGTTTCAACGGCAACCGGAGTTTCTGCCGTGTCGCCAAGGCAAAATCCGCCGTTGTTAGCTAGGACCATACCGTAAAGGGTGGCCGGGCCGAAGTGAACACTAAACCGCCGACTCGCTTGCATTCAAAAGTCTTGCCAAGCACACGACAACGACGGACGACAAGGGATGGTAATATGGCTGACGTCAGGGTGACTTGTACCAATGGGGTGCACAGGTGACGCGAGGGGAGATTGAAATGGAAGACTGGGAGATTCGAGCGGCATTGGATGCCCACTGGGCTGCATCCGACGCGAATGACTTCGAGTTGGAACACCAAATCTACCGAGAGGACGCTGTGCTTGAGTATCCGCAGTCGGCCGAGCGCATCCGCGGCCGGCGCAATATTCAGGCGTCTCGCTTCGCACAGCCGAGCATGAAGCGCTTCACCGTGCGGCGCATCCTCGGCGCTGCCGACCTCTGGGTCACTGAATTCGTCCTGACTTACGACGGGCAACCGTCTTACACGGTGAGCATCATGGAGTTCAAAGATGGGAAGGTGGCCCGCGAGACCCAATACTTCGGCGATGCGTTTGAGCCGGGGCCTTCACGCGCTCAATGGGTCGAGCTGATGCGGTGAAATGCAAACGGCGCGAGGTGGCGATCCAACGCCTCCTCGTGCCGAGCTAGATCTCAGAACGGAGGAGTACAGGCTGGAGGCCGTCTGGCTGTCGCGGTTGCAGCCCGATGCAGCCGGTTACCGAACCTTTTCGGGATTCTCGCGCAAAGTATATGGGGCACGCCTGTTCTCGGACCCAGAGGTCCCGCTCGGTTCGTCTATGCACGGTCCCTCTGGTTCCCATCTCCTCGTGCGGGCATCATCCGTCCAAACCAACTGTGAGGGGGATCGCGCCATGGAATTTCGCCGAATCGTGACGGGTCACGATGCATCGGGGAAATCCGTGATCGTCCGCGATGATCAAGTTTCTCCGACGACTTTGATGCAGGCGCCGGGTTTCGAGGCGTATGAGCTGTGGTCGGAAAAAGGCGTGCGGCTAATCGAGCACTCGTCGGGGACGCCCGGCGCGCCACGCTTCTTCCCGGAGGAAGACGAGATCATCGTGCGCTTCTGCGTTTTTCCGCCTGAGAGTGCGAGCAGGCCGGACATCGATCTTGAAAAGACGATCCAGGACACCGAGCGGCGCTATCCCGGTATGCTGAAGCATTTCGATCCCAAGGCGCCTGGGATGCACGCGACCGACTCGGTCGATTTCGGCTTCGTCATCTCGGGCGAAATCGAGCTTGAGCTCGATAGCGGGCAAGCGGTGAGCCTCAAGCCCGGATGCTGCGTGGTGCAGACCGGCACCTGGCACGCTTGGCGCAACCGCTCAGGCAAGCCGGCGGTCATGGCGTTTATCCTCGCGGGTGCGAAGCGGCGCTCGAAGAAGGCTTCGGCATAGACGGCGAGGCGTTCCGTCGCCGCGAGCCTTGTGGGCTCGGAGCCCGGACTGGGGTTTGATCCGCCTTCGAACCTGGGAGTCGAGCCTGAGCCACCAGACCGACAGGCGGCTGATATTGAAGAGGCTATTGGCAGAGGCGAAGGGGACTCCGTTATCGGAACGGATGCCCAGCGGCAGCCCGAAAAGCCGCGAAAAGGCCGTGAA
>DOUU01000269.1 GCA_003520425.1 Deltaproteobacteria bacterium
TCGAGCGACCGCCGGACCTGCTTGTCAAGGAAGGCTGCGATCTCTTCGATCTGCAACCGGTATCCGAACTCGAAGTCTGGGGGTTCCGTAATCGCTACCGGCGACCGGGCATCGGCGCACCCCTCGCGGCGAAGTGCCGTCCCCTCCCGGACGTTGCGCAGCCGGTCGCGATGCCACGTTCTCTGCGCCTGCCGCTCACGGCCGTCGTGCGGATCGAGTCTCCGATCACAGGGCTCCGAAGCGGAGAGCTCCACGGTCGCTTCGATCTCTTCTCGACGCTGGAGGTCGACACTGTCGAGATCGCTGGCCATCCGGTCCCGCTGGAAGCAGAGCCCACGGCGGCGCTTGCAGCCGGGCTCGTAGAGTCCCGATTTTGGTCGAAAGAGCTCCAGGTCTTCCTGGGCAACGCACTCGGGGTGCAAGCACCGAGCGGGCTTTTCGCGCTCCGCCCGTACAAGAAGGGACGCATTCCCGCCGTCTTCGTGCACGGCACAGCGTCGAGTTCACCGCGCTGGGCCGATATGGAGAACGACCTGATTGCCGACCCGCGGCTCCGCGATCGCTACGCCTTCTGGTTTTTCACCTACGATTCCGGAAACCCCATCGTGTATTCGGCGTACCAGCTGCGGGCAGCACTTAAGAAAGCGGTTGCACAGATCGACCCGGAGGGCACGGATCCCTGCGTCCGCGATATGATCGTGCTGGGCCACAGCCAGGGGGGGCTTCTCACGAAGCTCACATCCATTGATTCCGGTGAACTTTACTGGTCGAATTTCAGCTCGACGCCCTTCGATCAGGTGAAATTCACGCCGCAAGACCGGGAACTCCTTTCCCAGGTGCTGTTCGTGAAGCCACTTCCCTTCGTTCGAGAGGTCATCTTCCTTGCGACGCCACACCGCGGGAGCTATCTCGCCGGCCCCCAATTGGTGCGGCGTATCGCCCAGTATCTCGTGCGGCTGCCGAGCGACGTCACGCGTATCGGGGCCACACTCGCCACAATGCCTGCGCACGGCGGCGCCAAGCTCGCACTGGGCCGCATGCCCACCAGCATCGACAATATGTCCCCAGGCAATAGTTTCATCCAGGCCACCGCAAGGATTCCGGTGGATCCTGGCGTCACCGCCCACTCGATCATCGCCGTGAACGACGACCTGCCTCTCGAAGAGGCCGGCGACGGAGTCGTCAAGTATCAGAGTGCGCACATCGAAGGCGTCGCGTCTGAGCTCGTGGTGAGGAGCCCTCATTCCGGGATGCAAGCGGCGCCAGAAACAATCGAGGAGGTGCGGCGCATCTTCCTTGATCACTCCGCCGCCTCGGCTTGCCCAGTCCGCGCGGAATGACCTGGGTACTACTCGACCCGGACAGACAGCCCGGACTCGCCCATCGTTTCGTCTCAATTGACTGCTGCACGAAGCTCGCAGCGCCGGAGCGCTTCATCTTCGATCGAAGCGTCCCTACGTCCCTGTCATGTGGTCCGTGGGAGTGGCTTTTGTGGCTTCCCTAGTCGCACCAAGCAAACACTCCGCCCAGGTGGTCCTGCGCCAACCTAAAGTCACCGTCTCCTGCTCTTGCGTCCCGTTTTGCGCCTAACCGAGCGCTTCGTCGTACGCAAGCGCAGCTTTCGCACCGTGCCGGAGGATCTCCTCGGGCCTCGCGGAACCGAAAGCCTGGAGGAGTTTCGCGATGAGCCCCGTCCAACCGGTCTGATGGCTGGCGCCGATGCCTGCTCCGTTGTCGCCGTGAAAATACTCATAGAACAGCAAGCAGTCGCGCCAGTAGGGGTCCGTCTGGAACTTCTTCTCATCGCCGAACACCGGGCGCCGGCCCTCCCTGTTCCGAAGAAAGATGCCCGCGAGTCGGCGTGTCAGCTCCTGCGCCACCTGGAAGAGCGTCATGAGCGAGCCAGACCCGGTGGGACACTCGACCTTGAAGCTTTCTCCGTAATAGCTGTAGAGCTGGACGAGGGCGCGGATGATCAGCGCATTCACAGGGAACCAGATCGGTCCTCGCCAGTTCGAGTTCCCCCCGAAGAGACCTGTGGTGGACTCTGCAGGCTCATAGCTCACCCGATAGGCCACGCCGTGGACGTCAAACTCATAGGGGTGCTTGAGATGATAACGGGAGAGGGCGCGGATGCCGTAAGGACTTAGAAACTCATCCTCGTTGAGCATGCAGGCAAGGACACGCCGAAGCTTGGACTCGCTGAGCACTGACAAGAGCAGTCGGTTCGCGACTCCGGGCCGGTCAGGTCGGGCGATGTTGGAGATCAGGTCGCCCTGGTATTTGATGAAACGACGGGCGCGTTCGATGAGTCGCGGAAACTTCAAGACCGATTCGGCCTCGATCACTGTACTCGCACACAAGGGAAGAAGCCCCACGATTGAGCGCACCTTGAGACGGGCTGCAGTCTGGTCCGGGAGACGCAGCACATCATAGAAGAATCCTTCCTGCTCATCCCACATCTCGTCGTCGAGATCGCCAAGCCGGTCCATCGCGGTTGCAATCCGCAGGTAGTGCTCGAAGTAGCGCAAAGCATTCTCCTCGACACTCGGATCGTCCTGGGCAAGCTCAAGGGCGATCTCGAACATGTTCTGTGCGAAGAGGGCCATCCAAGCATTCCCGTCGGCTTGCTCGAGATGCCCGCCCGTAGGAAGCGGGCGGCTGCGGTCGAAAACGCCGATGTTGTCAAGACCGAGAAAGCCACCTTCGAAGAGGTTGCGTCCGGTCGTGTCCTTGCGATTCACCCACCAGGTGAAATTCGGTATCAGCCCATGGAAGGCGCGGCGCAGGAATTCGAAATCGCGGCTGCCGCGGATCTCTTGCTCCATGCGGTAGATGTGAAGCGCCGCCCAGGCGTGCACGGGTGGATTCACGTCACCGAAATTCCACTCGTACGCTGGAAGCTGGCCTGTGGGGTGCATGTACACATCGCGCAACATCAGGCTCAGTTGCTCCTTCGCAAAGTCGAAGTCAACGATCGCGAGCGCTACGGTTTGAAATGCCAGATCCCAGGTCGCATACCAGGGATACTCCCACTTGTCTGGCATCGAGATGATGTCATCGTTCACCATGTGGGCCCAGGACCGGTTTCGGCTGTCCGAGGTGCCGCGGTCCCAGAGCGGGTGGGCGCGGTGGGCAGAAAGCCACGCGTCGACGTCGAAGTAGTAGTACTGCTTGCTCCACAGCATGCCGGCAAGGGCCTGGCGCATCACAAGGCGCTCATCCGCCGAGAGAGTAGACGGCGTGATGTGGCTGTAGAAGTCGTCTGCTTCCTGCAGTCTGGCGGCAAAGACATCCTCAAAGTCTACGAAGGGCGTTGGGTTCGATGGAGGGGCATCCGTCAAACGGAGGCGGACGACCTTGGTCTCTCCAGCCCCGATATGAAGCTGATAGTGAGCGGATGCCTTGGTACCAGAGCGTTGGGGATTCACCGCCTCGCTTCGCCCATGAACGATGCAATCGTTGATCCCGTCCTTGACGTAGGGGTAGTGATTTGGCTTTCCGAACAGACGAAGTTCATTCGTCGCATTCTCGGTAAAGACAAGACGAACATCAGTGTCACAATACAAGAAGCGATTGCCGAGCTCTTGATGCAAGGCAAAAATGACGCTCCCTGTGTCCCTTCCGTGAGCCACCCCAAGCTCCGGTCTCTTCTCACCTATCGCATCGGACCACGTCTTGCGGAACCAGAGCGTCGGCAAGAGGTGGAGATCGGCGGCCTGGGAACCTCGGTTTGAAAGGCTGATCCGAATCAGGAGGTCTTCGGGAGCTGCCTTGGCATATTCGACCAAGACATCAAAGTAGCGGTCGCCCGCGAAAATCCCCGTGTCAAGGAGCTCATACTCGAGGTCGTGGCGCGTTCTNNGAATGGGTCGGCGTGCTGTCTAGATAGAAATAGTATTCCTTTACATCCTCGCCATGATTCCCTTCGCTGTTCGTGAGTCCGAATAAGCGCTCCTTCAAGATCGGATCGATCCCGTTCCAGAGCGCGATCGCAAAGCAAAGCCTTTGCTTCTCATCCGAAACGCCGGCGAGCCCGTCTTCGCCCCAGCCGTAGGCGCGAGAGCGCGCTTGATCGTGGGTAAAGTAGTCCCAAGCATCTCCGTTTTCACTGTAATCCTCGCGAACAGTTCCCCACTGGCGTTCGCTTAGGTATGGGCCCCACTTGCGCCAGGGGACCTTCGACTCCCGAGCTGCGGTGAGTCGCTTCGACTCGGCATCATCGGGCTGTGAAGGATCTTGGTTCGGCATAGGCGCAGTCCTCTATTGAAGAACGTTGCTCGGTTAGGTGCTCTCCTTCTCGCTTCAAGAATAGCTCCAAGAATAGAGCCTCGCGGCGAGCTGCTCACGCCGCTCGTCGGACGCTCGGTGAAGAGCCGGGTGGTGTGGCAGGGGACGGAGAGGCATTCCTCTCCGCCCCTATGCCGATTCTAGGTCCAGGGAAAACACTCCTTCGACTCGGAACCCCCGCTCGCGGTCCGGACCGAGCCTCATCCGTCGGTTCCCGAGGAGCGCCCGAAAGGCCTCTCGCCGGTCCTGAAGAGACACTTCAAAGGCCGACCGCACTTCTCGGACGCGGGCCTCGATTGCAGCTCGGAGAACCTCCGGCGCGAGTGCGGGACCGGCACCGCCAGAGGGAGACCGCGAGAGGTGCGCTCGCTCCGCCTCGAGTTCGGCCGGCCCTCGGGAGAGCTCCTGGCGCCGGCCGCTCCGCGCCGCCACCCTGCGAATCGTCGCCAACTCCACGTTGATCTCTTTCAATCGTTCGCTCGGGCCGAGAGGTTCCGGCGGCGCAGAGAGCCCCGCGCACACCAGGTCCGCCGCATTTTCCACTGCCAGGGCGACAACTTCAGGCACGAGGATCCACTCCTGAATCGCGCTGAAGATGCGATCCTCGAGTGCTCTTCGCGGGACCAAGAGCGCGTTCTCGCAGACGACCGCTCGCTTCTCAGCATCTGCCATCGCGCCGGCTTCACACCCCACATATTGCACGAGACGAGAGCCTCCAAACGAACGTCGGCCTTGTGGCCGCCGGTCTCGGCGTTTCGCTTGTGCCGGCCTCGATTCGCAATCTGAGACGAGCCGGTGTCGTTTACCGCTCCTTGGCGCCTCCAGTGCCACACGTCGAAATGGCAGCGGCCTACCTTCGCGAGGATACTTCAGAAATCACGCAGGCTTTTTTGGGGGTCCTTCGTCAAAGCTCTCGGAGGTAGCTGAGCCGCAAGAGCTCCCGGTGGCTTCCGAGAATCTCGTCAACATCAGAATGATCGATGTTTTTGGCACGGTAGGTCAACTTGCGGTCAATGATTCCCCTTGCCCTCTTGTCGGGAGCCTTGCGCACTCTCTTCTGGCCTCGAGTCGCACTCCAGGCTGAAGTCCTCGCCCTTCGTCACCAGCTCCTCGTTCTCAGACGCCAATGCGCCGGAAGACGAGTTCGGTTTCGGACCTCCGACCGCGAGTTCTGGTGGTTGCTCTCGCGCGTTTGGCCAGGATGGCGCCACGCAGTTAGAGGCTTCCACCTCTACTGGCTCTGGAAGAGCGGGTCGCGCTGTCTTGGACGACCACGCATAGCGCGGGAGATTCGTGAGCTCATCCTGGAAATGCATAGCGCGAATCCCACGTCGGGCGCCGGCGCATCGATGGCGAGCTAATGAAGGTCGGCTCTACGGTGGCCCAGTCGACCGTCTCCAGTATCTGCCAAGGAACCGGAAACCGCCCTCCCAGAGCTGGCGGACTTTCTTGCGAAATCGTCTCCGAGAAGCGATCGCTTCCCGAGGAGGTCTGGGCTTCATCATCGATACGAGCGTGTGACAGCAGCGTGAATGTCATCGATGAAATGTTCGGAAGGGACACCCGTCCAGACTACTGGCGTGCCGGTCGAGTCAGATCCGATGGGCATCTCGTCACAGCTCCGGCGTGACCTCCGTGCGCGTGGCACTGAGTGGAATACGCTCGGACTGTCGTATAGCCGACTCTGGGCTCCTCCAAAACGTGGGATGGTCGCCGCGTCGCCCTTAACGCCCTCGGGAACGGATACCTGCCAACCGCCCGCTCCCCCCGCAACCAGCGGGCTAAAGGCCTTCAAGGATAACACCCAGCAAGCGAGGGAGAGATCGGTCCATGTCCATTGTGATCCATAGCACGACTGAAACGCGCCTCCTTTCTCCAATCGGCTATGCCAACGAGTCGGAGCTCCAGAAGCTCCTCGAGCTGGCCCCGGCGCTATTGCAAGCTGACGGCGACACTCGTGTTGCGTTCGTGGAAAGACAGGTAGACCTTCCCGATGCCGGGACCCTGGATCTGCTCTTCGTTACAGCCGAGGGTCTACCCATAGCGGTTAAAGTGAAACTTGCGCGTAACACAGAGGCACGACGGGAAGTGCTAGCCCAAGCGATCGACTATTTGGCCTCACTCACCGAGTTAATGGTGTGGGAACTAGATGAGAAGGTCCACGGCAACTTGAAGGCAGTACTGCAAACATGGTCTAAGCCGGGGTCGCCAGATGATTTCGAGCGTCGATGGCGAGCAGTTGCCAGCAATCTCCGCGCGGGCCTTGCACGTGTCGTTGTGGTACTCGACGAAGCGCCGCCAGATTTAGAACGCCGTTTCCGCTTCTTAGCGATGAATTCTAACCTTGATGCACACTTGATGACCGTCGAGCGTTTCTCCGACGATGCAATTGGAGAGGTTCTTGTTCCGCGATTCATCGTAGCGCCAACCGAGGTCCATCCTCGCCGCTCGACAGAGATAAGAACCTCGCCGGAACTCCTCGCGCTCGTGACCGCCTACAACGCGCATCCCAGTCTTGATCTGCTGGCCGCTGGAAAGGCGCAGGGCTACCGTCAGATTCGTCCGTCCCAGTGGCGAAATAGGGGCGTTCACTACGAATTTCAAGATGCGAATGGGCAGATTGGTGCTGAGCTTCACCTTGAAAGCGACGCCGCGCGGCCTCTAGCCGATCTCCTCTGTTCATTCGCCGGGAGGCCAGTCGCGGGCGGTGCCTCCAAGCTCGTATGGGACCCGACATGGAGCTCAGGCCGTGGACGGCTCGCCGCTTTCTTCCCGATAGAAACCGATCCCGAGACCGTGGCGGAGGCAATGCGCGACTTGATCAGATTAACGTATGAAGAAGTTAGTAAACGAGCGTAGACATCATTCAGCGAAACATAGGCCATGCCAGAAGGCTGCTGTGCCTTCCGAGAATCTCGTCAACATCGAGATGATTGATGTTT
>DOUU01000141.1:0-332 GCA_003520425.1 Deltaproteobacteria bacterium
GGTGCGCTCGATGCACCAGTAGAATTCGTCGGTCGTGAGCCCGTGCCAGGCGAAGATGGAGAGGCCCTCGGCCGCGAGGGCCGCTGCCACGTCGTCCTGGGTGGACAGAGGATTGCAGCCCGACCACGAGACCTCCGCCCCCGCCGCGACCAGCGCCCGCACGAGAACCNNCGCAGAGGCTTGGTCTTCTCGAAGCGTCCCCGCAGCGCGCGCAGCACGGGCATGCGCGATTCCGCCCACTCGATCTTGAGCCGTCCCGCCGGCGCAAGCGCGAGGTCGGCGACCGCCTGCCGGTCGTTCTTGTGCATGGGGGTCCTCCGATCCGAGAGAAG
>DOUU01000141.1:368-11558 GCA_003520425.1 Deltaproteobacteria bacterium
GCGCCGCAGGGCTTCGGCGCGGTCAGTCTTCTCCCAGGGGAACCCCTGGTTCTCGCGTCCAAAGTGGCCGTGGTAGGAGGTCGCGCGATAGATCGGCCGCCGCAGGTCGAGCGTGTCGATGATGCCCCGGGGCGTGAGATCGAAATGCTTGCGCACAAGGCGCACCAAGGCGTCCTCGTCCTTCGTTCCGGTGCCGAAGTGATCGACCCGGATCGAGACCGGCTCCGCCACGCCGATGGCGTAGGCGATCTGGACCTCGCAGCGCCGGGCAAGCCCTGAGGCCACGAGGTTCTTCGCGACCCAGCGGGCGGCATAGGCCGCGCTGCGGTCCACCTTGGACGGGTCCTTGCCCGAAAACGCACCGCCGCCGTGGCGACCCATGCCTCCGTAGGTGTCGACGATGATCTTGCGTCCGGTCAGGCCCGCGTCTCCCATCGGACCGCCCACCACGAAACGGCCCGTCGGGTTCACGTGATAGACGGTGTCGTCCAGGAGCCACTCCGCCGGAAGCGACGGCCGAATGAGCCTTGCGATCACGTCCTTGCGGATCTGGTCGTAGGAGACCTCAGGCGCGTGCTGGGTCGAAAGCACGACCGCCGCGATGCGGGTCGGGCGATCGTTCGCGTACTCGACGGTCACCTGCGATTTGGCATCCGGGCGCAGGTAGCCGAGCTCGCCGGACTCAAAGAGCGCCCGGTGTTGCTCGATCAGCCGGTGCGCGAGCCGGATCGGTGCCGGCATGAGCTCCGGCGTCTCGTCGCACGCGAACCCGAACATCATCCCCTGATCGCCGGCGCCCTGCTCCTTGTGCAGCCCCTCCCCCTCTGTCACGCCCTGGGAGATGTCCGGGGACTGGCGGCCGAGGGCGACCATCACGCCGCAGGTGCTCGCATCGAAGCCCATCTCCGAGTCGGTGTAGCCGATCTCGTGTACGACCTGACGCACGATGGGCGCGATCTCGACTCGCGCCTGCGTGGTGACCTCGCCAGCCACCACCACGAGCCCGGTCGTGGTGAGCGATTCGCACGCCACGCGGGAGTGGGGGTCCTGGACGAGCATGGCATCGAGCACCGCATCCGAGATCTGGTCGCACATCTTGTCGGGGTGACCCATCGAGACCGATTCGGAGGTGAAAAGCGAGCGGGCGGCCATCGCGGTCTCCTCGGTTGCGTGCGGCCCGGCAGTGTAGGGAAGTCGTTACTTCGCTTCAATCACGCCCGGGGCGAGAGATCGCTTACGCTTTCGAGGAGCTGGCCCAGGGCTTCGACCGCAAGGGCTGCATCCTCACCGATCGCGCGAACGCGCAGGCGCGTGCCCTGCGCCGCAGCCAGCGACAAAAGAGACAGCACGCTCCGGCCGCTCACCCACTCCTCGCCCCGCGCCACCAGCACTTCGGAGCGAAAGCGCGCGGCCGTGGAGACGAAGCGTCCGGCCGGGCGCGCGTGGAGGCCAAGCTCACTGCGCACCACGAACTCGCGTTCGTACATGGCATCGCTCATCGCTGGCCTTCCGGCAAAAGCTCGCTCGCCACCGAGATATTGCGCTGGCCGTAGTTTTTGATGAAGGGTGCCAGCTCCTCGAGGGTCTTTTTCTCCGAGAGCGTCGCGAGCTTGATCAGCATGGGCAGGTTCAGTCCGGTCACGACCTCGACGCGATGCTCCTTCAGGAACGAGAGGCTGATATTGGACGGCGTCCCGCCGAACATGTCCGTGAGAACGAGGACACCCTCCCCTTTCTCGGCTGTCCGCAGCGCCTCCGCGATCGCACCCCGCATCTGCTCGACCGACTGGTGAGGATCGATCGAGACGGCGAAAAAGGGCGGAGCGTCCGGCACGATGAGGCGAAGCGCCTGCAGGAACTCCTCGCCCAGGCGATAGTGCGTCACGATGACGACTCCGACGCTCATCCTCTCCTCTCGACGTCTCGGTGCGAGACATTCACCTCTCGTCCCGCGGCCCGCAGCTCCTGGGCCAGGAGATCCGCGATCACGACGGAGCGGTGCTGACCCCCGGTGCAGCCGATGCCGATCGTGAGATAGGCCTTGCCTTCTTCGTCGTAGAGGGGGATCAGGAACGCCAGGAGCTCGCGCAGGCGGTGGAGCAGCGCCTGGGCCGTGGGCTGCTTTAAGACGTACTCGGCCACTTCGGTGTCGTGACCGGTGAGCTCCCGCAACCCCGGCTCAAAATGGGGGTTCGGCAGGAACCTGACGTCGAAAAGCAGCTCCGCCGAAGCCGGCGTCCCAAAGCGGAAGCCGAACGAGATGAGGTTCACCACCGTGGACCGCGCCCCTCCCGTCACATGGCGAACCACCGCCTCGCGCAGCTGGTGGACGTTGAGGCGCGAGGTATCGATCACAAAGTCCGCAAGCTGCGCCACGTCTTCCAGGATGCGCCGCTCCGTCTCGATGCCCTGCTCGACCGACCCTCCCGGAGAGAGCGGGTGCACGCGCCGCGTCTCGCGGTAGCGGTTCACCAGGACGTCGTTTGAGCACTCGAGAAAGAGGAGCTCGACGTCCGCCCCCGATTCCCGCAGCTGGGCAATCACCGACGGCAGGCCCTCCCGGAAGGCCGTCTCCCGCGCATCGATGGCGAGCCCGATCTTGTCGATGGCCGGCGTGGCCTTGCGGCACAGGTCGACGAACTGCGTGATGAGCTGGGGCGGGAGGTTGTCCACGCAGTAGAAGGCCAGATCCTCCAGGGCGGCCATCGCGGTGCTCTTGCCGCTGCCGGATAGACCGCTCACAAAGACGATGCGCGGAGGTCCCAGGCTCACGAGCGACCTGCCGGGGGCTGCGGCGTCCCTCCCGGCGCGGCGTCCGCCTTCCTCCGCGCTGCGTCGTGGAAGCGCTCGTCGAGGCGCCGCGCTGCCGAGGGCCCCGCTCGCCTCAGCTGGCTGTCTCGCGCCGCGACCTCCACCAAGGTCGCCATGTTTCCAGCCGGGCGGACCGGGAGAAGAAGCGCGGGGCGGGCGAGACCGAGGATCTCTTCCGTCGGCCGCTCAAGGCCCACCCGCTCGTAGCTCGCGTCTTCGCGCCAGCGCTCCAGGCGGCAGATGAGGTCGATCCCCGACTCCTCGCGCACTGCCTCGGCCCCAAACAGGTCCGGGATGTAGAGCAGGCCGATGCCGCGGATCTCCATGAAGTGACGGATCAGCGCGGGAGCATGCCCGAGCAGGAGATCGTCTTGGGTGCGCACGACACACACGATGTCGTCCGCGATCAACCGGTGCCCCCGCGAGACCAGTTCAAGAGCGCACTCGCTCTTGCCAATGCCACTGGCGCCAAGCAGCAAGACGCCCACGCCGAGGATCTCGACCAACGACCCGTGGACCTGCAGCTCCGCCCGCTCTAGAACTTCGCGTCCTCCTCCTCGATGGACCGGAAGACGTCTTCGATCCGGTCGGCCTCGAGCAGCGCCTTGCGAAAGGCGGCGTCGCGGAAGAAGCGGGAAATGCGGGCCAGGGCCTTCAGGTGCTGTCCACCCGAATGCTCGGGGACCACCAGCAGGAAAAACAGCTGCGTCCGCAGACCGTCGATCGACTCGAAATCGACGCCCGCCCGGCTCCGCGCGAACGAGGCGATGAGGCGCTTGAGGCCCGGGAGCTTGCCGTGGGGAATCGCGACGCCCTCGCCGATCCCCGTGCTCTGGAGGCTTTCACGCTCCAGCAGCACCTCGAGCAGGCGCTGCGCGTCCAAGCCGGGCTCGGCGGCCGCGAGGCGATGGGCCATCTCCGAAAGGACATCTCGCTTGGCGTGGGACGAGAGGTCCAGGATCACCGCGTCCCGAACCAGAATGTCCATGATC
Organism: Deltaproteobacteria bacterium; assembly: GCA_003520425.1. Taxonomy (GTDB): domain Bacteria; phylum Myxococcota_A; class UBA9160; order UBA9160; family UBA9160; genus UBA9160. Next base: position 4,172 of record DOUU01000141.1, read on the forward strand.
TTCATGTCGCCCCCCGCATCAACCGCCGCACAGGCTAACCGACCTCCCGCCGCTGGGTCGAGGACAGGATGTTCATTGCCTCGCGGTACTTGGTGACGGTCCGCCGGGCGATATCGATGTTGGCCGCCTTCAGCATCTCGGCGATGCGCTGGTCCGAGAGCGGCCGGCGCGGATCTTCCGCCGAGATGATGCGTCGAATGCGTTCCTTCACGCTCTCGCTCGCCACGGCTTCCCCATCGAACCGGCTGATGCTCGAGTTGAAGAAATACTTCAGTTCGAAGATCCCCTGGGGTGTGTGGACGTACTTGTTGGTCGTCACTCGGCTTACGGTGGACTCATGCATCTCGATGTCATCGGCCACGTCGCGCAGGTTGAGCGGCTTTAAGTGGTTGATGCCGCGCTCGAAGAACTCGCGCTGATATTTGATGATGCTCTGCATCACCCGGTAGATCGTGCGCTGGCGCTGATGGATGGATTTGATGAGCCAGATCGCCGAGCGCATCTTCTCCTGGACGTAGTCTTTCGTGTCCTTTGCCGCTCCCGATCCTCGCGCCAGCACGTTCTTGTACAAGTTGTTGATGCGGAGCTTCGGGAGACCGTCCTCATTCAAGAGGATGTGGAAATCGTCGCCGATCTTGAAGACAAAGATGTCGGGCGTGATGTAGACCGGGTCGTCGCCGCCAAAGGCGCGCCCCGGACGCGGCTCGAGCCGAGCAATGACGCGGCCCGCTGCCGCCACCTCCTCGATCGTGAGGCCAAGCGCGCGCGCGATCCCACGGAAGTCCCGCTTCTGAAGCCCTCCGAGGTGGTCTTCCACGAGCTTGCACACGAGGGGATCGTTGATCCCGAGCGCTCGCAGCTGGAGGAGGAGACACTCGCGCAGGTCCCGCGCGGCGACCCCCGGCGGATCGAAGGCCTGGAACTTCTTGAGGGTGGCCTCGACCCGCTCGAGCGGATGGCCGGAATCGCGCGCGATCTCCTCGAGCGTCGCTTGCAAATACCCATCGTCGTCGAGATTGCCGATGATGAAGCTCGCGATCTCGCGTTCCTCATCGCTGAAGCTCGAAAGCTGAAGCTGCCAGTCGAGATGATCGGAGAGCAGAGGGCGGCGGGTGAGAGTGCTCTCGAGGGAACGGCGCTCATCCTCCTCCGGGCGCTCGGAAAAACCCGTGTGAGGGTACGCGTCCATGTAGCTCTGCCAGTCGAGGTCCGCGATCTTCTCGGCGTCGGTCGGCTCCCGCTCCGGAGCCACTTCGCTCGCCTCGGCCACCGCGGGCTCCGCCGGCTCCGCTTCCGTCTGCACTTCGGACGGGGGGGTGGCGGGCTCCTCGGTCTCGGCCGCCTCTTCGAGGACGGGATTTTCCTGCAGCTCCTGCTGCACGAGGTTCACGAGCTCGAGCCGCGAGAGCTGCAACAGCTTGATTGCTTGCTGCANNTGCGGCGTCATCACGAGCTGCTGGCTCAGGCGGAGCTGCTGCTTGATTTCGATTGCCATGGACCCGCTAGCGCTCCCGTTTCACAGCCGGCCTACCGCCCGCCCAAGCTCTTCTCCGCGGGCCCCGCCTGCAAGCTCGAAATTCTCGCCGAGGTAGATCTCTCGCACCCGAGCGTCGGACGCAATCTCGACTGGGGTGCCCTGCCGCACGATCCGGCCGTCGCTGATGATGTAAGCACGGTCGCAGATCGAGAGCGTCTCGCGCACGTTGTGGTCCGTGATGATGATGCCAATTCCGCGCGCCTTTAGTTGCTCGATAATCTTCTGGATATCGATCACCGCGATGGGATCGATCCCAGAAAAAGGTTCGTCGAGCAGCATGAACTTCGGGTCGAGCACGAGGGCCCGCGTGATCTCCACGCGTCGCCGCTCGCCGCCGGAGAGCGCGTCCCCCCGCAGGTGTGCCTTGTCCTGGAGGCCCAGCTCCCCGAGCAGCTCGTGCAGCCGCTCGCGACGCAACGACGAGTCTGGCTCCACCGTCTCGAGGATCGCCGCAATGTTCTGCGAGACGCTGAGCCGCCGAAAGATCGAGGGCTCCTGGGGCAGGTAGGTGATGCCGAGCCGCGCCCGCCGGTACATGGGCAGATCGGTGATGTCCTGTTCCCCGAGACGAACGCACCCCGCGGTGGGCCGGATGCGGCCGACGATCATGTTGAAAGTCGTCGTCTTTCCGGCCCCATTCGGCCCGAGAAGGCCAATCACCTCGCCGGAGGACACATGCAGGGTGACATCGCAGACCACCTCGCGCTCGCCATAGCGCTTGCGAAGGCCCTCGGCGCTCAGCAAAAAGCCCTTCATCACGCGCCCCCGGGCCCGATCGTGGCCGTCGTGGGTGCGGCCGCAGGGGGAGAGTTCTCCTTCTCCTTTTCTTTTTCCTTGGGCTTTAGCACGACCAAGGCGTCGCCTCGGATGAACATCCGCTCCGTGTCGAGCTGGAGCTCGATCTCCTTGCCCCGGGCACTGTCCTGGCCTTGGCGCAATTCAGCGCTTCCGCGGCAGAAGACGCGTTGCGCCGTGTTGAGGTAGGTGGCCTGCTCGCAGATCGCCGTTTTCCCCTCCTGCTCGATCAGCACGTGCCCTGTCGCGACGAGCCTTTCAGGCTGACTCGAGCCCTCGGGGTAGTACGCCTCGAGGCGGTCGGAGTGAAGGGTCACGTTGTCCTGCTGCACAAAGACATGACCGGTGAACAGGAAGAAGCGCTCTTTGCCCTTCTGAATGGCCTCGAGCTCGTCGGACTTGATGGAGATCGGAGCCGTGCTCTGGAAACCGCTCTTGGCCTCGGCCGCTCCGCCCGGGCCCGCTCCGGCGGACGGGGCGCCCTTCTCGCTCGTCACGGCGGGTGGCGCGGGCGGCCGGGCTTTGCGCCAGCCGGCGATCACCTCGTGGGCGAGCCGGTCGATCGCCCCGGGAAGAGCCTCGGGCTGGGGCACCTGCGCGGTGTAGCTGCCCACGTCTTGACCGGTCGAGCCGGAGCGGAGGTGGACCTCGACCGCGAGCTCGCGCCCCGTGCGCGTCGTGCGCCCCACGACNNGCCTTGGCTTCTGCCCCGAGGGCTTGCGGACCCACCACCTGCCCGACTCCCTTTGTGGCGAGCCGATCGGCCAGCAGGGAGCCGATATCGGGAACCTCGGAGCCCGCGGGGGCCGCTCCCTCAAAGGACGCGACGGCGATCGCCATGGAAGGCTTCGGCGGAACTGCCGGCCCACTCAACGTCTGGGCGGCCCCGCGAGAGGCCGGGGCCCCTAAGGCAAGGAGCGAAAGGACGAGGGCGAGCGCGGCGGATCGGCTCTGGCTCACGGTTCGCGCACCATGGTCGCTCCGCCGAGCAGCCGGAAGCGCTGATCGCGCACCTGGTAGCGGAAGCCGCCGCCCTTGTACTTCCCGCCGGCCTCCTCGATCTCGACGGGAGCGTCCGTGGAGGCCACGCCGCTCGCGTGGTCGTAGCGAACCCAGGTCGTGGTGAAGCGCCGGCCGTCTGCGGTCTTGCCGTGGACGTGCCCCTTGGCGAGGAAATCGTTCGTGGCCAGAAACAGATCGCCCTCGTCGCAAGTCATCTCGAATCCGGGGGTTCCCTCTTGGGGATCGACCGAGGATTCGACCCGTTCGAGATGGGCCACGTTGCTTCCAGGATCGAGCCGCGCCCGTTCCGCCCGGAGCACGAGATCCCGATCGGTACCGTGACTTGCCACAAAGGTGAGGCCGCGGATCACCATCCCCTCCGCATCCTCGGCGACGCTCGCGGAGGGGAAGGAAGCCACGCCGCATGCGGCGGCGAGAATCCACACCGAGAAGCGACGTGTCACTGGATGCGCTGCGCCATAGCGCCGGTCGCCGTCGGATACCCAAATGCGGCGGGCGCGCTTGTCATATGCAATAAGCATACCGTTCTGCTGCACCGGCAACAAGCCGAAAACCCCGCTCCCCTTCCCCTTCAAGACAATGGACGCGGAGCTGCCTCTTGGGGAGGAGCGCAATCAGTCGCTGTTGCTGCGGCCGAAGATGGTCCTGAACGGTTCGTGGGACCCGATCCACCACGCCGGACGCATGATCGCGTAGTCGATGAAGACTCCGACGGGGCTCATGACGTACGCAGCAATCCGCACCAGATTGCCGGCCTCCTTCGGGTCGTACTGGTCCTCGGCCCGGGCCGGTGCGGCGGAGGCCATGAGCGCAAGGAGCGCAAGGCCGAGGAGCCCAAAGGCGCGGCGCTGCCGGGGGGACCGGAGGGAATGACTCGCCATGCTCGTGCCTCCTTCTGCGAGTGTCTTCGCCCCATTACATACCAGTCGCTTCATCGGTCTGCCCGCAGCCGGGCGAGAGCCCGCCGCAGCTCGCGCCGCCAGGGGCGGTTTGTCCAAAGGCAACGCCGCCAGGCGGCGGGCCACTCCCGGGGAGCTTCGAAGTGGGCCGCGCTCCGCCCGTAGAGCCCGGGTCCGGCTTCCGAAGGGTCCCGGCCCGCCGCCTTGCGCCGCGCAAGGCGCCCGAGAGTGATCTTGGCGGGGCAGCGCGTTTCAAGGAGCAGGGCCGGCACTCGGTGCGCCGCCGCAAAACGCAGCAGGGGCTCGCGCCGCCGCGCGCGATCGAAGGTTGCATCGAGAACGGCCACGCGTCCCGATTCCACGACAGGCTTTGCGCGCTCGAGCAGCTCCTGATAGACCCGATCCTTGCCGCGCTCCGAATAGACCGGAGCCGCACCGCCGCGTTTTCGCACCACGTCGGAGGAGATCACGACTCCCGCAAGCAGGTCTGCCGCCGCTCGCGCAACGACGCTCTTTCCCGTCCCCACGATTCCGCACAGGGCAAGGACGGCAGGTCGCTCCGAAGCCAGATGCGTCCTCGCGGCAAGCGCAAGGTGCCGGCGCGCGCTCCCGGCCGCGGCATGCCTNNGCGCAGCGGGTCCATGGCGGCCACCGCGGCGACCTTGGCGCGGACGGCTGCGCGGTAGCGCACGTAGTAGTCCACGACGCCGTAAAGGTCGTAGTCGTCCGCCGCGGCCGCGTAGGTGCGGAGAAAGCGCTCGGCGAGCTTCGGGCGTCCCCGGTAGCGCAAATCCATCGCGAGAAACGCCACCTCGGCTGCCGCGTCGATCTGACGCAGATCGTCGCGGAACTCGAGGCAATCGATCAGCAAAGGTGCGGCGTCGTCGGTTTCGAAGAAGACGTGCTGAAGGTGCAGGTCTCCATGCCCGTCGACGCCCCGGCGTGCGCGGCGGCGAGCCTCGAAGCGCGCGCGGTGGCTCTCGACGAAGCGGGCCGCCAGCGCTTCGGCCCGCGCGAGGGTCGCCGCTCGCAAGAGCGCCGGGCGTCCGGGCGCACCGACACTCGCCTCGCGCAGGAGCTGGAAGTTCTGGCGCACGGGAGTCACGCTGCGCTCGAGCCACGCCGAAGCGGAGCCGTGCTGGCGCGGGCTCAGGCGATTTTCCGCGTGGAAGCGCGCCACGGCGAGCGCCACGCGATCCATGTGCTCGGGACGGAGCCGGCCGGCGACGAGGAGCGAGAGCGCGTCGCGCCCGAAGGCGAGCCGCCTCATCACCACACAGTGTTCGACGCCGGCCGAGCGTGCAGCGAGGACGTCGGAGGAGGCTCCTACCCGCACGCGCCGCCCGGCGAGCCGCACGGGCGCCACCCCGAGATACACGTCGGGCGCGAGGCGCCGCCCGAGCGCCACCTCGCGCAGGCAGTCGGCATCCCGCTGTGCCTTTGTCGCGAAGCAGACAAAGCCAAGATCGACCGCCTTGCGGAGCTTGTAGACCTTTTCCCCGGTCAAGAACACGTGGGAGAGGTGGGTCTGCACGTGTTCGATGGGCCCTCGCGCGGAAGAATCCCCTGGGTAGGCCGAGGCGTGTCGCAGGCCGCGGATCAGCCCGTCGGGGAGGGGCTCGAGCGGGCGCGGCGCCTTCATGAGCGAATGCGGGCCAGAACGGCGAGGAGAATTTCCACCGCGATCAGCGTAATGATCGTGAGCTCGAGCGCCTCGGCACGCCGGGCTGCGGCACGCTCGGTGAGAATCGTCGTCAGATGGCGAACGGCCTCGAGCTTCGACTGTACCATCCGCTCCCAGGTCGGAAGCCCGAGGCGCGCGGCGCAGCGGCGATACACCCGCGCCAGGTAGACATCGGGCGCGAGCTTCACCGCGTTCTCGACGCGCTCGGAAAGGGTCAGGACCTCGACCGTGAGTTCGGAAAGGGCCCGGATGGCGGAGCGGTAGAGCCCTCGGATGGCGCTCCAGAGCGTCTGCGTGCGGTACACCTCCCGCGAGAACTGCGCGAGCGCACGGTCGAGGCGGGCATCCAGAAAGCGCAGCTCGAGGAGCTGCACGTTCAGAAACTCGAGCACGGCCAGGGTGTCTCCGCCGTGAGCGTCACACACGAGCGCCCCGCTCCACTCTGCCACCACGAGATCGTCCGGCGAATAGGAAATCGCATCCCGCAGCGACTCTTCGATTTGCTGCGGGGAAAGTGGAGCCGCGTCCATGGCGAGTGTCGCGGCCAGCACCGAAGCGTTGTCGCGGAGCAGCGCTTGCGCGCTCACTGCGGGTTCGAGCGTTCGAAGCTCGAACACGTAGTAGTCCTCCACGAACTCGTTGAGGCCAAGCTCCCGGAAGGCCGGCCGGATCTCCTCGACCAGCTCATGCAGCGCTCGGCGCGCGAGCGCTGCGAGATCGGCCCGTGCAAGTTCCTGCGCCAGGGCCGGAAGCGCGGAAAGGGGGACATCGAGCCCCAGGGCGAGGGCCACGCTCACCGCGCCGAAATCGAAGAGCCGCGCGCTCAAGGCCGCGCGCTGCTTCTCTCCGCCAAGCTCGAGCTCGCGCTCGCCGAGGGCAATATCCACCGGCGGCTCGGCATAGCTCACGTACTCGGGTGCAGGCCGCCGGCGAATGATCTGCGACCTCTCTGGGCGCAGCACGCTGGGAATCGAGTGCAGGTCGATTGCGGCGGCGACGTCAAACGCAAAGAGCGCCACGACTCGGCCGCTTCGCACGCGAACTTCGCCCGGACCCATCGCTACACAGTGTGCCACGCCAAGAGGTGAATGCGCCCACCGGCCGAGCTTGGAAGCTTCCCTCTCCGAGAGAGCGTGCCGTCCCGCCCCAGTCTGAGGCGAAAGGGCGGCACAGTCTGCCTCAGCTCAACGCCATCGTGCGTCGTCGGGAAGCAGCCAGTACCTTCTCCTTGGTGGAGCGCTTTTGCGTCGAGAGCCAGCCGGACGAGGCACGGGGGTGCATCCCCCGGCGGATCGGGTTCGCAGGCGCGATGCAAGACGTGGTGGACATCCTCGACGAGTGGCCGGGTCAGGACCACCACTACTTCCGGGTCCGCACGGCGGACAACGCGCGCTTTCTCGTGCGCTTTAACGAGATCGATCAGAGCTGGAGCCTCGTTTTCTTCGAGGC
>DOUU01000140.1:0-120 GCA_003520425.1 Deltaproteobacteria bacterium
TGGAGCGGCTTTTCGAGGAAATCGATCACGCGACCGGAGACGTCGACCTGTACGCAGCCGAACGCCGACGCTTCGCGGCGCGGTACGGGAATCGTAGCGACCGTGAGGTCGGCCTTCTGC
>DOUU01000140.1:138-30670 GCA_003520425.1 Deltaproteobacteria bacterium
CCAGATTCTGCCAGATCGCGTCTGCTGTTCCGCGGAACCACGAGGGCCCGAGATTCATCGCCGCGGGGACCACCTCGATGAACTGGTCGAGCAGCGACGACGCGACAGGCCACGCGCGGGTCAGGTGTCGCACCAGAGAGCTTGACCGGTACTGCGTCAGCACTTTGACGCGATCGATGCCGCTGTTCACCAGGTTCGAGAGCACAAAATCGATGAGCCGGTAGCGGCCCCCGAAATAGACGGCGGGCTTGCTCCGCTCCCGGGTGAGCGGCCACAGCCGTCGGCCTTCGCCGCCCGCGAGAACCAGTGCCAGATGGCCGCGCAAGACCCTTGTCCTCCTCGAATCGCGGGGCCTAGCGGCTCTCGACCCGCGTGTGGAGCGAAGAAAAGCATCTCCCGCGGGGCTGCGCTAGGTAATCGGCGGGCGCCGCTCGGAGCTTCATCGTGCGATTGCTGGACAACTTCGGCATGGTCGACGCGCTCGACATCGTGTTCGTGTCGCTTGCGCTCTATGTCGGGATCGTAGCACTGCGCTCAGCCCGAGCAGGCCCTGCCCTTGGCGGCATTGGAATCCTGGTCATGGCCTACCTTGGCGCTCGCCAGCTCGGCATGCAGCTCACGGCCTGGCTCTTCCAAGGCTTCTTCGCGGTCCTCGTGATCGTCTTGGTCGTGATCTTCCAAAGCGAGCTGCGTCGGCTCTTCGAGCGAATTGCGGTCGTAGGCCTGCGGCGAGGGCGTGCGGACGAGCCCCATCCGCAAACTGCGGACGCGCTGGTGCGGTCGGCCATCGAACTCGCGCGCAATCGGGAGGGTGCGCTGATCGTGGTGTGCGGGCGCGACCCGGTAGAGCGGTACGTCGAGGGCGGCATCCTCCTCGGCGGCCAGGTGAGCGAGGCGCTCCTGCTCTCGCTGTTTGAAAAGCATTCGCCGGGCCACGACGGCGCGGTGATCGTCGAAGGGGATCAGGTGGTCCGTTTCGGCGCCCAGCTCCCGCTCTCCAGCGACTTTGCCCAGCTCCGCCGCCGCGGAACACGCCACAGCGCCGCACTCGGATTGGCCGAGCGTTGCGACGCCGTCTGTCTCGTGGTCTCCGAGGAGCGGGGACAGATCTCGATCGCGCGAGAAGGGGTGCTGCGAGGCTTGGAAAAGCCGGAGGATGTGGCCGTCGAGTTGCCGCCTTTGCTCCACGCCCGGGAGTCAAAGATCGGACGGCGCGAGCTTGTGTGGCGCGCGCTGCGCGAGAGGTGGGTCGAGAAGCTTGTGGCCATCGGCCTCGCGTGTTTCCTGTGGATCGCCTTCGTCCCGGGTGCACAGGTGGACGAAATCTCGTATGACCTGCCGGTCGCGGTCGACAATCTGCCGGCAGGCTACGTCTTGGATAAAGTGGATCCGCCCCAACTCGAGGTGACGCTCTCCGGTCCGCGGCGGCGCTTCATCCTGCTCGATCAGAAGCGCCTTGAGGTGCGCCTGGATGGCTTCCTCGTCGAAGCCGGCCGCAGAAGCTTCGAGGTCCCGGACGAAGCGGTGGTTCATCCCGCGGGTCTAAAGGTCACCTCTGTGACGCCCCGTCGCGTGAAGCTGAGCGTCCGCCGGACCGGCGGGGAGGGCGGGACGGAGACCCAAGGCTAGAGCCTCCTTCCCGGCGCGGACGAAACGCTCCGGCCGGCCGCAGGGTGGGCGGTCGCGGAGGCCACGCTGCCGTCCCGCGCGAACGCGGGTGAGAGCTGCGGCGAGCCCGAGGCCCCGGGTCCGCGCCGGCGGCGCTATTCCCCGAACCGGCGGCGGTGCTCGCTGCGGGGATTCTCGAGTAGCATGGCGCACGTCAACCGCTGTACCCACTGGGGGGAAATCTGGATCCGCAGCAGTTCGCGTTGGGGATCGCCTGGTACGTTGTCTTCCTCTTCTCTACGACCTGTCATGAGGCTGCCCACGCCTGGGCGGCCCGTCGCGGGGGCGACCCTACCGCCTACCTCGGTGGCCAAGTCAGCCTCGACCCGCGCCCCCACATCCGGCGCGAGCCCTTCGGCACGGTGGTCGTGCCGATCCTGTCCTTCGTGGTCGGGGGTTGGATGGTTGGATGGGCGAGCACACCCTACGACCCGCGCTGGGCGGAGGCCTACCCGCGCCGCGCCGCGTGGATGTCGCTCGCGGGGCCTGCTGCGAACCTCGCGCTCGTCCTGATCTCCGGGGTCCTGATCCGGCTCGGTGTCGCAGTCGGACTGCTGGCGCCGCCGATTTTTCCGAGCATCAACCAGGTCGCGGTGGCCCACGGCTCGCAGCTGTGGACGAGCGCTGCGCTCCTCCTGAGCGTGTTCTTTACGCTGAATCTCCTGCTCTTCACTTTCAACTTGCTGCCCCTGCCTCCTCTCGACGGCAGCGGTGCGCTGCCCCTGATCCTCGGAGATCGCGCAGCTGCGGCATGGCAGCGCCTGATGCGCCAACCCGCAGTCGGCCTTCTTGGTCTGCTGCTGGCATGGAACCTGTTCGGGCCGGTCTTCGGAAGATTTTACCGGCTGGCACTTCAGCTGCTCTACTCGGGAGGAAGCTTCGGATGATCCCTCTCGTGTAGAGGAGCAGGAGGAGATCGAATGGGCGAGATTCTGGATCTGGCGGAGCGTGCCTGGCAAGGGAGCTACGACAAGCACTGGCACCCGAGCGGAGCGCGGGAGGAGATCGCGCCGGGCCTTTTCTTCCTCAATACATTCGCCAACGTGAGCGTCGCCTGCACGGCCGCCGGGCTTGTCTTGGTCGACACCGGTAGCCACATCGGGCGCTCGCAAACCTTTGAAGCCGTACGTCACTGTGATCGTGGCCCCGTGTTCCCAACTGTCTACACACATGGCCACGTAGATCACGCATTCGGTCTCCCTCCGTTCCTGGCCGAGGCACGCGAGAAAAACTGGCAACGCATGCGGATCATCGGTCACAAAAATGTGGGTCCGCGTTTCGACCGGTACCGCGCGACTTCCGGCTACAACGCCGCCATCAACACCCGGCAGTTTGGCGTACCCGTGCCGTGGCCCACGGAATTCGACTATCCCAACATCACCTACGACGAGAGCTTCCGACTGGACGCCGGCGGCAGCCCCTTCGAGCTGCATCACGCGCGCGGCGAGACGGACGATCACACCTGGATCTTCTGGCCGGAACGCAAGGTGCTCTTCACGGGCGATCAATTCATCTGGGTGACACCCAACGCAGGAAATCCACAGAAGGTGCAGCGCTACGCGGCCGACTGGGCACAGTCGCTCCGCAGGATGAGCGAGTGTGGGGCGGAAGTTCTCGTTCCGGGTCACGGCTTGCCAATTTTCGGCGGGCGCCGCGTGCGCCAGGCGCTCGACGAGACGGCTCATTGGCTCGAGCACTTGCTCCGTGAGACGCTAGAGCGCATGAATGCGGGTCTGCCCCTGGACCTGATCTTGCACGAGGTGAAACCGCCTGCAGAACTCGCGGATCGACCGTATCTCCAGCCGGTCTACGACGAACCCGAGTTCGTGGTCCGGAACATCTGGCGTCTCTATGGCGGCTGGTATGACGGAACGCCATCCCATCTAAAGCCCGCTCCGGAGGCCCAACTCGGGCGGGAGGTGGCGTCGCTCGCGGGCGGAGTGCGGGCACTCGTGGCACGCGCCCGAGAGCTCGCGGCGCTGGGGGACCTCAAGCTGGCCTCTCACCTCGCGGACTGGGCAGTGGCGGCTGCTCCGGATGATCGAGATTCCCACGCCGCCCGCGCGGAAATCTACGCGGCGCGAACCCAGGGCGAGCGTGCCCTCATGACCCGGGGCGTGTTCAACGCGGCAGCCCGGGACTCGAGCCAGAAGAGCAGCCGCACCTAAGGCTGGAGCGCGAGTGGGGCCGAGACCTCGGCGGGTCCGATTGAGAGGCCCGTCGGGTTTGGAGCCGGGCCGTTCTTAGGTCCGAAACGCGAAGTAGACGGCGCCCACGAGGCAGATGCCCGACCACAGAAAGTCGAGCTTCGGGGGCTCTTTCATATAGACAATCGCGAAGGGCACGAAGACCGTCAGTGTGATCGCCTCCTGGAGGATCTTGAGCTGCCCAACCGAAAACTGGTGGTGCCCGATCCGGTTCGCCGGGACCTGCAGCAGGTACTCGAAGAGCGCGATCGACCAACTCGCCAGCGCCGCGATGTACCAAGGCCTTCCGGCAAGATTCTTGAGGTGGGCATACCAGGCGAAGAGCATGAAGAGATTGGAGAGGGCCAGGAGGAGTGTGGTCTGCAAGATCACCGGCATACCTTCGGGTGCCCCGCTTCACTGAGTTCTCAAACCGACCAGGATGAGTCGGCCGCATCGCCGTGAAGATCCGTTTCCGCAGTCCGGATCTGTTCGAGACCGAGCGGGAGGCCGAGTGCGCTTTGCACCTCGCGCAGCGCGGCGGCAAGGGAAGCGAAGGGACGGTCGCTGGTCTCGAAGAGAGCATGGTGCCCGAGGGCTGGGGCGAGGTCGCTGCGTGCGATGCTCACCTCGAGTTCTGGACGCAGCCCGCACAGGGCCAAGACACCGCCGCGGCCGCGATGGGTGGTCGCGAATCGTGCCAAGGCGGCGGCGGCTGCGCCATCGATCGCCAGGGTGCGCTTGAGCCGCAGGACAATTCCCCGTGCACCCCGGCTCGCGACGCAACCGAGACGCTGCTCGAGCTCCTCTGCGACGCCGAAGAACAAGTCGCCTTCCGCCTGGAGGATCGCGATGGGTGCGCAGCCTGTGCGTTCATCGATCGGACGTTCCACCAGGAGTCCCGCAGATCCCCGCTGCAGCTCGGAGACCCGCAGCAGGCTGGCGCGCGAAATGACGAGACCCAGCGACAACGCCACCCCGCCAAACACGGCAATATGCAGGTCGACCATCAGCGTGAGGGCCGCCGTCACGACGAGCACCACGAGATCGGCGGTATTTGAACGGCTCACACGACGAAGCTCTGCGATGCTCACCATCCGTACGGCGATCCAAATCACGACGCCGGCCACGGCCGCGAGCGGGACAAAGCGAGCCAGGGGAGCCGCGAAGAGCATCGTCCCGAGTACGGTGAGAGATGCGAAGGTCACCGCGGCCGGCGAGCGCGCGCCCGCCTCGATCGACGCTGCGCTTCGCGTCCAGGAGACGGAGCTCGGCAGGCAAGGGAACAGCGACGATGCCAAGTTCGCAAAGCCCTGGGCACGGAGCTCCCGATCCGCATGGAGCGGCTGTCCCGTGCGCAAGGCAATTGCCTTCCCGATCGACACCACCTCGCTCATCCCGACAAGCGCGATGGCAAGCCCGGCCGGAAGGAGCGTCGCAAGAGCGGTCGGCGAAAGGACTGGCCAAGACGGACGCGGCAAACGGCTCGGGATCGAACCCACGGTGAGGAGCCCGCCTTCGCCGTCCCAGCGCATCGCGTGAGTCGCAAGGGCCGCGACAATCAGTGCAAGCAGCGGGGCCGGGGCGCGGCGTGTGGCGCGCGAGACGAGCGCAATCCCTGCGACCGTTCCTGTTGTCAGTGCCACCGCGCGCGGATCCAGGGATCGCAGCGCGAGGGCGCCCGGCGCAAGGACATGGAGTAGCCCCCTTGGATTCGCGCCCTGAATCCCAAGGGCGTTCGGAAGCTGGCCGAGGCAAAGGAGCGCAGCAGCCCCGAGCGTGAAGCCCAGCACGACCGCGGGGGAGACGTAACGCGAGAGACGCCCGAGGCCCGCGAACCCCACAGCGCACTTGGTGAGACCGATGATGACGCACAGCCCAGAGAGCACCGCGGTGCTGCCGTATGTCGGGACCAAGGGCGTCGTCGCCAGGACCCCGCCTACGAGGAGCGCTGCGGTGTTTGTGGCTCCCGCAGCGAGATGGGGCGAGTCGCGGAAGAAGCCCGCAACGAAGCCGGGAACAATCATCGTGAGCAGTGCAACCTGCGGCGGTACGCCCGCGATCAGCGCGAACGCCATCGCCTGCGGAATCGACACGAGACCCACGGTGAGCCCGGCGACCAAGTCATGGCCCACCACACGGGGGTCCCGGAGGGCTTTCCACCATCCGATTGGGGCCGCGGCGGAAGGCTGCGTCTCCTGCACAATCGGCGCTGTCAACGTGCCCAGCCCGGTGGTGCGGTCACGACGACGATCGTGCTTTCGCTGTTCTCGAGGAGATACTCGACTCCGTGCCCAAGGAAGGGACGTCCCGAGAGTTGGCGAAGGTTGGCGGCAAGCACGATCAGGTCGACGCCGCGTTCACGCGCGAGAGCCAAGATCTCTTCGGGTGCGGAAACGCCGGTACGGATCACGGTCTCGGCTCGTGCACCCATCCTCTCGGCAAGCGCACGTGCCTCCGCGAGCACCCGCTCGGCCACCTCCGTCCGCTCGGAGGGCGGGAGGGGGGAGGCGTCTTCTCGCACCTCTTCCGGCCACGCTGGCATGGCGAGCTGCTGGCCAAGGGTGGGCATCGTGACGACGTGTGCAATCAGCACCCGCACCCCCTGCCGCCGGGCAAGGCTGTAGGCCATTTCCTGTGCGGCTCGCCCGGGCTGGGTGCCGATCGCGGGCACGAGGAGGCGGTGGAAGCGAGGCAGGGAATTCGGGGACACGCGCGCCCCGCGTCTTACCATGATGACCGGGAGCGGGCTTGCCGCAAGCAGAGCGTCGACCACCGGCGAAATCAACCGGCCTTCGACCTTGGTATCGGTCGCCCCGACGGCGATCGCGCCATAGCCCAACACGGCCTGTTCGAGGATCGCGTCGAGCGGCTCCTTGGCTGCCGCGTGCTCGATGGAGATCGGGCGCGAGGCGAAGACCGCACGAACGCGCTCGAGATCCTCTGCAGGCACGTCCTTTCCCGCGGAGAAGAGTGTGACCTCTGCACCCTCGGGCCAAGCCAGGTCCAGGATGCGCGCCGCGAGGAGCGAGTTCGGCCCGCCGTGACTCGGGAGCAGCAGGCGAGAGGGGCGCAGGAGAACGTTGTCGCCGAGCATCCGTTCGCGCTCGAGACGTTCGCTTTCCTCCTTCGAGCCTTTCCAACCCTTCAGCGCGGCTCGCAGCAGCGGCGGGGCCATCATCGAGGTCACCATCGCCATCAGAACCACAACCGTATAGGAACTCTTGTTCAGCACGTTGAGCGAAAGCCCCACCGTTGCGACAACGATTTCGACCGCACCTCGTGCGTTGAGACCCACGCCGAGCGCAAGGCCTTCGCGCCGTGGAAGCCGCGCGAAGCGGGATCCGATGTAGGCGCCCAGGAACTTCGACGCACTGGCCACGAGCAGGACGATCGATCCCCAGGTGATGACCGTGGGGTCGCGCAGGAGCGCGAGATCGGCTCGCAGCCCAGCGCCGGCAAAGAAGAGCGGCGCCATGACCGTGAACGTGATGGTCTGAAGAGTCGAGAAGACTTCATGCTCCTGAAATCGTGAGTGACCGAGCACGATGCCGGCGATGAAGGCCCCGAACACTGCCTCGAGCCCGAGGGAGTGCGTCAGTGCACCCGCGAACAGCGCGACGAGGACGGTGATCGTGAGTGCCGCGCTCGATCCGCCTCGTCGTCGCCGGGCCTCACGCAGCAGCGCGTCCACGATCCGCTGGCCCACCGTGAAGGCGCCCGCGAGAAAGAGCGCCAAACCGAGCAAGGTCCAGCCCACCCGAGCGATCGCGATCTCACCGGACTGGGCGAGGCCGGCCACCAGCCCGAGCAAGATCCAGCCGATGACGTCGTCGGCCATGGCCGCGGCAAGGATCACCTGTGCGATGTTGCGCCGCATGAGATCAAGCTCGGAGAGAACCTTCGCGATGACCGGCAGCGCCGAAATGCCAAGCGCCGTGGCCATGAACAGCGCAAAAACCTCCCGCTGCGCATTCGGCCCGAGGAACGCGTCTGGCATCACGAAGCCGACGGAGAGGCCACAGAGAACGGGGATGACCAGACTTCCCAGCGCGACGCGCGCGGCTTTGGTGCCAAGACGTCGCACGAGGCCAAGATCGGTTTCGAGGCCGGTGACGATCAGCAGAAGGAAGGCACCGAGCCATCCGACGCTTGAGAGCAGCGCGCGCTGCACCGGGTCGGAGGGGAAGAGCCAAGACTCGACCGCAGGGGAGAGCTGGCCAAGCACGGACGGGCCGAGCAAGAGGCCGGCAGCGAGCTCCCCAATCACCGCTGGTTGCCGGATCCGCCGCATGAGCGTCCCGAGCCCGCGCGCCGCCAGGAGCAGCACGGAGAGCTCAAGCCAGAAGACGAGAAGTTGATGCTCAGTCAGCACGGTTGAGGGAGACGCCTCCCGATCTCCTGCGATGCGCTCGGAACGTATCCTGTGACCGCCGGGGATGCTCGGCGTCGCGCCAAGACACACCTACGGTGTGGATGCGCCACGCAGGGCGGCTGGGGCAGCGGCTTCGCCTTCGGCGGCGGCGCGCGCAGCGAGGACCACGCCGTGGCGCGGAGCCTTCGCACAAGCGGGATCCGTAGCTGCCGGATCGCCCACCAGAGCGAAAGCCTGGCAGCGGCAGCCCCCGAAATCCCTTCCCCGCTCCGGGCAGGAGCGGCAGGGCTCCGGCATCCAGGCCTCCCCGCGGAAAGCCCGCATCCCGGGGGCATCCGTCCAGCAGGCACGAAGCCCGCGCTCGTCCGCGCGCCAGAAGGACAGGCCCGGGAGCTCGGCGGCTGCATGGCAAGGCAGAACAACACCCGAGGGCGTCACCACGATTGTCTTGCGGGCCCAGCCCCCCATGCAAGGCTTTGGGCGGTCCGCCCAGTAGTCAGGCAGAACAAAGAGGATTTCGGGGACTGGGCTGCGCTTGCGGGCCTCCGCGACGATCTTGGCGGCTTCCTCGAGCTGGGCGCGGCTCGGCAAAAGCGCGGCGCGATTCCGGAGCGCCCAGCCATGGTATTGCGTGTTCGCGAGCTCAAGGCGCGAAGCCCTGAGAGTCTGCGCGAGGGCGATGAACTCCGGGACTCGCGCAAGGTTGTGACGGTGGAGCACGACGTTCAGGATGAGGGGGAGGGCAAGCTCGCGCGTCCAGGCCGCAAAGGCAAGCTTCGCCTCGAGGACGCGCACCCCTGCGATCCTCTCCGCTGCGGCGGCATCCACGTCCTGCAGTGAGAGCTGCACGCTGCGGAGCCCGACGTCGCGCAGCTGTGCCAGTCCATCTCGGTTGAGGGGCGTTCCCGCGGTCACGAGGTGGGGATAGAGCCCGGCCTGCGCAGCCGCTATCACGATCTCCGGCAGGTCGCGCCGGACCGTGGGTTCACCGCCCGTCAGGCCGACATGGACACAACCGAGCTCGGCGGCTTCGCGGAATACACGTCCCCACGCCGCAGCGTTGAGCGACTCGGGCGTGTCCCGGAAGGTCAAGGGATTGGAGCAATAGGCGCAGCGCAGAGGACAACGGTAGGTGAGCTCCGCGACGAGGTTGTACGGTCGCGGTGCGCTCGGGCCGCTCAGGAGCTCACCTCGAGGACACCCACCCGCTCCATCTGCTCCAGGAAGTGGTGCACATCGGATTCGACCTGCTCGATCTCTGGATGCCGCGAACCGAGCACGCGGGCGATTTCGACCGCACTCCGCACGCCGTCGCACAGCTCCAAGATCTCCCGGCCGCTCGCGTTGAGGCGCACGGCACGCTCGGGCAGCACCACCAAGGTCTCATGGGTGGCGCGATCGCTCCGGACCTGGGCATGGCGGGACAAGCGCGGGCGGCNNGATGCTCGACGACAAAATGCAGGCCGAAGGCGGCGTCCTGCGGAGCCTGCCGGGTGCGGCTCTGGAAGTAGCGAAGCCCTTCCGTGCGCACCCAGGGATAGTGCTGCTCAAACGCTGCGATCCGCCGGCGCATGATGTCGCCTGCGAACAATTCCGTGAGGGATGCCGCAACGCTCGCCAGAAGATCGTTCGTTTCCACGAACCGCACGTATTCGTCGCACGCCGCTCGCACGCCTGGCAGGACACCCCGAAGTCCCAGGACCTCGGCGCGGTCGAGGCCCACGGCGCTCGCGAGGTCCAGCCATTGCTCAAGTCCTCCTTCACCAGGCTGCAGGCCATCGTGGTCCTGCAGACGATGCACCCACTCTCGACGAAACGCCGGGTCTCGCGCCTTGGAGAGGATGAGGCCATCTTTCACAGGGATGCGGGTCTGGTAGTAGTAGCGGTTGAGAACCCACGTCTTGAGTTCCTCGCGGGTCAGCGTCCCGTCATGCATTCGCAGGTTGAAGGGATGCTTGTCGTGGTAGCGCTCTTCACCGACATGCCGCAGCCGCTGCTCGAACTCGTCGCGGCTCCACATCAGCCGGAGCTCCATCCGGACGAACCCATCGCCGCTCGCACCGGAGCCTGTCGCGGGTTGAGGCGCATCAGACTTCGACCTCGAGTCCGTCGTGCGCCACCTCCACGCCGACCGCCTCGACCCAGCGCCGCTCCGACGAGCCGATGTCGACGAGTGGGTTTGTGTTGTTGAGGTGCGTGTAGATTCGCCGACCCGCAAGCGCCGCGAGGCGAGCCAGACTCCCACCTTCCCCGGAGATCGGCGCGTGGCCCATCGACGGCGCATCCGGGGCTCCTGGCCTTGCCGCGGCGAGTTCTGTCGCCGTGAAGAAGGTTCCGTCGACAAAGGCGCACGCGGCGGCTTCGAGCTCGGCCAGGATGCCCCCGTCCAGCGCGCGCATGCCCGGAATGTAGACGATCCTTCGACCGGTCTGAGTGTCGGTGAGGCGCACTCCGACCGTGGCTTCTGGCGCGTTCGATGCCAAGCTCCCGAGGTGCGCGGGGACCTTGCCCGGGACGGGGAAGAGCCGTGCTTCGAGACCGCTCGCACGGTCCAGATACAAAGGTTCGTCGAGCTTCACGAGGCCCCAGGCGGGCTCGAGGATCCGGAAGACCGCGTTGTGGTTCAGCAAAGCGTCCCGCACCCACGCGGTCGACACGATCCGATAGGGAAGAGACTCGCGAAGCACCAGCAGGCCAAGCACGTGGTCGAGGTCGGCGTTGGTGAGGACGATCGTGTCAAGGGGAAGATCTCGCGTACCGGCGCGAGGGTGGAGCGCGGGAAAGCCAGACAATTGATCTCGGACGTCGGGGCTTGCATTGATGAGTGACCAACGCACTCCATCCGCCGAAACCGCGAGCGAGGGCTGGGTGCGTGCGGGTACGGATCGGTCTCCGGCGCGGGCACGGACGCAGTTCGGGCATCCGCAGTTCCACTGCGGGAGCCCGCCGCCCGCCCTGGATCCCAGAACGCGTGCCCTCATCTCCCGCAATATGCCACTGCGGCGCTCGCCTTGCTGGAGCGGGCCGGACGACCGGCGTGCTTGCGGGGTGGTCGCCCGCGGTTAGCGGCAGAGCGCGCCCGAGGCACGTGTCTCTCCAAGGCATCACGAAAGGTGCGATGCATCGGCGAGTTGAGCGTTTCGCGATCAGATGGCCCTGCGGGCCCAACGCTCGGCCCAGTCATGGAGCGGAGCGAGGGCGGCGAGGAGCTCCTTGCCCTCGGCCGTCAGGGCATATCCCGCAGATTCCCCTCTGGCCACGATCCCGGCCTCGCGCAGCTCGCCGAGCCGCCGGTTGAGGACGGTGGGCGAGAGGCCGCTGCATCGCTCTTGCAGGGCCCGGAAGGTCGGATTTCCCTCGCGCATTTCCCACACAAGACGCAGCGCCCAGCGGCGCCCGAGCAGATCCAAGAGCGCCATGACGGGCCGGCCACTCTTCGATCCGCGCACGGGCAAGCCGGGNNCAGTGGAGGCCTCATGCCGCGTCCGCGCATCGCGCCGCTGGAGCCGCCGTACGCGTCCGAGCTCGCGGAGGAGCTGGAACGCTTCATGCCCCCCGGCATCCCTCCGCTCCGGCTCTTCAGAACGCTCGCGCACAATCCGCGGGTGCTCCGCAAGTTCCGGCTCGGATCCCTCCTTGACCGTGGATCGATCGAGAGACGGGACCGCGAGCTCGTGATTCTGCGAACCTGCGCGCGTTGTGGGTCTGAATATGAGTGGGGCGTTCACGTCGCCGTCTTCGCGGCACGCTGCGGCCTGACGAATACGGAGGTGGCCGCCTCGCTCCGCGCCGGTTCAGACGATGCGCTGTGGTCCCCGCGCGATCGGCTGCTCATCCGCCTCGCGGATGAGNNATGACCTCTCGTCGATTTCGGAAGCGCTTTGGCTCGAGCTCGCAGGCTGCTTCCGCGCCGATCAGCTGATTGAGCTCGTCGTGCTCGCAGGCTTCTATCACATGGTGTCGTTTGTGACGAATGCCGCCCAGATCGAGCTTGAGGAGGCGGCACCGCGGTTTAGCGGACGGGTCTAGTGTGCGGAACCGGCAAGAGACGATGCCGACCGCCGCTTCGCACCGGCCACGGCCGCAGGCGGTCCGCCTCCGGCGGCGACGGGTCTTGCGGGCCGGCCCCCGAGAGCGGCCCTGCATCATTGGAAGGCGTGATCCGCGGGGCTCTGCACATGCGAGCGAAGCCTCAACAAAGCTCAAAAGTACACCCTTGGGATAAAAGCCAATCGCGTAACCGTTCGCTGAACGCTTGAAGAACCAACCCGATGACGCGCGCTTGTTTTCAGACCACCGCAGCCACTGTGCCACGAGTTCTGGATGATCAACGATTTACGCCGAAATCCTTGGAACCGTCAGTAGTGTCGGATGCTCTTTAATGCCGGAATCAGAGACGAGCTCGACCCTCGATCCTGCGCCGCCGTAGAAATCGGCTGGCAGTCTGCATACGCTCTCCACCAGACTCGTCTCGAACTCAAGCCGGCGCTTCCGGCCACGGTCAGGCTTTCTCGGGGACGGCGCTCGCTCCGAACACTTCGAGGATGTGTGCGTCACGATCCATGCGACCCTCGTGGTTCTGCTCGATGCGGCGCGCGCCCAGCTCGACCTGAAGCATCCGTCGGCGCACATAGCTTTCGGCGAGGTCGAGTCGCGTCGGGTCTGCGCCCACCTGGCGCAGCAGCTCTGTCGCGGAGAGCACATCGATCACCATCTCGGCCAGGAGCTTCGCGCGAAGCAGCGCGTAAGCAATGTCGCCGAACAGGACCTTGATTGCATGCTCGATCCGTGGAATTTCCTCTTCGACGTGCTTCGCCAAAGCGCTGCGCCTTGGGTCTTCTTTCATGGCCTCGAGCTCACGGCGCGCCTCGGCGAACACAGTGCCGAGTGCCCCCTTGCCCATCTCGCGGAGCGCGAAGGAGGCCTGGATTTCGCTTGTGCCCTCATAGATCGTCATGATCAGGCTGTCCGCGTGAAGCTTCGCTGCGTCCACGTCCATCGTGTAGCCGATTCCTCCGAAAACCTGCACCGCATCGCGGGTCACGTCTGAGCAGATCTCGGTCGCGTAGTACTTGCACAGCGGAGTGAGCAGGCGTACCCGGACTTGCTCGCGTTCAAGTCGCGCGGCCACCTCCGCGCGCTCGGTCGGACTTCCGCGACCTGCGGCTAGCCAGGCCCCCGCGGCGAGCGTGTAGTCGTAGAGTTCAAACGCGCGGTAGAGAAGCGCGCGAGCGGCCTCGATGTTCACCGCCATCTTCGCGAGCATGCTTTGCACAAGCGGCTGCTGAGCCACCGGCTTTCCGAACTGCTCGCGCTGGTTGGCGTAGACCGCCGCCTCGTGGAACGCCGCCTCGGCGAGACCGAGCGCCTGGGCCGCGACACCAAGGCGCGCGTTGTTCATGAGCTCGAGCATCGCGCGGAAGCCCTTTCCCTTCTCACCGAGGCGCGTACCGATCGCGCCTTCGAACAGCACCTCGCAGGTCGGCGAGCCGTGGATACCCAGCTTTCGCTCGAGCCTCGGCACTCGGACGCCGTTCGGCGTGCCATCGGGCCGATGGCGTGGGACGAGCACCAGGGACAGGCCGTTCGTGGTCCCTCGCGACGACTCAAACGTGTCTGCATCCCGGGCCAGGACGAGGTGCACCTCGGCACCACCGTTCGTAATAAAGATCTTTTGGCCATCCACGCGGATCGTGCCGTCCGGAAGGTCCGTGGCGCGTGTCGAGATTTGGCCAAGGTCGCTTCCCGCCTGGGGCTCCGTCAGATCCATGCAGCCCTGGACCTCGCCGGACGTGAACCTCGGAAGCCACGTGCGCTTGAGCTCCTCGCTGCCGAATTTCTGAATGTCACCGGCCGTGCCGGACTGCAATCCGAGGATCGTCATGAGGCTGGTGTCCGCGCGCGAGATCATCTCAAGCACCATTCCGTTGACAAGGATCGGCACGGCCGCACCCCCGTACTCCTCGGCGATGGGGAGCGCCACGAGGCCACTCTCCCGGAGCGCGTCGTAGGCCTTGCGGATGTGGGCGGGAGGGCGCGCTCCGCCATCCGGCGTGAGCTCGGCTTCTGNNGCAGGCCGCTCGAGCGGGGCGTTCGAAGGTCGCCGCGAGTGCCGCCACGGTCTCGAGAACGCTCCGATAGGCGCCGACCTCGGCCTCGCAGTCGACCTTCCCTGCGCGGAGCAGGCCGAGCAGGCCGTCCCAGTCGATCAGCCGGTCGAGATACAAACGCATGGTGGCGTCGAAGTAGTCGCTCATGGTGGGGGCTCCTTGGCTCAAGCTCGCAGGATCATGTTAGCTTCTGGGCATGTCACCGCGGTTCGAGCGAGTCGCGCCGATCGTGGATTTCCCGGACTTGGAGTCACGCATCCGCGCCCTCTGGAGCCAGCGCGACGTGTTTGCCCGCACGCTCGAGAAGCGTCGGGGAGGCAAACGATTCGTCTTCTACGATGGCCCGCCTACTGCCAACGGTCTTCCGCACAATGGCAGCGCCCTCACACGCGTCTTCAAAGACGTCTTCCCACGATACCGGAGCATGCGTGGATACGATGTTCCGCGGAAGGCGGGTTGGGATACGCACGGCCTTCCGGTCGAGATCGAGGTCGAGAAGGAGCTTCGCATCTCCGGCAAGGAAGCGATCGTTCGGTACGGAGTCGAACCCTTCGTCCGTCGCTGCATAGAGAGCGTCTTTCGTTACACCAAGGAATGGACCGAGCTGACCCAGGAGCTCGGCTGCTGGATTGATCTCGAGCATGCCTACGTAACCTACCACGAGAGCTACGTCGAGAGCGTCTGGTGGGCCCTTTCGGAGCTGTTCAAACGGGGGCTCCTTTACCAGGGGCACAAGGTCGTGTGGTGGTGGGCGCAAGGCGGTACAGCGCTCTCGGCGGCGGAGGTCGGTCAGGGTTACCGGACGGTAGAGGACCCGTCGCTGTACGTGCGTCTTCCGCTGTCGGAGGAACCTCAGACTGCCCTCCTGGTGTGGACGACCACGCCTTGGACGCTGCCTTCAAACAGCTTCGCCGCGGTGAAGAGCGACGTGGAATACCTGGTTGTCCGCGACGGCCCCGGGAGACTGATCGTTGCGGCGGCCCTCGTGGGACAGCTGGCAGAAAAGGTTGGACGGGAACTCCCCGTGGAGCGGACGCTGCGCGGCTCCGACCTGGCAGGCAAAGCGTACCTCCCTCCGTTCGACTGGTTCGCGCGCACGGCAGCCCACCCAAAGCTGTGGCGGGTTGTCGAGGCACCCTTCGTCGAACTGGATGCGGGAACGGGAGTGGTCCACGTGGCGCCCGCGTTTGGTGAGGTGGACTTCGACCTGCTGCGCCGCGAGCGCACGCGCGATCCCGACCTCCCCCTCTTGTGTGCGGTAAGACCAGATGGCGGCTTCGATCCGCAGGTTGCGCCCCCCGAGTTCGCCGGCCGCTGGGTCAAAGACGCCGACCGGGACCTGATCCGCGAACTCAAGGCGCGTGGCCTCGCTTGGCACATCGAACAGATCCGCCACGAATACCCCTTCTGTGAGCGTTCCGAGCAGGACCCGCTGATCCAGTACGCGCGGCCGGCGTGGTACGTGCGGACCACGAGCGAGGTGGAGGAGGCTCTCGCCACCAACGCGCGCATTCAATGGCTGCCTGAACACATCCGGGAGGGCCGCTTCGGCGACTTTCTGCGCAACAACGTCGATTGGGCGCTCTCCCGAGAGCGCTTCTGGGGAACCCCGCTCAACATCTGGGTGAACGACGTGACGGGCACGACCGACGCGCCGGCCTCGGTCGCGGAGATCCTCGCGCGCAACCCACGCGCTTTCGATGGCTTCGAAGCCGCGCGCGCACAAGACCCCACACTTTCTCCTCACCTGCGAGTTCACAAGCCATGGATCGACGCCGTCACTTGGACAAAGCCGGGAGAAGCGGGTGTGTGGCGTCGGGTGCCCGAGGTGATCGACGTTTGGTTCGATTCGGGCTGCATGCCGTTTGCACAGTGGGGTTGGCCGCGCCGAGGTCGCGAGGAATTCCGCGCGAACTTCCCTGCTGATTTCATCTGTGAGGCCATCGACCAGACCCGCGGCTGGTTCAACTCCCTGCTCTGGGTCTCGACCCTGCTCTTCCCCGAGGCCGAAAAACCGCACCCCTATCGCACCTGCATCGTGCTCGGTCACGTGTGCGACCGCGAGGGAAAGAAGGAATCGAAGAGCAAAGGCAACTACACCCCACCGTCGGTCATTTTGGAGCGCGTTCGTCTCGAGTTCGCGGTCAGCGCGGCGGATGGCCGCGGGAGTGCACCGGCGGCGGGCGAGGCGTGGATCGCACGCGAGGACTACGACGGCTTGGACTTGCAGGGTGATCGCGCCAAGGTGCGCGTCTACCGGACGGACGATGAAGCTCGCTCGGTCGAGCTTGCACTGCGTCCGATCCAGATTCCTCGGCGCATCGTGGTGCTTTCGGAAGCGGATCGAAGGGCGCTTGCGCTCTCTTGCGCACCCCACGGACTCGAAACGCTGCCGCCCGAGGTGCCGCGCCTTCCGAGCAGCGCACGGGTCTTCGTCGAGGACCCGAGTTCACCAGCACCTGGCGCCGACGCTTTCCGGTGGTTCTTCTTCGCCGCGAATCCGCCCTGGAACAACACCCGACATTCCCTGAACGGTGTGCGCGCGCTCCAGCGCGAGCTTCCGCTCAAGCTGCGGAACGTCTATGCTTTTTTCACGATCTACGCGAATATCGACGGCTTCGATCCGACCGCGCCCGCGGGCAAGCAAGGCCGCCGAGCGCCAACGCAGCGCGCTCTTCTAGACCGCTGGATCCTCTCTGAACTCGCCCTCGCGACGGCACGTGTCGTCGACCACATGGATGCGTATCGCATCTATGAGGCCACAGGAGTCCTGACCGACCTTGTCGATGCCCTCTCCAACTGGTACGTGCGTCGCAGCCGCAGCCGTTTTTGGGTAGCCGGCCTCGAACAGGACAAGCTCGACGCCCACTGGACACTCTTTGAGACGATCGTTGCCCTGGCAAAGCTGCTTGCACCGTTTCTGCCATTCCAGAGCGAGGAGATCTGGCAGAATCTGATGGTCCGAAGCTTTGGATCGAGGCTGAAGGACGATAGTGTCCACCTCTGCGACTACCCGGAACCTGACCGGACCGCAATCGATGAGCCGCTCTCGCGGGCGATGCGAGTCGTGCGCGAACTGGTTTCGCTCGGGATGCAGGTGCGGACCGCGCAGAAGCTGCGTGTACGGCAGCCGCTCGAGGCGGCCGAGGTTGTGCTCGCCGACCCCTCGCTTACAGTGGCTCTCGCGGATCACATCGAACTCGTGCGTGAAGAACTGAATGTACACGTCGTTCATTTCGTACCGAAAGCGGACGAGTATGTGCGGTACCTCGTGAAGCCCAATTTCCGGGCCCTGGGACCACGGGTCGGAAAGCACATGCCGGCGGTCAAGGCGGCGCTGGCGGCCGCCGACGGTGCGGCGTTGCTCCGCGAGCTGGAGACGCGTGCTTGCGTCACCATCGAGGCCGATGGCCGGGAGTTCACGCTGAGTTCGGACGAGATCACCGTGGCCCTCGAGGCAAAGCCGGGATTTGCGGCGGCGAGCGGTCCGGCAGGCGTGGTGGTGCTTCGAACGATCCTGACGCCGGAACTCCTCGAAGAAGGGCTCTACCGCGAGGTGCTAAATCGCGTGCAGCTGCTTCGCAAGGAACTCGAACTCGAGTACACAGGTCGCATCCGGCTTTGGCTGGAGGGCGATCCGGCGTTGCTCGCGGCGGTTCGGCCGCGTGTGGACGCGTTGGCCCAGGAGACGCTCGCCACCGAGGTGTCGGTGGGTGTCCGGTTGGCGGACCCTGGCGAGGTTCGCGAGCTTGAGATCGACGGCCGGCCGCTCGTCTTGGGGCTGGTGAGGGTCTGATCGGGGGGCGATCTCGGCGGGGCGCAGCGGCGGGGTTTCTCCTCTGGTGAAGCACCTCCGCACGATGCTCCTCTGCAAGCCCCCTGCTCCTGCGCAACTTCGGGCCCGGACACGGAGCAGCTGGCACTCCTCTAGCGCTCAGTGCGATTGAGATGAGGGGAGAAGGGGCAGATAATGGCCGTTATGCCGAGTGAACCCAGCCCGGACCTTCCCACTTCGGCCGAGGCGGAAGAATCGGTCCACACGGTCTCCGTGGCACGCTTTGGCCGCGACAGCGTGATCGACTGCCGAGATGCCGTGGCGTGCGAGGAGCCCCTCGAGATCCAGCTCTCTGGAGCTCCCCTCGCGGTCGTGATGCGTACCCCTGGTCATGACGAGGAGCTCGCGCTGGGTTTCCTCGTCACCGAGCGCGTGATCCAGTCGCTGGATGATCTGCTCTCATTGCGACATTGCAGCATCGCCCCGCATCCTGAAGCAGAGGGCAATGTCATGCGTGTCCTTTTGCGACCCGGGGTGCCCGTCGACCTCGAAGGCTTGCGGCGCAACCTGTATGCCAGTGCGAGTTGTGGGATTTGTGGCAAGGCCACGATCGAGAATGCGCTCAGGATCGCAAAGCCCCTTGACGACTCCGCTCGATTTCCCCGCTCCTTCTTCTCGAGGCTCATGGAACGAATGCGCTCCGCCCAGCGTGCTTTCGAGCGCACCGGGGGCATCCACGCAGCAGCCCTTGTCGCTCCGGAGGGTGCTCTGCTCGTGGTGCGCGAGGATGTGGGGCGGCACAACGCGGTGGACAAGGTGGTGGGCTGGGCCGCGGGTCGAGGAATGCTGCCGCTCGGTGGTCACGCGCTGCTGGTCTCCGGCCGCATTTCCTATGAAATTGTTCAGAAAGCGCTCGCGGCGCGGATTCCTCTCGTCGCCGCCGTGTCCGCCCCCACCTCTCTGGCGACACGCCTCGCGGAACAAGCGGGCATCGGGCTCGTGGGCTTCCTGCGGGGGCCGGGCTTCAACGTCTACGGGCGACGCGAGCGGGTGGCGGAGGACGGCGCTTGAACGAGAAGGATCAGGGTCTCGCAGGGGGCGGCTTTACCTCCGTGCTTGCGGCGGCCGAAGCGGTGAGCCGGAAAGCGGGACTCGTCCGGGGAGCGGGCACGCTCTGGCGCATGAATCAGGAGCACGGCTTCGACTGCCCGGGCTGTGCGTGGCCGGATCCTGAAAGGCGCGGCGCGATCGAGTTCTGCGAAAACGGGGCCAAGCACCTGGCGCACGAAGCCACGCGTCGTCGCGTAGGCCCCGAGTTCTTCTCCCGGTGGTCGGTTTCCAATCTCCTTGAGAAGTCCGACCAGTGGCTCGAGGAACAAGGTCGTCTGACCTGTCCGGTCTGGAAGCCCGTCGGCGCCGACCACTACCAACCGATCGAATGGCCAAAGGCGTTCTCGCGGGTCGCCGAAGTCCTCGGGGGGCTCGATTCTCCCCACCAAGCAATCTTTTATACCTCAGGCCGTACAAGCAACGAGGCAGCTTTCTTGTACCAGCTCTTTGTGCGGCAGCTGGGAACCAACAACCTGCCCGACTGCTCGAACTTGTGTCACGAATCGAGCGGAACGGCGCTTAGCGAGACGATCGGCGTCGGCAAGGGCACGGTGGGCCTTGGCGATTTCGCGCACGCCGACGCGATCTTCTTGCTGGGCCAGAATCCAGGCACGAATCACCCGCGCATGATGACGACGCTGGAAGCTGCGAAGCGGCGGGGCTGCCGGATCGTGGCGATCAATCCGCTCCGCGAGCGCGCCCTCGTGCGCTTTGCGCATCCCCAGAAGGCGCTCGAGTTGATGGGGCTCACGACCACAGCGATCGCTGATCTCTTCCTCCAGGTGCGCGTCGGCGGCGACGTGGCCCTGCTGAAGGGTGTGATGAAGGAGGTGCTCGAGATCGAGGATCGGGCGCCGGGTCAGGTTCTCGACTGGGACTTCCTGCGTGAATCCACGCTTGCCTTCGACGCGTTCCGGGATGCCCTTTTGGCGGAGCGTTGGGAAGACCTCGTGGCGCAGAGCGGCATCTCACGGGAGGAGATGCGGCAGGCGGCGCAGATCTACTGTGCGGCCGAACGGGTGATCGTGTGCTGGGCCATGGGCCTCACGCAGCATCGCCACGCCGTCGCGAACGTGCAGGAGATCGTGAACCTGCTGCTTCTGCGCGGGAACATCGGCCGGCAGGGAGCAGGGGCATGCCCGGTGCGCGGTCACAGCAACGTGCAAGGTGACCGGACCATGGGCATCTGGGAGCGGCCCGACGCCGGGTTCTTGTACCGCCTCGGCCAGGAGTTCGATTTCGAGCCGCCGAGGGCTCATGGTTTTGACAGCGTGGGCGCGATTCGGGCGATGCACGAGGGGCGCGCGCATCTGTTCTTTGGCCTCGGCGGCAACTTCGCAGTGGCCACTCCCGATGCCACCTACACGGAGAGGGCGCTGCGCCGCTGTCGCCTCACTGCGCACGTTTCCACCACGCTGAATCGCTCTCACCTCGTCGCGGGCCAAGAAAGCCTGATTCTTCCCTGCCTTGCACGCAGCGAACGCGATGTCGTGGGTGGCAAACCCCAGCTCGTGACAATCGAGGATTCCATGGCCGTCGTTCGCGTCTCGCAGGGGCAACGCGAGCCGGCCTCCCCCCATCTTCGCAGCGAAGTCGCGATCGTGGCGGGGCTCGCCCGGGCCGCCCTCGGGAAGAAGAGCTCGGTAGCGTGGGAGGACTTGGCCGCGGACTACGACAGGATTCGTGAGCACATCGCGAACGTGGTTTCGGGTTTTGCCCAGATGAATCGCCGTGTAAGGGAGCCTGGAGGGATGGCTTTGTCTGTCCTTCCCGCCGGTGGAAAGCGCAGGGTCTTCGCAACCGCATCGCGACGCGCGCGTTTCACCGTGCACAGACTTCCCAAGCTTGCACTTGAGCCCGGCCAGCTGCTGCTCACGACGCTGCGCAGCCATGACCAATTCAACACAACCATCTACAGCGAAGACGACCGCTACCGTGGAATCCGGGGCGGGCGCCGCGTCGTATTCCTGCATCCCGAAGACGTGGTGGCCCAAGGGCTTCACGACGGCGACCGTGTGGATCTGACCAGCCATTTTGACGGAGAAAAACGGACGGTGCGGGGGTTTCGCGTCGTTGCGTACGACGTGCCTCGGGGCTGCGCTGCCGCCTATTTCCCGGAGGCCAATCCACTGGTCCCAGTGGGGAGCGTGGCCGAGGGCAGCAGAACGCCCACCTACAAGTCGATCGTGATCTCCCTCCTGCGGAGCGGGGAAGAACCTGCCCTGGCTCGGCCCTAAGCGACGAGACGTTCGTGGCAGGCTTCCGGCGTGCCTGAACTCCCCGAAGTCGAAGTCACGCGCCAACGGATCGCTCCGCTGCTCCTTGGTCGTCGTATCGTATGTGTCGAGACCACGGGCGACAGCTACTTCTTCCTCACGAAGCCCGCGAAGCTGCGGCGGGTGCTCAAAGGTCGTACGCCGGTGGCGCTCGATCGACACGGCAAGTACCTCACCGTCATCCTCGACAATCGGATGCGCCTCGTGCTGCATCTTGGCATGACGGGTCAGCTGTTCGGTGNNACCCACCTGCGCCTGAGATTTGCCGACGGGATTCCCGACGTCCTGTTTCGCGACGTGCGCAAGTTTGGAAAGGTGTTTCTGGTCGCCGAGGGGGAGGCGAACCCACGCCTCGCCAAGCTCGGCGTCGATGCACTGCGCGCCAGCGGTGAGGATCTCTTCCCGCTGCTTCGGCGGCGGCACACCGCGATCAAGAACGTCCTGCTCGATCAGAGTGTGATCGCGGGTGTGGGAAATATCTACGCCGATGAGGCGCTCTTTTTGGCCGGAATCCGGCCCCGGCGACGTGCGAGCCGGATCTCTCGGGTGGAATGCGAGCGCATTGTCGAAGCCCTCCATCAGGTGCTGCGGCGCTCGATCGAGACCGGGGGCTCGAGCATCAGCGACTATCTTGCACCGGATGGCAGCGACGGCGCGTATCAGGATGAGCGCAGCGTCTACGCGCGCGAGGGCGAACCCTGCCGACGCTGCGGAGCTCGGGTACGACGGATCCTGATAGGGCAGCGCAGCGCGCACTTCTGCGCCCAGTGCCAGCACTGATCCGAAGGCGAGGGGAAAAGAGAGGCGTGAGCCGCAGCAGCGACACGATCTTCGGGGATGCGCCGGGCCGCGTTCCGAACCGAAGCGAGCGATGCTCTCGCTGAAGGAGCTGCGCCGTGCCGCGGATGTGCTCCAGCAGATGCTGGCCGGCCACCGGCTCGAAAAGATCGTTCAGCATGGGGATGATCGGGTCGTGCTCTCCTTCCGCGCTCCGGCTGGGTCGATGGGGGGTCGCCCGCGGCNNCCCGCGCGGCCGCTCTTGTTCGCACAGTACCTGCGTGCCCACCTGGGCGGCTCTCGGTTCGCCGGGGTGCGCATTTTGAACAATGATCGCCAACTCGCGCTCGCACTCGACACGCAGGAGGGTCGACGCGAGCTCTTGCTTTCGATCCTAGGGGGCCGCAGCAACCTCTACCTCCTGGGCGCGGAAGGTTGCGTCGAAGCGTTTCTGCGACCGCTCGAGCTGACGATGCGCGGACTCGCGCGAGGCGCTCTGTGGCGGGGTCCTGAGACGCCCCCGCCGACCGCGGGGACGGATCGCTTCGCTGCCGTTGGCGAGGACGTGCTTCTGGTCGAGATCGAGCGGTTCTACGCCGAGCGCGAGAGCGTGCAGGCTCGCGAGGCGCAGCTGCGTACGCTTCAAACGGCCCTGTCTCGGGAAGTGGCAGCGGTGATCCGCAAACGTGAGCGACTGCAGCAGGAGCTCGAGGCCGGAGGCGACCCCGAGGACCATCTGCGGCGCGGGCAACTCCTGAAGGGTGCGCTTCACCTCGTGCGGCCCGGCGCGGCGAGGGTGGCGGTGAGCGATCCCGAGAGCGGTGCGGAAATCCCGCTTGAGCTCGATCCTGCGCTTTCTGCGGTCGAGAACCTTGAGCAGTGTTTCGCACGCTACCGGAAGGCCAAACGGCGCGTGGAGAGGCTCGGGAGCGAGCTCCAATCGCTTGGTGTACGCGAGGCCCAGCTCGCTGAGCTTCGCCAAGCTCTCGATGCGGTGCTCGCTGCCCCCGTGCCAGAGGCACTCGCAGCCTTCGCGGCGCAACCCGCAGTGCGCGCGCTGCTCGACCGAGCGCGACGCCCCTCTGCCCGCAAGCCGACCCCAGAAAAGGGGCATGCGGGCAAGCGCGGCGAAGCCCTTCCGGCACGCTTGCGGCCGCGTCGATATCTCAGCGCGGACGGGCTCGAGATCTGGGTCGGCCGCAGCGATGAAGGGAACGACCACCTGACCACGCGCCTCGCGCGTGGCCAGGACGTCTTCCTCCACGTCGAAGGAGGCGCGGGCAGTCACGTCATCCTCCGTACGGAGGGGCGCACGGACGCGCCGCCCGAATCGCTGTTGGATGGGTGTGAGCTCGCCCTCTACTTTTCAAAGCAGCGCGGCGCCCCGCGCGCTGCGATTCACGTGGCGCCCATCAAGAACGTCGTAAAGCCGCGCGGCGCGAAGCCGGGGCTCGTCCAGGTGCGCGGCGGCCGGGAGTTGAGGCTTCGCCACGAGCCTGCGCGCCTCACGCGCGTCCTGGCGACACGTCTCGATGATTCCTAGGTAGGGGTCGCCTTGACAGAGGACCTCGTTGGTTAAATATGCAAATGCAATGAGTTCTCGTGCGAGCCATCGCGGAGCCCGGCCGGTCGAAAACGCGCTTGGCCGCCTTGCGCGGGCGTGCCGAGAGCGGGGTCTCCCGGTGACGGTACAGCGGCGCGCTGTGCTGGAGGCCCTCGTGCCGCGCGACGATCACCCGAGCGCCGATGACCTGTTCGAGGCTGTGAGCCGGACGGTCCCGGGGATCTCGCGAACCACGGTGTATCGGGTGCTCGAGACCCTGGTTGATCTCGGGCTGGCGAGCCGCATCTCGCACCCTGGCGGGGGGGCGCGCTTCGAGCTGAGACGAGGGCGCCATCACCACCTCCACTGTGCCCGATGCGGCTGCGTGAAGGATTTCACTTCTCCTGCCCTGGAGGCCCTCGAGCTTCCGCGGCTCGCAGCCCATGGATTCGAGGTCGATGATTGGTCCCTGCATGTGACGGGTCTTTGTGCGGACTGCAGGGGCCGCTCACGACGCACGAGCAAATCTCGGCTTCCGAACCCCTCAAGGAGCGAGAAAGGAGAAAAGCGATGATGACGAAGACCCAGATCGGACTCACCGACAAGGCGCGCCAGAACGTGGTGAAAATCCTAAACGTGCTGCTGGCGGACGAGTATCTGCTCTACACTCAGACCCGGAACTACCACTGGAACGTGGTCGGACCTCGCTTCCACGATTTGCACAAGTTCTTCGAGGCCCAGTACGAGGAACTCGACGAGATCATCGATGAGGTCGCCGAACGCGTGCGGGCCTTGGGGGGCAATTCGGCGGGATCTCTCGGCGAGTTCTTGGAGCTGGCGCGCAACAAGGAGTCGAGCGGCCTTCCCCGAGACGCGCAGGGAATGGTGGGGGCTCTCCTGGCTGCCCATGAGGCAGTAATCCGGAACCTACGCGCAGATCTCGAGAAGACCGGTGAGCTTGGCGATGCCGGCACAAATGACTTTCTGACCGGCCTCATGGAACAGCACGAAAAGATGGCGTGGATGCTGCGCGCGACACTGGAGCGCGGATAGGGGTTCAAGCCAGCGGGGACGGCCGCCATCGCAGAGCGCAAGGCACGGAATGCACGCTCGAGCGGCCCCCGGGCGCCGATCCCGGGATTGGATGCGCGCCCCGGAGGCTTGAGCCAATCTTCAAGGGTGGCGAGTCCCCGGCTCGAACTGATCTATTGCCGGCAGTGCCGTTGGCTGTTGCGCGCCTCCTGGATGGCACAGGAGCTGCTAGCCACCTTCGATTCTGAGCTGGGCGAAGTGGCCCTCGTTCCAGGGCAGGGCGGCGTATTCGACGTGCGCCTAGACGGCGAGCTCCTCTTCTCGCGCGCCGAGAAGGGTCGCTTCCCGGAGACCAAAGAGCTCAAGCAGCTGATCCGCGATCGCGTGGCGCCGGGGCGCGATCTCGGGCACTCCGACCGCTAGCGCGGTAGCCTCGCCGCCCGACTGACGATCGTGCCTGGAGGATCGAAATGGGGATGCCGAGCGGAATTGGCGTGATTGATCTCATGCTCCAGATCCCGGCGGGCGACAACACGGCCTGGTACGAGTTCATGAAGCCGCTTCTGATGGATCAGGAGAGCCGACAACAGTTCAAGATGCCAGCGCAATACATGTTCAAGCAGATTCCCACGCCCCGTCCTTCTGACGACTATGTGGGCATCGCTCTCGACGAAATGAAAAAATATGGAATCGAGCGCGCAATGATCGGCGTGGGCACCCAAGACTCCGATGCACGGCGCGCGCTCTCCAAGCACCCAGACCGTTTCTTTGGGAGCTATGAGGTCAACCCGAACCTCGGGATGGACGGCGTACGAAATCTGCGCCGTGCGGTAAAGGAGCTGGGCGTCAAAGCCGCGACCGCATTCCCGTCGGGCCTATGTCCTCAAGTGCCGATCAATGACAAGAAGTTCTTCCCCATCTACGCGACCTGCATCGACCTCGACATCCCGATTTGCGTGTGTGCTGGCGTTCCGGGCCCGCGCCTTCCGATGGCGCCCCAGAAGGTCGAATTGATCGACGAGGTCTGCTGGTATTTCCCCGAGCTTCGCTTTGTCACCCGCCATGGTTGTGAGCCTTGGGTGGATCTCGCCGTAAAGCTCATGCTCAAGTACCCAAATCTGTACTATTCGACGAGCGCGTTCGCACCCAAGCATTACCCAAGAGCGATCATCGATTTCGCGAACACCCGAGGTGCCGACAAGATCCTCTACGCAGGCTATTTCCCGATGGGACTCTCCCTCGAGCGGATCTTCGGCGACATGCCAAACGT
Source organism: Deltaproteobacteria bacterium (assembly GCA_003520425.1). Lineage (GTDB taxonomy): Bacteria > Myxococcota_A > UBA9160 > UBA9160 > UBA9160 > UBA9160. The sequence goes on from DOUU01000140.1 coordinate 26,261, forward strand.
ACCCTTCCGCGACCACGTCTGGCCGAAGTTCCTGCGCGAGAATGCGCTCCGGGTCTTCAAGCTCGAGGCGTAGCGATTGCCTTGGCTGCCGACGGGCAAAAAGGCAGTGACTGCGTTGCCTGAGGGAACTTTCGGGATGCTCAGCTGAAGGGGGCGCAGCTCGGCAGCATCTCGGGAGCACACGGGATCCTAGGGTAGGAATCCCGCGTCTCAGCGCTCCCGGTTGGGGCCGAGCTTGACGGCCGTTCCATAGGCGAGCACCTCGGTGGCACCTGTCAGAAACTCGGTCGCGTCATAGCGCATGGCGATCACGGCATCTGCGCCCATCTCCTGGGCATGGCGCACCATGCGCTCGAACGCCTCCTCGCGTGCCTTCTCGCAAACCTCGGCGTAGCGCTCGATGTTGCCGCCGACGATCTGCCTGAGTCCGCCGAGCAAGCCTTGCCGGATGCTCGGCGATCGCACCACGATCCCCCGAACGATGCCGAGCCAACCTGCAATCGATCGGCCCGCGACCTCGTTGCCTGTCGTGACCACCATGCACGAAGCTCCTTGCGCATGCCCCCGGCTTTTCTTGGCACCCGCCGATGCTCCGCGGGAGAGCCATCCACCCGCTCCCCTTGACCCTTCGATCTACGCAGGCGGCAGGGCGCGCACGCAGGTGTATCGGCCCTCCTCGTTTGTGGCTTGATGGGGTCCTCTTGAGGGATTCAGTTCGATCCCGCGGTTGCCTGTGGTGCGCGAGGCCGTGAGCCGCCTTCGCCTCGGCGGGAAACGGACCTTCCCGATCCCGCAAGCGCGCAGACATTCCGTGTCAAAGCCCCATCAGTTCGGTGACATGGTGATCGCGCCCCGCGAGATATCCGCCGTCCACCGCAAGGGCCTGCCCGGATACGAAGGAGGCGTCCGCAGAAAGCAGGAAGCACGCGACGGATGCGATCTCCTCGGGTCGTCCGAAGCGTCGCAGTTTGTGCTCCCGGCGGATCTCTTCGCGCACCCCCGCCATGGCAGGCATCCCCAACACGGCTTCCATCATGGGCGTCTCGATAAAGCCTGGGCAGATCGCGTTCGCCCGGATGCCTTGGCGCCCGTAGTCAATCGCGATGTTCTTGGTGAGAAGCACAACGCCTCCCTTTGATGCGTTGTAGGCGCTGCCTCCGGCCGTGCCTTCAAGGCCTTCGATACTGGCGAGGTTCACAAGCGCGCCGCGCTCTGCGTCAATCGGGGTCTGAGCCAGCATGTGCACAAGGGCGTGCTTGCACACGAGGAACGTTCCTTTGAGGTTGACCTCCAACACCCGGTCCCATGCGCTGCCTTCGAGGAGATGGACCGGGCCGCCGCCTGCGATGCCCGCGGCGTTCACCACGGCATCGATGCGCCCCGTCTCGGACACGATTGTCCTGATCGACTCCTGTACGGCCCGCTCGTCACGGACGTCGAGGCGCAGCGAGCGCAGGCGGTCTTCGCCGAACTCAGCGGGCGCGACCGGAGAGATATCCGCGCCATAGACTCGCGCTCCCTCTTGCAAGAGGCGGATTGTGCAGGCCTTGCCGATGCCCGACGCGGCCCCTGTCACAAGAGCAACGCGCCCCGCGAACCGTTCCACCGCCGTCCCCACCTCACGCTCCTCCCGTTGGCCGTCGCTGTACAAGTAAACTAGATTTGTGCAATCGTCTATCTGGGAGCGGCAATGATCCGTGCAACCCGCGCTGAGCTTGCCCTGCAGCGCAGGCACCGCGTCTTGCGGCCGACCTCTCTACCGACGAAGGCGCGGATCCTCGAGGCCGCGGCGGGCTGCATGCGGCGTGTCGGCCTGCAGAGGCTGTCCATGGAAGAGGTGGCCCGGAACGCGGGGGTTTCCCGCGGTTCGGTATATCGGTACTTCCCGGAGCGCGCGGAGCTCGTGGACGCGGTTCTCGAGCGCGAGGCCGAGCGCTTTGTCGCTCAAAGTCGGGCCGCGGTAGAACGTCGGCGCACGCTCGCGGCTCAAGTCGGCGAGGCAGCGGCGTTCATCCGGGCTCACCTGCATGACGAGATGACGGCCCTTCAGCTTCCCGCCGAGCACGAGACACTCCTTGCAACGCTCCTCGTGGCGCGCGTGGGCGGCCTGGTGGACCGCTGGGTGACCTTCTGGCTGCCGTTCCTCGAGCACGCGGAGGAGCGCGGCGAGGTCCGCCCGGGACTCGATCGTCGCGAGGCGGCAGAATGGATCGTGCGAACGCTGCTCTCTATCGCCGTGATGCCGTCTGTCGTGGTTGATCTCGAAAAGCCCGCCGCAGTGCGTGCCTTTGTCCAGAAATACATCGTGAGGGGTCTGGGCGGCTAGTCCTTGTCCAGATCGCAGGGGAGGATCGTCCATGCCGATGCAATTCGCGCTCTTCTACGAGATTCCGGTCGCGCGACCTTGGAGCCGCGACAGCGAGCGTCGCGCCTACAAACAAACACTGGAACAAGCCGTCTTCGGTGAACGTTGTGGATGGCACGCTGTGTGGACGGTCGAGCACCATTTTCTTGAGGAGTTCTCACACTGCTCAAATCCGGAGGTCCTCTACGGTGCGATCGCGAGCCAAACCTCTCGCATCAGGCTGGGCTATGGCGTCCGACTCATGCCAAAGCCCTACAACCATCCCGTGCGAACTGCAGAGTCGGTGGCTGTGCTCGATCTGATTTCAGACGGTCGCGTCGATTTTGGCACGGGCCGCTCCTCTACACGGGCCGAGCTCGAGGGATTTGGCGTCGACCCCCGCGAGACCCGTGACGCATGGAAGGAAGCGATCGAGCACGTCGTCGGTTGCTGGACGAATGAGGAGCATGCATTCGAGGGACGCTACTGGCGCATGCCGAAGCGCCGCGTGCTGCCCAAGCCGCTCCAGCAGCCCCACCCCCCCGTCTGGGGTGCAACCTCGAGCGAGGACGGTCATCGCCAGGTGGGTGAGCTCGGGCTTGGCTTGTGCTCCTTCGCCGTGGGTGTGCCGCCTGAGGAGGTGAAGAAGAAGATCGACATCTATCGAGCGGCGGTGAGAGGATGCACCAAGCCGATCGGCAAATGGGTTCATGATCGGGCTGCGACCTTCACCATGGCGGTCTGTGCGCCTACCGAGCAGGAGGCGTGGAGCGTCGCGCGGGAGTCCTTTGAATGGTACCCGAAGGCGGGCGCACGGCAGATTGCGACGCTCGCCGACTGGATGGCGGAGGAGCGGCGCGAACTGGGCAACTATGCCTACGCGGCGGAGATGAGCAAGATCGACAAGAGCGGAGCTCTCGACCTTCTCACCCTCGAATATCTCGCTGGTGCGGGCGCCTGCCTGCTCGGGACACCCGCACAGTGCCTCGAGACGTGCAAACGATATGAGGCGGCGGGAGTGGATCTCCTGCTGTGTCTGGTGAATCCCTACGCAATTGCGCACGAGAAAGTCATGCAGACCATCGAGCTGATCGGCCGCGACGTGATCCCCCATTTCCAGAAATGAGTCGCCTCCATGGCTGAGGAACGGCGATCCGCCGCTTATTCCTGGAAGGCGCGAGGTTCTCTGCATCGTCCGATATCCTGGCGATGGGGAGCGGATGTCGCGCGCCCCATGCTCCCGCGGGGCTGGGCTCTCCCCTCGGTCCAATTCCAGCGCGTCTGGCCGCTCGCTCTAGATCCTGCGCATCGCGCTGCGGGCGCGGAAAATCCCCGAGGGACTCGGCGGAGATCGCGCCTACACCGGTCGGGTTCGCTGGCGCCGTGCCATGGATCTGGTAGCTGTCGTAGAGCGAGCGGCGGGCGACCCAAAGGCGGCGCTCCCGCCTCTGTTGATGGAGCGGGAAGATGGCTTTTCTCGTGGCGTTCTTCTCATTGCTCATGGTTGCGATCGGTTTGTATGGCATCGCAAATCCAGTCGGGCTTGTCTCATTTACCCGACTTTGGCAAGGGCAGTCCGGGGTTTGGACCGGGGCTGCGATCCGGATCGTCTTTGGCATTGCGTTGTGGAGATCAGCACCCTCCTCGCACACCCCCGTGGTGTTCGAGTTCTTGGGCCTGATTTCACTCGTCTCGGGAGCGGCACTCCCCTTCATTGGAGTGGAAAGACTCACGAAGATCATCTCTTGGTGGTCCGGGCGCTCTTCAGCCTTCATCCGAGGCTGGTCGGCGGTAGCGATTGCGCTGGGAGCCTTGTTGTTCTGGTCGGCCGCCGCCTAGCGTAAGTGGCGGCGGGCCTGGTCTCGCCCGCCCAACAAAGGCTGCGCCACGAAGGAAGTTGGCCTTTCGTTGTTGCTTCTCGGCTCCGCAGGTTGAGTGCAGGTTCTCCTCTCCCGGGGGGAACTCGGCGCTCCCTCAAGAAATGCGTCCGGAAGCGCGTCAACCGGACTCTCTTGCCTCTCGTCCGAGGGGATGTGGAGCGGCGTCCATCCAACCCCGGCGCGCCA
>DOUU01000140.1:30775-30964 GCA_003520425.1 Deltaproteobacteria bacterium
GTCCTCAGGCGGGCCCGAAGGCTCCGGCTTCCACTGGGGGCACCGACACGGGGATCGGCTTGGGCTTGAGCTCTTTCTGCGCCAGCTGAATCTCACCGACGCGCAGCGCGGGCAGATCAAGACGATCATGTCGCAGCAGCACGAGTCCGCGGCGGCCCTCTACAAGCAGCTCCATGGCGAGAAGGAGAC
>DOUU01000140.1:30987-48147 GCA_003520425.1 Deltaproteobacteria bacterium
TCCAGCAGCAGCTCCTGGAGCAGCGGATTCAGACTGCAGTTGCGATCCGGAACGTGCTGAGGCCTGACCAGCTGGCCCAGGCTGCGCAGCTCAAGACCCAGATCCAGGCGCTCCGCGAGCAGATGCACAATCTCCTCGCACCTCCGGCGCCCAAGTCGTAGGCCGCACGGCTCTCCCCGTCTCCGCGCACCTGTACCCCCCCGAGCGCTGAGGGCTCCTGTGAGAGTCGACGAGATCATGCGCAAAGACGTGCCTACCTTGCGAGCCTCCGATCCTTTGAGCTTCGCCGCGAAGATCCTGAAGGAGACTGGCTGCGGCATCGTTCCTGTCGTGGCAGGAGATGGCTCGAATCGCATGGTGGGCACGGTCACGGACCGCGAAGTCTGCGTCGGGACCTACAGGCACGGGCTTCCGGCGTCCAGGATCTTCGTGGGCTCAGTCATGACCCATCATGTGCACGCCTGTACGCCTGCGACGATGCTGGAGGACGCCGTGCTCCTCATGGAACGTGCGCACATCGAGCGGCTGCCGGTGGTCGATGACATGGGTCAGCTCCTTGGAATTGTCTCCTACGACGCCGGGCTGGCCGGGAATCCGCGAGAAGACAGGGGTGGGTGGCGCTCGTGGTGGCGACGCCTGGCCAGGCTCCCTCGGGCGCGAACGGGTCGAGATTCGGTCGCGGGCCACGGCGGCTGGAGTCGGGATCGCCTGGAACACCCGTAGCGCGCGAGTCCTGGGCGCTACCGAGGGTCTGCCGCAGGCGGGTGGGATGCCGAGCGGTGGGCTCCGCGGAGATCGAAGTTGCGAGTGATCTCCTTTGCTCGGCCGCTGCGCTGAGCGCAAAACTCCCAATCGGGCAAGGGTCAACGAATGCCGACCTTTGGGGGCGGACGTCGCGTCTCCAGGGGGGATGGGTGTGCGCAATCTCAAGCTCGCACGGCTGCGGCGAAGCCTGTGCCTTTCGGCTCGTCCAGAGCGCTCAGCTCTCCCGAGGACTCAACCTCTTGAGGGTTCGACCGATGACGGGAAGCGCACCGCCGGAGGCAGGGCTTTCTCCACGCAGGCATCACGGCGGATGCCCACCGAACCAGGGAGCTCCGATTGGCACGCATCAGTGAAATCCTGGGTCTTGTTCTTGCCGTCGCGGTCCTTGATCTAGGCCGCGCGAGTGCACTTGTCACCGACTTCGACTTCGCAGCCGGGTATCTCCGGGACGACCCGTACGGGAAGCTGTATGCGAAGCTGGCAGAACAAGACCGCAGCCCGGAGCCCGCGAGTAGCGACTCCTTGAGCCCGATTGGCCGGAACCGGCCGGGCAAGACCAGTCGGCCGGGCGGGCGGCGGCCTGGCCCGCCCGCTCCCTCACGGCAATTCCCTGCGCGCTGCAGCACAGAAGGTCTAGCGCGCTGTCCTTAGGCGGTGGTATTCCCCCTCAGTCGTGTGAGCGCTGCGTGTCCCGGGGAGCGAGTGAACAACGCCGATACGTGCGGAAAATGGGCGAGGCAACGCGATGAGGCGAGAAGATTTGCAGATCGGCAACAGCTGCAAGGTCAGGATCCATGGACGTGCCCGTGAGGCGAAGATTGTGGCAATCGGCGGCGAAGCCGGAGATGGGGTATTCACGGTCACTGTCCGCAGTGCGGATGGAAGGGATCATGTCGTCGCGTCCAGCATGGTCGGGTATCTCGATGAAGATCCACGGGAGGTGGTGCTGCAAACGATTGCTCGCGAGGAGCTGGGTATCATCACTCTGGACTTGCGCGGCGGTGGCAGTCTCGATCTCCACAGACTTCACGTAAGCAAAATTCGCGACGCGCTCGAACGTGCGTACGAGGCCGGGCGACGAGCCGAGCGTTCAGCCGGAGATGGATCGCACGAACTCCGCGGGGCCTGAGAGCGAAGTCTTGAACGCTCTACCGCGTCGCAGACGCTCCATGCACCCGAGGCGCCAACGGTGCTGAGCGAAGCGCCCGACTAACCTGTGGTCCTCGCGCGGCGCGGCAGCGAGTCCTCGCCACACGGCGAGCACGAACGCGCCGCTGAGTAGGAGTCAGGAACCAACCCAAGTCCGCCGCGAATGCCGAGACGGCGGTGGCCAACCCCTTCTCTTCGGGGCCATTGCTCCCGTCAAGAGAGAAAAACAGGAGGAGCTGCGCCCCAAGGGTGACCAGAAGGAGACCCTGGTCCTGGCCCTCTCCCGTTCGCCGTCGAATCCAGTCCGTCGTGCGCAGGGGGGCGGGGACCCAACGTTCGGGATGTGGTCGAGCGTTGTACCATTGCGCGGGTGCAGGAATTACGGACTGCAGTGCAGCGGTTCGGGACATCGGGTACCGACCTTCAATCACACGGCCCTCCTGCCGCGCCCCGCCCTCAGCGGACTTCTGGTTCCGGGCGAGAAGGATCGACACTTGCTGCTGTCATTTCGCACTACTTTGGGGGAGGCATCGAATTTACCAGCGTGGCTTCGAGACACCAGCGGACGCCCGGCAGGAGGACGACGGTGCCGCCAATCGTACGCGTGCAACCCCCGCCTCCAGGGTCGACAATGGGATCACTGCGCACGGCCCGTGCAAAGGAGCTGTTTGTCTTGACGTCCGCGGATGCGCTGCCGTCGGCGAAAGACAACAGCCAGGCTTCGTCCGCCAAGCTGGCGGACGAAGACGAGGACCAGTAGCTGCTGGCGTTCGTCGGCCCGAAAACCGGGTCCAGACAGGACGTTCCCTGCGAGCAGTCCACAATGGTTCGCAGCTCGTCGATCCCCGGCAGCCGCCAGTCGTTCTCAGATGCAAAGCCGACCTGGCATGACTCCCCGGTGACCGTGACCCCGTCTGCACTTTGCCCGGTACACGCGGTCAGGTTCAGAACGGCGAGAAAGGTCGTAAAGAGCGTCCCATCCGGACCACTCGCCGCGCTGCCACTCCACGTGTAGGTCTTGTTCACATCGTGAATCGATCCGTCGTTGGTCTTCTTCTCCCATTCAAGCTGCGTCTGATAGTCGAAGACGGTGAGCCCTCGGTCCTCGAAGCGCGTCGTGGAAACCGAAAAACGCATGCCCGCGGACCATCCCCCGTCTTGCTGCGGGCTCCATGCCTTCACCCACCACAGGTAGTTCCCCGCCGGAAGCGGCGTCGGGAGCGTGAGCGCGGTTCCCTGAATCCAACATCCTCCTGGATCCACCGATCCATGGTTGAAGGCACATGGAAGGAGGTTCGGCGCGGATCCCCCTTGGCTCACCCACACGCGGTACCAGGTGGCCCCGGAAACCGCCGTCCATTGCAGGCTGAACGTGCCGAAGACGGTCATGCCGGCGGGAAAGACCGGCACGGGGGCCGGCATGGTCGCGTGAGCGGCCCCCGACAGAACCAGCGTGGAGAACGCCGCAAGTGCGATTTTTCTCGTATGCACGGACCCCCCTCGTTTGACGACCATTCTGCACCACTGCAACCGCTGCGGTCCAAGGAATCCCGGGCCGAGCGACGCACATCGTTGGCGCCTGACCGGGACGTCGCCCTCTCGTCCGTCCTTGAGACCTTTTTTTGCGACGTGACGCTGACCTCGGGGAGAGTTACGAGGTGTGAGCCCTTACCAAGGTTGAGCCCCTTTGCACCAGACCGCCGACATCGATCACGCGACTTTCAGATAGCGAATCGTAAAGGTGCTCTTCCTGTCCCTGGGCCTCGGTAGAGGCCGGCTCGCTGCGGAGCTCGATGCGCTGTTGCTGGGTATCCCGAGGCTAAAGCTCGTTGAGGCGCTTGGGCGTGCTAAAGATCTGTGGGCAAAGCCCGAGAGCCTTTGCGAGCGCCCCGGACTTCCAGGAAGCGGCCGAGGCGAATGGACATCGTGAGAGGCTCGCGCGCCCCGGAGAGTGCGATGGATCCCACTTACGACCCTTGCCGACCCGAATGGCGCGACGACCCCTATCCCCTCTACCGCGAGCTGCGGGAGGCCGCGCCCGTGTACTGGGCGCCCACGACCCGCGCCTTCTGCGTCTCTCGCTATGCCGACGTGATGTTTGTGCTGCGGAGTCCGGAGATCTTCTCCTCGCGTGCAATGTTCACGTTCCTCATGAACCAAGGCTACGAGGGACGGCCCCCGCTTTCCTGGGCACTGCTCCGGTTCCTCGCGAAGCTCGTCTGGCGGACGCGGCTCAACCCGCTGGAGTTCACCACGGCCCGTCACTTGATCGCCGCGGACGGCGAGCAGCACACGAGCCTGCGGAGCATCGTGAACCGCGGCTTCACGCCGCGCCGCATTGCGGCCTGGGAGGCGCGTGCACGCGAGCTCGTGGCCGAGGCGATGGTGAAGCTGCGCTCGGGCGCGCCTTTCGACCTGATTGGAGACCTCGCGATCCCGCTCCCCGTGTCGATCATCGCCGAGATGCTAGGGGTCGAGACCTCCCGCCAGAGCGACTTCAAGCGCTGGTCCGACACCATTGTCCACATGGTCACAGGACCTGGTCGCGGCAATCCATTGGCCCCGCGCACGGCGGACACGATGATTGAGGTCCTCGCGTACCTGCGTCAGGTCGTGGAGGACCGCAAGCGTCGGCCGACCGACGATCTTGTAAGCGCAATCGTCGCCGAGCAAGACGGCGAGAGCGGGCTTAGCGTCCGCGAGGTGGTCCAGTTCGTGTTGCTGCTGCTTGTGGCCGGGAACGAGACCACGACCAACCTGATCGGGAACGCTGTCGCAGCTCTTCTCGACCACCCGAGCGAGCTCGCGCGGGTCGTGGCCGATCCCGCGCTTGTGCCGGACGTGATCGAGGAGACGCTACGATACGACCCACCGATTCAGATGGTCTTCCGCACGGCCATGCAGGACGTAGAGGTTGCGGGAACCCGGATCCCGAAGGGCGCCTACGTCGTGCCGCTCCTCGGCTCAGCCAACCGCGACGAGCGCCAGTTCCCGGACCCGGACCGCTTCGACGTCAGTCGCCGGCCGCAGGGGCACGTCGGCTTTGGATTCGGCAAGCACTTCTGCCTCGGTGCCTCTCTCGCGCGGCTCGAGGCTCGGGTTGCACTCGAAGGGCTCGTACCGCATCTCGGACAGCTTGAATCAACCAGTCCCCGCGAGCGCGTCGACTCTTTCCTCGTCCGCGGCCCCCGCCGACTCGAGCTTCACAGGGCCGCGTAGCCGCCCAACCGGCGGCTTGTTCGTCGGCTCGAATCCTTTGCATTCTCGAGGATGAGAATTGGCGTCTCAAGCATCGGGCGGTCGATCAGTCGCTTGAGGTCCAAGCGCTGAAGGATCAACCGTTCGATCATACAATCGCGATGCCGTCGCCGGACTCGGCGACCGACCGCAGGTCCCACGCAGCTCGACAGGGACTCCAAGGAGTGACGCGACCTTGCGTCTGTCTGACCGGCAGAGCGCGGCAGGCAGATGCATGGAGATGCATCCAAAACGACCCCTACGCACCGCAGTTCAGCGTCCACACCTCGAGAGTCGGAATCTCCCCGAGGGGCGTCCTCACGTGGGCGGAGCGTCACACCGTGGGATATAGGGGACCCCGGAAGCTCCGATGTGACGCCTGAGGGCGCGCTGCCTAAGGTCTAAGCCGCCTTTCACCGCTCAAGTGCGTCGTCTCGACGCCCGATCGCAAACGCCAGGACTCTTAGCACTCCTGGAGGCGATCCGTGCGCCAATCCCAGCGTGTAGGCATGCTCTTGGCGATCGCGGCTGCATTGCTCGTTTACGGGTGGCCCCGAATCGTCGTGACCACGTCCTTCGTGCGCATGATGATTCCTTTCTTGCTTGCCGCCAAAGAACGGGTTCATGACAAAGCTCACTTCTTCATGCGCGAGGACAAGCTCAACATTGAGACCGTGCTCTGCTCGCTCTTCGTGGAGACGAATATGGACGTCCACCTCGCGATCTTCCCGGACCTCGAAGGACGTTCTCCTGAGGAGGTCGCGACTACCATGTTCGAAGAGCTTCGCATCGGGGGTCAGAGTCACCGAGAGCGCGGTCTTCTCGTGCTTGTGGATCTCGGAGGCCAGCGTTTCCGCCTTCAGGCTGGCTACGACCTCGAGGAGTATTTTCCAGACTCATTCCTCAGCTACATGATCCATGACCACGCGCGACATTTCTTCGCGGCAAAGAATCCGTCGCGCGCGCTATCCGCCACTGTAAAGATCCTGACCTACCACATCCGGCGCGCGATCCTCGAGGGTCGTTTCGCTACAGCACCAGCTGTCGGAAACGGCACAATGACCTTCCTCTCGAGTGGCGGTGGAGCAAGCGGAGTGGTCCCGGTAGCCGGTGACGCAAAGTCTTTGGATGTCTCTCGGCTGCCAGAGAGCGCGAGGGAAAGCCTGGTCGCGGCTCCCACCGTTGAAGAAGCTTTTCGGCGCTACCTCGCGTGGACAGCTCTTGGAGTGCCTGATCCCGAGATTGGACTCTTTCCCCACAATACCCAAACGTATTTGACAACCATGCCGCTCACCCCAGTCTGGCTCGACTTCCTCCGACTACGCGACGGTGGTCACCACTTCGAAATCGACGAGCGTGGCGATTATGCACTGCTGTATTTCACCGATGACCCGCTTGCGGAGCCCGAGTTCTTCCATCGTGCTGAGGCCGGTTGGCAGCTCGACATGGTGGAAAACGCGCTCTGGGTAAATGACGTCGTTGGGAGGTCACGCGCGTGGTGCTACGTCCCGAATGAGACGCCCTACGATAAGCTTTTCGCAGACCGATTCTTCAACGACGACAATTGCGTGCGTGTAAGAGGCGCGGATAACCGACCGATTGAGAGAAGGAGCCAGCGATGAGCAGCATCGAGGAGTTGCTCAACCGCTTCCGCGCAGTCATCGAAACGCAATACGGAGTCACAAGAGAAANNGATTCGAATACCCGAGCGCCGTTCCCCTTGGCAGAACCATCCGCTTTTTTGAGGGCTGAGTGCCGAATCGAGGCATGGGTGCGGCCGACCGCCGTGCGAGACTGCCTCAAGACCGGAAATCGCTTGGAGCGGTGGTGCCTATCGGAGCGCCGCATGTGCACGTGCGGAGGGTGCTCGAGGTCAGGAGACCGAAGGACGGTGAAGGAGGCCGGCGCCGAGAGNNAGGTCGATCGAAGCGGCTGGTGGCGGTCGTGAAGCAGACGCCCGATCGACTCAACAGCGCCGGCGGCCCTCCGCGGACTAACCACGCAAGGCCGAGTCAATCGTGGCGAAAAGTACGGAGGCCGTCTGTGACCCCAGGTACGGCAGCACGTACGCAAATCGCATGCAACGACGCAGAGGCAGCAGCGCGTCGGCCGTGCGTCTGTGAACACGACGGGCCTCGATGATCGCCGCGACGAAGCGGCCAAGTGCAAGACGGCGGAGCTCCCCGATGTTCTCTACGGCCCTCCGTTGCGACCAGGACTCCCCGGCGCGCCCGCCGCCCGAAAGAGGATGGCCCGAACGCCTTGCCTCGCGGGGAGTCGGTCTCTTCGGGCATCGTGCGCGATGTCTTCCGGGAGCCGATGTTCTCGCTGCTGGTCGCGGTCGGCTTCGTCTCGGATCGGGGATCTTGGTGAAGGCTCATGCTCCTCGGGTTTGACCTCGTGAACGTGATGATCGCCGCCTATCAAGAAAGCAAGACCGAGCACGTCCTCGAAGCGCTGCGCGACCTCACGAGCCCACGCGCGCTTGTGATCAGGGACGGTGCCTGGAACACCAGCGACGCCGACGCAGCCTATCGTGACGCGTGGACTGTCCATCGCAGAACTTGACGGCGGCTAGGGTGGACCAGGGCGCTGCGTTTGCGCTCTGCATGGAGGAAAGGAGTGGGAACCGCAGGCGGCGGTCGCGGCGCAGCGCCTGAGCCCCGGTGAGAACATCACAGAGACCGACGGGCGGCCGCCGCGGGGCTTCAGCTTTCGCCGGCGAGCCGCCGCAGCGCCGTCTCGTCCACGACATGCACGAGGCGCACCGAGCTGCGCACGATGCCCTCGCACTCGAGCCGCCGCAGCACACGGATCGCGGTTTCAACGGTGGTCCCGGAGGACTCTGCGAGTGCTCGGCGCGTAACGTGCGCCTCGCCTTCGCGCGTCGCCCGCAGAAGAGCGCGCGCGAGGCGCGCCGGCGCCGGGTCGTGGGCAAACGAGCGCAGCTGCTCATGCGCTTCACGCAGCCGTGCCGAAATGATGCTTACGACCTCAAGGCCGAGCCGTGGATCCTCTTTGAGGAGTGCCATGAAAACAGCCCGCGGCAGCCGCCAAGTCATACCCTCCGTTGAGCCTTCGGCGCTCATCGGATAGCCCTTTTCCTCCAGCGCAGAAAGAGCGCCGAACACTCGGCCCGGACCGAGCGTCTCGAGGGTGGTAATGCTGCCGTCCGGGGAACTCTTGTACAGGCGCACTTCGCCTCGCTGGAGAAGCCAGAGCGCTTCTGCGGGCGCTCCTTCGAAGAAAAGGGGAGCTCCTCGTCGGATGGGCTGCCTACGAAGCTGGGGTTGAACCCGAGCCATCTGCCCGGGGGACAGGGTGCGAAAGAATTCAGCCTTCGCGATCTCGGTTTCGACCGCTCTTTCCGGGGGGCCAGCCGCACCTGTCATGCTTGGGATCCTCGCCAAAGGGCCCGACCTGGTCCATCATACCCGAGGGGGGATCCAAAGGAACCGTATCCGAATCCCAGTGCGGAGGGCGGCATGACCAGCAACACGCGAAAGTCGCTCGAGGGTCTGGTGGCCGCAGAGCATCGCCACCTCGATGCCTTGTTCGGGGAGATTCTCTTGGACCTCCGAAGAGGCGGGGAGGGTGCTGCCGCGCAGGACGCCTTCGCACGGCTGCGCGATCAACTCGAGGCCCATCTGGCACGAGAGGATCGCCTCTACTATCCCGCGCTACGTGCCTTGCGACCAGCTCACCGCGAGCCTATCGCCGCGATCGTCGCTGCTCACGACGTCTTCCGCTCGCAGCTCGCCCAGATCGAATCAAGCTTGGCGATAGGTGCGAAAGATGCTGCGCTGCGGGCGGTCGAGCTGCTCGCCAGCCTCTTTGCCACTCATGAGGTCGCAGAGGAGCAGATGCTTCAGAAGATCGACCAGGAGGTGGTGGCGGAGGGGATGCCCTCGGCAGGTTGATCGAGAGGCCTCGTTTCCTCCGGGGTTCGGGACCCCTCCTTGGTCCAAGCTCCGAAATCTTCTGAAGAAGACGCAGCCCCCGTAGGCGAGGACGGGGTTGCGCCAGCGGGGAAGAGCGGCAAGGCCTCCCTGCGAGGGCGTGGCGAAGGTGGCCGGGAATCGGACTTGAAGGCGCGTCCGGCTCTCGCGGCTATGGGGCGTCCTCCCCCAGCCCGTGCGTATGAGCTTTGTCATAACGCGGGCCGGCGAGAAGGGCTTACGGTGCGGGCTGTAGCTTCGGATAGACGCCTCCGCGCGGCGCCTCGTCGGTGTTGTGGGGAACCTCGCTCGTGCGGGCACGCTGTCGCGGATCGCAGAAGGGATCGCAGAAGGTTCCCGCGGAGGTCCGGCTCCTCTTAAGACGCAGGTCGGAGGGAACAAGAGGCTATCAACAAAGGTGCACAGGTCCGGACGCAGGGGAAGGGGAGGATCGCGTCGTGTCCGAGTCCTCGTACGAGTTCCTCTCGGCACAAGATAGCTCGTTTCTCGCCTTCGAGAACCGCAATACCCACATGCACGTGGGTGCGATTGCGGTATTCGAAGGTGCTCCAGTCACGGGACCGTCCGGCGGGCTTGACATCGAGTGCCTCCGCGGCCACGTGGGGGCCCGCCTGCGGGCCCTGCCCCGCTACAGGCAGCGGCTTGAGTTCACTCCGCTCCAAGGTAGGCCCATCTGGGTGGACGATCCTCACTTCAGTCTCCGCTACCACGTGCGTCACGCGGCTTTGCCGCGCCCCGGAGACGAAAGGGAGCTCAAGGAGCTCGCAGGCCTCATCCTTTCCCAGCAACTCGATCGACACAAGCCGCTGTGGGAGCTGTGGTTCGTGGAAGGTCTCGAAGGTGGGCGGACCGCCATGATTGCGAAGGTACACCACTGCATGGTCGACGGAGTGGGCGGCGTGGGCCTGCTCACGGCGCTGCTCTCCCCGGCACCTTCAAGCGATCCTGACCCCGGGGTGCCGTGGCTGCCCCGGCCCGCGAACCGCTTTGAGCTCCTCGTCGACGAGATGTCGCGAAACGCGGCTGCTCCCTTTCGGGCGTTGCGCTCATTGGGCGAGGCGGTTGCCCGGCCGCGGGAGACATCGGCGGAGGTTGCGCGCACCGCCGTTGCGGTGTGGGAAACAATCCGTGCGGGGTTCCGGGTCGTGGCGAATACGCCGCTCAATCGACCCATTGGCCCGCATCGCAGCGTCGAATGGCATGCGATCGACCTCGGGGACGTGCGCGCACTCAAGAAAGATCTCGATGGTACGGTCAACGATGTCGTGCTTACGGTCGTAGCAGGGGCAGTGCGCCGCTTCCTCCTCTTGCGGCGCTGGGACCCGAAGGGCTTCGACTATCGCGCGGTCGTGCCGGTGAACATGCGGACGGGTCCTGAGGACGAAGGTGTCGCGAACCGTGTGTCGGCATGGTTCGTGTCATTGCCGGTTGCCGAGCGGGATCCGCTAAGGCGCTTTAGCCGAGTGCGCGAGGCCACCGAGAAGTTAAGGCGCTCGCAGGTCGCGCAGGGCACGGATCTCCTGATTCGCTTCGCCGATTGGACGGGCTCGCGAACCTTGGTGGACGTCGGGACCCGTTTCACATCGCGGCTCCACCCCTACCACCTCATCGTGACCAATGTCCCTGGGCCGCAGATCCCCCTTTATCTGCTCGAAGCTCGGCTCCAAAGCCTGTATCCGCAGCTTCCCCTCTTCGAGCACCAAGGGTTCGCGGTGGCGGTGATGAGCTACCTCGGCAAGGTCGGCTTTGGCTTGATCGGCGATCCAGATCTCATCCCGGACCTTGCGGCGTTCGGGCCGGCAATCCAGGAGTCCTTCGAGGAGCTCCGCGAGGCAGCCGAGAAGACCCGGACGTTGAGGTCCGCGGGGGGCAGACACCGGCGCCGGTAGGATGACGCCGCTCGTCTTCGGGTGCCGGATTCCGGACGTCCTGGCTCGCCGCAAACGAAGGGCCTGGGGGATCGCGCGGCGGGGACCCCTTTTCGGAAGAGGAGGGAGAGGATTCGGAGCGGCAGGAGGGGGAGCGCTGCTGCCGGGATTGCGCAGTGCCCAACGGTTCTGACCGTCTCCTGAACCCCAGGGGGAGATATGACCCTCGTCATAAGGCTCCCCGCGTGAATACGGCACCTTTCCGACAGAGGTGCCCATATGCCGCTTGTCGAGATCGAGCCTGTCCTCACAGAGGCCGAGCGCCAGCTGCGAGACGCGGCGCACAAATTCGCCGAGGAGGTGATGCGTCCGGCGGGGCGTGCGCTCGACGTCCTGCCCGACCCTGCGCAGGCGATCGCGCCGGATTGCATTCTCTGGCAGGTGTTCGACCGCTATAGAGAGATGGGCTTCGACGATCTCGAGGACGCGACGGCGGACCTTCCTCCAGTCGAGCACGCCCGGGTGCGAGCGCTGGTGAGCGAGGAGCTTGGTTGGGGCGACGCGGGCCTCGCGATCAGCCTGGGTGTGGCAGGGTTCCATCGCATTTTTGCCCGCATGTCGGGTCGGCCATCGCTCATCGAACGCTTCTGTGCTCCTGAGAGTAAGGACATCGGCTGCTGGGCGGTGACAGAGCCTGATCATGGCAGCGACACGCTCGCGGTGAGTGAGCCCGCCTTCGGTGATCCCAAGGTGCGTGCGAACTGCACGGCCCGCCGCGACGGCAAGACATACGTGATCCGCGGGCAGAAGTCGGCCTGGGTCTCCAATGGATCGATTGCTACGGTCGCGACGCTCTTCTGCACCGTGGATCCGAGCCACGGCTTCCGGGGTGGCGCGATCTGTCTTGTGCCCCTCGACCTTCCCGGAGTCTCCCGCGGCAGGCCCCTCGATAAGCTCGGCCAGCGCGCGCTCAACCAAGGCGAGATCTTCTTTAACGATGTTCGCGTGCCCGAGGAATACGTCGTGGTTGGCTCCGAGGCCTATGCATCCGCCGTGGAGGCCGTGCTTGCGCTTGCAAACGCGTCGATGGGCGTGATCTTCGTGGGTCTCGCACGAGCAGCTGTTGAGCTCGCGCTCGGCTACGCCCATGAACGCATCCAAGGGGGCGCTCCGATCTTTGCCCACCAGAGCGTGAAGTCGCGCCTCTTCAAGATTTTCATGCAAGTCGAAGCCGCACGAGCGCTTGCGCGTCGGGTGTTTATCTACAACACGACGCAACCTCCGCTCGTCCAGTATTCAATCGCATCGAAGGTCTTCTGCACGAACACCGCGTTTGAAGCGGCCAGTGGGGCGCTCCAGATCTACGGTGGGAATGGTCTGTCCCGCGAGTATCCGATCGAGAAGCTTTTGCGCGACGCGCGCGCGTCGATGATTGAGGATGGATGCAACGATCTCCTGAGCTTGGTCGGGGCGTCCAAACTCTGACCGGGACTGAGAAGGGAGAACATCATGGAACTTCGAGAGGCGATCGGCCGCCGTCGTTCCTTCCGCTTCCTCCGGCCGTATCGCCCGGTGGAACCCGAGAAAATCCAGCGGATGCTTGAGGCTGCTCGGCTGGCATCGCACTGGGGCAACGTGGGGAGCCTGAGGGCCGTCGTGGTCTTTCGCGACAGCGCTTCCCCCGAAGCCCTCTCCGCGATCACGGCACCCATCGCGGGCTATCAGATTCGACTCGCCCCCGTGATCATCGTCTGGTATCTCGATACCGCCGCGGTCGACGAGCAGGCGGACCGTCTGCGAGAGCTGCTCAAGGCTGGGGCGCTCGGCTTCGGCGAAGGGAAGGAGAAGGCGCTCGAAGAGCAGCTGATCCCTATCTTCCGGTCCATCAAAGACAAGATGAAGGAGCCCGGACTCGGCGAGGTCGACTGCGGCCAGGGCATTGCGCAGGCGACACTCGCGGCGGTCGAGCAAGGGCTCGGCACCTGCTGCCTCTCCTCTCCCAACGTAGACAAGATCCGCGCGGCGCTTGGCATGCCGGAGACCTGCCGGATCGTCGTGCTCCAAACCGTGGGGTATCCAGCCGAGAGCCCGGAAGCCGGCGGCCAAAGGCCGCGGCAGCCGTTCGAGGATCTGTTCCACATGAATCGTTATGGAGAGCCCTTCCCGCGGGACGCCAAGGTCGTCGGCGAGCTGGAGCGCGACCTCATGATCCAGCCGCAAGCACCGCTGCCGTGGCGAGAAAAAGAGCTCGAATTTCTTCAGAACGCGTTGGGGATCAAGGGACATGGGTTGCTCTAGGCCACCGACCGAGAGCCTTGCCTCGTCGCGTCCCTAAGAAGGGTAGATCCACGCGGAGGAGACCTCGTGAAGCTGCGTGCCGTGATCGCGGGTGTCGGAATGACAAAGTTCGGCAAGCACCCGGAGTCAGGTCTCAAAGCCTTGGGGGGCGAGGCCGTAAAGGTGGCCCTCTCCGACGCAGGGATCGACCTGCGGGAGCTCGAGGTGGCCTATGTCGGCAACGCCGCCGCCGGTCTGGTGACAGGACAGGAGTCAATCCGTGGCCAAGTGATCTTGCGCTCTCTCGGCATCGGGCGGATCCCCGTGGTCAACGTGGAAAACGCGTGCGCCAGTGCCTCGACGGCGCTGCAACAAGCCTGCGCGGCTGTTTCCGCGGGCCAATATGAGGTGGCGTTGGCCTTGGGAGTCGAGAAGCTCACGCATCCCGACAAGGCGAGGAGTTTCGCAGCATTTTCAGGCGCCGTCGATGTCGAAGCCCTTGCAGGCATCCTTGCGCAGCTGCGCCGCGCGGCCGAGGAGGGCGGCGCCCGCTCGGCGAGCACCGGTGCCGGCGAGAAGCGCTCGATGTTCATGGACCTTTACGCGGCTGCGGCTCGTGCGCATATGAAGCAATACGGCACGACTGTGGAGCAGTTCGCTGGAATCGTGGCGAAGAACTCCCACCACGGAAGCATGAATCCCCGTGCGCAGCTCTGCGAGAGGCTGAGCGTGGCCGATGTCTTGGCGGCACCCATGGTGGCTGAACCCCTGACGCGGCCGATGTGCTCCCCGATCGGTGACGGTGGGGCCGCCGCCGTGATTGTGAGCATGCGTCGGGCGCGCCAGCTCGGAATTCGTCGTCCTGTGCGCGTGATCTCGAGCGTGCTGCACTCAGGCTGGGACCATCGCGTGGAGGACGCAGGAACAGTAGAAGTCTGCGCTCGCGAGGCATACGAAGAGGCTGGGATCGGTCCGAACGAGCTCCATGTGATCGAGTGCCACGATGCGACCGCACCCGCCGAGCTGATGACCTATGAATCGCTCGGACTTTGTGGCAAGGGCGAGGGCGGGAAACTCGTGGACAGCCACGCGACCTGGCTCGGTGGCGCGATTCCCGTGAATCCCTCCGGAGGCCTGCTGCGCAAAGGCCATCCCGTCGGTGCGACCGGTCTCGCACAGATCGTCGAGCTTACCGAGCAGTTGCGGGGGTGCTCGGGACCGCGACAGGTTCACCACGCAAAGGTCGGTCTTGCCCAAAACGGCGGTGGCAACATTGGAATCGATGCCGCCGCCATGTGCGTCACCATCCTCGCGGTGTGAGTCGGGGCGAACCGATGCGTACGCGCAGTGAGCTCCTCTTGACGGACTTGGTTTGGATCCGCGCCGAGAAGCATCCTGAGCTCGATGTGCTCACGTTCGAACGAGATGAGAGACCGCCGGAGGTGCGTACCTACGCTGATCTGGTGCAGAACGCGAATCGCATCGCCGCTGCACTCGTGGCGCGTGGTCTTGCACGCGGTGAGCGGTTCGGTCTCATGCTCCGCAATCACCCGGAGTTTGTCGAGACGATGATCGCCGCCTCCACCGCGGCGTGTGTCTTCGTGCCGATCGACCCCCGCATGCGCGGCGAGAAGCTGGCCTATGTGCTCCGCAACTCAGGCTGCCGAGGGATCGTGTGCGCGGACTACTGTCTTGGAGCGGTCCAGGACGTGCGGGCGGCCGTGCCTCAACTCGCGTGGGTGCTGGCCCTCGAGACAGGCGAGGACTGCAACTGTCTGCGCCTGGGCAGCGTCCCGGCTGTCGATTCGTTGTGCGAGGTGCTCTCGAAGCCTGTCCCGACCGTAGATGTCCGACTCGCAGGCCCGAGCGATCCACTGCAGATCATCTACACCTCAGGTACGACCGGCGATCCGAAGGGTGTCGTCTTCCCAAACCAGCGCTTTGGGGCCTTCGCACTCCTGGGCGGGCTTCTCGGCTATCGACCCGACGATAGGCCCTATACCGGGCTTTCCCTGACGCACGGGAACGCACAGGCCGTGACCCTCGGCCCATCGCTCCACATGGGGCTGCGGGCGGTCTTTAGTCGGCGGTTCACCAAATCGAGACTCTGGGACGTCACCCGCCGTTTTGGCTGTACAACCTTCTCGATGCTCGGCGGCATGGCGACTGGAATCTACGCCGAGCCGCTCCGACCCGATGACTCCGATAACCCGGTGCGAGTGGTCGTGAGCGCTGGCATGCCGGCCGCGATCTGGGAGGGATTTGAGAAACGGTTCGGAGTGCAAGTCTTCGAATGGTACGGCGCCGTGGAAGGAGGGCTTGCCTTCAAGCCGATTGGAGTGGGACCTGTGGGAAGCTTCGGCAAGCCCGCGCCTGGGCTCGAGATGAAGATCGTCGAAGAGAATGGGAATGAATGCGGACCCGGTGTCGTGGGTGAGATCGTGTGCCGTCCCGCAAGCGGTGAGGATGCCAGCGTAGAGTATTTTGGCAATGAGGAGGCTTCACGTGCCAAGACCCGGGGCGGCTGGCTGCGCAGCGGCGACATGGGCCACCGGGACGTGGAGGGCTGGTTCTTCTTCGACTACCGCAAAGGCGGCGGGATCCGGCACAACGGCGACTTCGTGAATCCGGGTTTTGTGGAGAAGGTGATTGCCGAGCAGCCTTGCGTCGCTGATGTCTTTGTGTACGGCGTGCCTGCACGTTCCGGATCACCGGGAGAGAAGGACGTGGTAGCCGCGATCGTCCTGACGCCCCGTGCGGCCTTTGATCCTCAAGCAGTCTTCGCAGCATGCCGGCGCGGCCTTGAGCCAAACTTTGTGCCCGCCTATCTGCAAGTCGTAGACGAGATCCCAAAGACGGCCTCCGAGAAACCACAGGAGCGGTTCTTGCTCGAGCGATTCAAGCCAGGAGGCCCGGTGATCTACACGGAGGCGTCCAGCGGCCCCGAACTCGCAGGCGAACTCGACCCTGCCTCGGTGGGTGCCCCCTGAAGGGGTAAGGTGGCCCTGTACTGAAGGTCTGCAGATAGAGCTTCCGCAGGGGAACCGGCAGCACGACGTCACAAGAACGCCGGGAATGCCGATCGGCTGCCAAGGAATTCAGGCCACACGACCCAAGACATGACGGCGGTCATACCTGAGGGGCTGTGAGGGGAGGTAGAGGCAGTAGACCGGGAGGCTCCATCGGCTTGTCTATTGAGTATGGGGNNGCCATGCTCATGACGAGCCGATCGAATGGCTGATCGCCCATCGTGAGGTGGTGTGCCCCGCCGAGGGTTGCGAGGCCAGGATCCAAATCGACATCTCCGAGCTCACGGCTCTCGTTCGGATCTCGAAGGGGCCGGGCGAGGTGTTCGACCTGAGCAGATGGAAGTCCGAAGAGAAGACCTGCGCTTTCGACGGTACGAAACAGCGGTCTTCGCAGCGTACCCGAACATAAGCAAAGCTCTCGGCAAGCCGCAGCGCGCGGCAGGAGACAGCCCGGTCGTAGTGATGGACTGAGCGCTGCCCGACGAGAGCCTAACCCACAGATACAGCTGGGTGAGGGTAAGGGCATCGCGGAGGGAAGGTTCTCGACCTGGCAGCCACCCCAGATTGCAGAGTCAAATGTGGGCCGGATCATTCACGTATGTGTCCGACTCGTCACCTGCGAAGGCCCGNNGACCACCGAGCCGTTGGAGGCGCATGCCGCGGCGGCTTTGGTCGGAGCGTTGGCTAGCGCTGAACTCTCGCGCGGCTCTTTCCATGTCGTCCCCGCGAAGGGAAACGTCGCCACTTCGCTCGAGACCGCACCGAGAGCGATGATCAACATAAGACCAGTCGCAGTGCGGGACGGCCCCATGGCCTAGCGATTGAGCAACAGTGTTCCGCCCGCGACGCGTCGCCGCCGTGAGCGCAGCCAAAACA
>DOUU01000164.1 GCA_003520425.1 Deltaproteobacteria bacterium
GTCTTGCCCTCTTTTTCTTCTTTGCCCGCCTTCATGCCCGCCACGTCTTTCTTCTTTGCCAAGTCGGTCCCCTCCTCACTTGAGAGCCGGAGCTCTTTGAACGCCCGGTGCGGCTTCACTCTCCAGCAGCAAACCGGGCCTTGGACATCTCTCCACCTCTTGTGCCGCGAAGTCGCACGGAGGTGCATGTTGCAGCGCTTTCCCCGATCCAAACAGTGTCACCGACGAGTCCCGGATGTCACGGTACAAGAGCCCGACCATTCGACCATCTCTGCTCGCCCTGGGCCAGCCCAAAAATCGCAAGGGGCTTTGCATCAGGGCAGCATCGCTCGCGGGAGGAACTCGAGGCGCAAGCAGGCCTCCGGAAAGAGGAGCCTGCCCGCGTACTCGCCAGCAAGGGATGGATGGTAGCCTCGAGGCTTTCATGAATGGCCGAAGCAGGGGCCAACGGAGGAACCTACGCCATGCGGCATGATCTTGTCCGCGCAGCACTCGAGCGCTGGTGTGGCAGACTGCCCCGCCCTTCGATTGCCGCGGCGGTACTTGGTGCGGGGCTCTTGCTGCCGGCCCGGGCCGCCCTCGGCGCCGAGCTAGCGACCACGAGCCTCGACTGGCCTCGGCTCGCGATGGCCCTCTTTGGCGGCCTCGCCCTCTTCCTCTCCGGACTCGAAATGCTGTCGGAGGGGCTCAAGAAGGCGGCGGGGCAGACGCTCCGAACGGCGCTCGGGCGCCTCACCGGCAACCGATTTGCCGGAGCCCTCACCGGCGCATTTGTCACCGCTGTCCTCAACTCCTCCTCGGTGACGACGGTGCTCGTCGTCGGCTTTGTGACGGCCGGCGTGATGACTCTCGCCCAGTCGGTGGGCGTCATCATGGGAGCAAACATCGGCAGCACCGTGACGGCCCAGCTTCTCGCTTTCAATCTCTCGGCCTGGTCGCTCGCGCCCGTCGCTGTGGGCTTCTTTTTGCTCTTTGCAGGCAGCAGCGACCGGACTCGCGAACTGGGCATGATGATCATGGGTCTTGGCCTTGTGTTCTATGGCATGGGGGTCATGAGCGACGGGATGAAGCCGCTGCGGACGTATGCGCCATTTGTCCAAATCTTGCAGCAGATGGAGCGGCCTCTCTTCGGCATCTTTGCAGGTGCGCTGTTCACTGCGCTCGTCCAGTCTTCCGCGGCGACGGTGGGGATCGCGATCGCCATGGCCACCGAGGGCCTGCTGAGTCTCCAAGCGGGCATCGCGCTTGCCCTCGGCGCAAACATTGGGACCTGCGTCACCGCGCTTTTGGCGGCGATCGGCAAGCCGACCGAGGCGGTCCGAGCAGCGGTGGTCCATCTGTCGTTCAATGTCCTCGGGGTCCTGGTCTGGATCGGCTTCATCCCGCTGCTTGCAGGGCTCGCCGTGTCGATCTCGCCCGAGGCTCCCGAGCTCGAGGGGCTCGCTCGCGCGGCCGCGGAGGTTCCGCGTCAGATCGCGAACGCCAACACCCTCTTCAATATCGCGAACACCCTTCTCTTCATCGGATTTACCGGGTGGTTCGCGCGGCTCGCCGAGTGGCTGGTAAAGGCACGGGAGGAGCCTTCTCAGGGTCTTGCGCAGCCGCAGTATCTCGATGAGGCGGCGCTCGCGGCGCCCTCCCTCGCGCTCGAGCGTGTGCGTCTTGAGGTAGCACGTGTGGGTGAGATGGCGTCCGAGATGTTGGAGGCCATCGGATCCGTGATTCGGAATCGGGAGGCCTCCTCCCTGGACACCATCGCAAGTCGCAACGACGACGTGGATGTGCTGGAGGNNGCAACGACGACGTGGATGTGCTCGAGGCGGCCATCCTCGAGTACCTGGGAAGAATCCGCCAGGGAAGCCTGACCGATGAAGAGAGCCGCGAGCAGCAGAAGCTCATGACCGCGACCGTTCAGCTCAAGGGCCTGGCCGACGTGGTCGCAGGCGACCTTCTCGAGCTCGCCGGAAGCGCGAGAGATTTGCGCACAGAGCCAGGGGACGAGATTACCGGACTCCTCGAGGGGCTCTACGAAGCAGTCTCGCGGGCAGTGCGCCTTGCAGTAAAGGCGGTGCGAGAAGGGGATGCGAGTCCGGCTCGCGAGGTGGTCGGCATGCGGGAGACGATCCGCGCAGAAGCGGAGGAGCTCCTGGCGCGTCAAGCCGAGAAGCTCCAGGGCGACGCTCCGGAGTATCTGCGTCGAGTGCGCGTCCGGATGTCCTTCGTCGATCAGATGCGGCGAATTTACACGCTGGCCCGGCGAGTGGCCGAGGTGGTTCTTCCGCAGGCCCTGGTGCGGCCCGGTTGAGGACGTGGCGCCGAGGACGACAAGAGTTGCCACCTCATGGGAGCCTGTACCGCGCCACAAGGGCGCAAGCCCCTCCCTCTGCCCAAGGTTTACGCGGAGGGGAATGCGGGTCCGAGGCAGCCGAGTTCTGAGGCGATGGCGCCGTAGCTCTTCGCTTCCGCTTCGTGCCTCGGAGTTGTCGCAGTCAGCCGCTCTGGCTGCGACTTCTTGGCGCAGGCGGTCAACTTTCAGCCGGGTGTTGCGCCGAAATCGAACCCGTGAGAGCCATGCCACGTCGAGCTCAACGCGCGCGCCGGGCAACGCGGGCATCTGCCGACGCCGCGAAGCGCAGGTTCTCCAGCAAAGCACGCGGGTCGCCTAAGCTATGGGAACCGGGCGGCAGAGCCGCCGCGCGCGGGGTCTCAAGCGGAGACTTCCTCACCCTGCGAAGGGTACAATGGCGAGCGAGCGGCAATCGCGGACCTGGAATTCGTACTAGCCCCCAAAAGGAGCAATCCGTGGCGAGATTCTTTGTGAACCGGCCGATCGTGGCCATGGTCATCTCGATCGTCATGGTGATCGTTGGCCTCGTCGCCATGGTGCAGCTCCCCGTTGCCCTTTTTCCGAACATCGCGCCTCCCGAGATCTTGCTGACCGCCACCTATGTCGGCGCCGACGCCCTCACCCTCGAGCAGTCCGTCGCAACGCCCATCGAGCAGCAGATGAGCGGCGTCAACAAGATGATTTACATGTACTCGACGAATGCCAGCACCGGCGGTCAGATGAACCTGCGGGTCGACTTCGACCTCAGCACCGATCCGAACATGGACCAGGTGCTGACACAGATGCGATTCTCCCAGGCCCAGTCGCAGCTCCCGCCGGAGGTCGCGAACCAGGGAGTCACGATCAAGACGTCCACGACGAGTCCCCTTGCGCTCTTTTCGCTCTACTCTCCGAAGGGGAGCCGCGATGCGCTCTTCCTCGCCAACTACGGCTACATCAACATCAACGACGCCATGACACGGGTCCCCGGCGTAGGTCAGGTCACGATCTTCGGCGCCGGCCAGTATGCGATGCGGATGTGGGTGCGGCCCGACACGCTGGCCAAGCTCAACATCACGGTGAGCGAGATCATCCAAGCGATCAAGGCCCAGAACACCGTGAATCCGGCGGGGCAGGTGGGCGGGGAGCCCCTCCCGGCGGGGCAGGAGTTCACGTACACGGTGCGGGCGCAGGGCCGGCTGCTCAGTCCCGAAGAATTTGGACAGATTATCGTTCGCGCGAACCCCGATGGCTCGCTCGTGCGCATCAAGGATGTGGCACGGATCGAGCTTGGAGCGCAGACCTACAGCATGCAGGGACGTCTGGACGGGAATCCCTCTGCCGTCATCGCGATCTACCAGAGTCCCGGCTCGAACGCGATCGACACCTTCCGCGCAGCGAAGAAGCTGATGGACGAAGCGAAGACGCGCTTCCCCACGGACGTCGACTACACGGTCTCTCTCAACACGACGCTCGCGGTCACCGAAGGAATCCGGGAGATCGTAAAGACGCTCTGGGAGGCGCTCGTCCTCGTCATCATCGTCGTCTTCGTCTTCCTCCAGGGCTGGCGCGCAACGCTCATTCCCCTGCTTGCGGTACCGGTCTCGCTGGTGGGTACGTTTGCGCTCTTCCCGCTGCTTGGCTTCTCGATCAACACGCTTTCGCTTTTCGGATTGGTTCTCGCGATCGGCCTCGTGGTCGATGACGCCATCGTGGTCGTGGAGGCGGTCGAGCACCATATCGAGCAGGGCCTCTCGCCTCGCGACGCCACGCTGAAGGCGATGTCCGAGGTGTCGGGTCCGGTCGTCGCGATTGCGCTCATCCTCTCGGCGGTCTTCGTCCCGACCGCATTCATCCCAGGGATCACGGGTCGGCTCTACCAGCAATTCGCGGTCACGATCGCACTCTCCGTGATCATCTCCGCCTTCAATGCGTTGACACTCTCGCCCGCACTCTCCTCCCTTCTGCTGAGGCCGCGAAAGGAGGCGCGGGGACCCCTGGGCGCCTTCTTCCGCTGGTTCAACCACTGGTTCGGGCGGGCGACCAATGGCTACGTAGACGGCTGTCGTCTGCTCATCCACAAGACGCTCTTCGCGTTTGCACTGCTTGGCATCTTCACCGTCTTTGCGGGGCTTTTCGGCTCACGCCTCCCGTCGAGCTTCATTCCCGAAGAGGACCAGGGATATCTGTACGCCAATGTGCAGCTTCCACCCGCCTCCTCTCTCCAGCGCACTGGCGCGGTATGCGACAAGATCGAGGCGATCTTGAGAGAGACGCCGGGCATTGCGCACTTTACGACGGTCGCGGGCTACAGTCTTCTCAGCACCGTCAACACCACCTACAACGCCTTCTACTTCCTGACGCTCGAGCCCTGGCATGAGCGCGACGCCAAGGGACTCACGGCGGCCGTCATCATGCGGCAGCTGAACGCGAAGCTCGCCGCGCTTCCCGATGCCCAGGCGGTGGTCTTCTCGCCGCCCGCCATCCCAGGCGTCGGCACCTCGGGAGGGGTCTCGTTCGTGCTCGAGGACCGATCGGGAGCAGGCATCGGGTTCCTCGCGGAGAACACCGCGAAGTTCCTCGAAGCCGCGCGCAAGCGCCCTGAGTTCGCGGGCCTTTTCACGACACTTCTGCCGAGCGTCCCCCAGGTCTTTGCCGACGTCGACCGCGAGAAGGTGCTCAAGCAAGGGATCGATCTCTCCTCGGTCTACCAGACCCTCCAAACCTTCATGGGCGGGTACTTCGTCAACTACTTCAACCAGTTCGGGCGCGTGTGGCAGGTCTACGTGCAGGCGGAGGGGGACTACCGCACCGAGGCCCAGAACGTGGGCCAGTTCTACGTACGGAACAAGGAGGGGGACCCAGTTCCGCTCTCCACGCTGGTGACGCCGCGCGTAACGAACGGCCCGGAGTTCACGGTGCGCTTCAACGAACACCAAGCGGCGCAGATCAACGGAATTCTCGCGCCTGGCTACAGCACGAACCAAGGCATGCGCGCGCTCCAGGAAGTCTTCGCCCAGACCATGCCGCGCGCCATGGGCTACGAATACATGGGAATGTCGTTCCAGGAGAAGGTGGCCTCCGAGGGCGTCCCCGCCAGCGTCATCTTCGGCTTCTCGCTCCTCATGGTCTTCTTGATCCTGGCGGCGCAGTACGAGAGCTGGTCGCTTCCCTTTAGTGTTCTTCTCGGGACCCCGGTGGGCGTGTTCGGTGCCTTCCTCGTGCTCTGGCTGCGCGCGTTCGAGAACAACGTCTTTGCGCAGGTGGGTCTTGTCATGCTGATCGGGCTCTCGGCGAAAAACGCCATCTTGATCGTGGAGTTCTGCAAGCTCGAGTACGAGAAGGGAACTCCTCTCATCGAGGCCGCGCTCGCCGGGGCAAAGCTGCGGCTGCGCCCGATCCTCATGACGTCGTTCGCGTTCATCCTCGGCGTCATGCCCCTCGTGGTCGCGTCGGGCGCAGGCGCGATCTCCCGGCAGACCCTTGGGACCACGGTCTTGGGCGGCATGCTGGCCGCGAGCGTGCTCGCCATCTTCCTCGTCCCCGTCTCGTTCTACGCGGTGGAGCGCCTCTCGAAGGGCGGTGCCGAGAAGGAGCCGGCAGCGAGCCCGGCGGTCGCCCCTGCGCCCTCGGAGCCCTGAATGCGCGCCTACGGGCTCGGCGGAGGAGCGGGTGTGGGGGGCGGCGTCGTTCCCGGCGCGGCGTCGAGCGACCAGCCGCCGCCGAGGGCCTTGTAGAGCTGCACCACCGCGAGGAGCTGATCGCGCTCGATTTGGGCCAGGGTGGTCTCGGCCGGGAAGAGCTGTTGCTGGGCGTCAAGCACCTCGATGTAGTTGGAGAGCCCGTCGGTGTAGCGGAGCAGGGAAAGGCGCACCGACTCCTGCAGCGCGGTCACTGCTTGCGCCTGCTGCTCGCGGGATTCGATCAGCTTCTGCCGTGCGGCGAGGGAGTCTGAGACCTCTTGGAGGGCGGTGAGTACCGCTCCCTGATAGAGCGCCTGGGTTTCCTCAAGCGAGGCCTTGGAGCCTTTGTAGCTGTAGTAGAGCTGCCCACCTCGGAAGAGGGGACCCGCCGCCTGGCCGGCGACACCCCAGATGCCGGTTCCCTTGGTCAAGAGATTCGAAAGCTCGGTGCTCTGGCTTCCGTAGAGACTGGTGAGGCCAATCACGGGGAAGAAATTGGCAAGCGCAACGCCGACGTTCGCGTTCGCGGAATAGGCGGTCTCCTCGGCTTGGACGAGATCGGGCCGCCGTTCGAGGAGGGCCGACGGCAAGCCTGCGGGAATCTCGGGCGATGGCGTCTTCTGATCGATCAGGGAAGCGCCCCGCGGAATCGGCCCCGGCGGGCGACCGATCAGGACGCAGAGCTGGTCCTCCTTGGCGACGATCTCGGCCTCAAGCCTCGGAACCGTTGCCGCAGCCTCCGTGAGCGCAGCCTTGGCGCGCTCGACCTCGAGCTTCGAGGCGACGCCGCCCTGGAACTGGCGCGTAAAGAGAGCGAGCGTCTTCTGGAAGGTATCGACCGAGTCGCGCGTGATCTCGAGCTCTGCATCGAGCTCGCGCAGCTCGAAGTAGGCCTGGGCGACCCCCGCGACGAGCGAGAGGATGACACCACGGCGCGCGGCGTCAGTGGCGAGGAACTGCCCCTGCGCGGCCTGCGTGGCCCGGCGGATGCGACCCCAGATGTCGATCTCCCAGGAGACGTTGAGCGCGGCCACAAAGAGGTTCGCCGTGCCATTGGTCACGCCCGTTTCGATCCCCCCGAAGATGGTGCCTCGCCCTCGCGAGGCGTTGAACGCGTAGCCGAACTGCGGGAAGAGCTCGGAGCGTGCGATGCCGACGCCGGCGTAGGCCTCCTCGACCCGGGCCACCGCGACGCGAAGGTCGTAGTTGTTCTCGATGGACTCTTGGATCAGCGAGACAAGGGCTGGGTCATTGAAGATCTCCCACCACGGGAGGTCGACAAGCGACGAGGCCGAAGGCGGCGCCGCCTCTCCCCGGAAGGTCTCGGGCGAGGCGAGGGAGGGGCGCTCATAGTTCGGACCGACGGCGCAGGCCGAGAGGGCAAGGGCCGCGAGCAGTATGGCCGGCGAGCCGGCGAGGGCGGTCCCGCAACGCATGCCCTAGCCGGCAGCTCTGGCGGATCGCGAGGGGGTAGCCGCCGCGGACGGTGTGCTCCCGCCGGCTTTTTCCGGCGCCGCGGTCTGGACGTTCACCAGCATGCCGTCCCGCACCTTCTGCAGCCCCTCCACAATGACCCGCTCATTGGGCTCAAGGCCTTTCTCGATGATCCAGAGGTTCTCGAAACGACTTCCGGGCTCGACGTTTCGGATCGAGACCTTGTTGTCCTTGTCCACGACCGCGACATGGTAAGTGCCCTGGAGCTCAGAGACGGCCCGCTGCGGCACGAGCAGGGCTCCCTTCTTGAGAGAGGTGACGGCGCGGATCTTCGCATAGCCGCCGGGCCGCAGGAGGTTGCCCGGGTTCGGGAACTCGCCTTTCACGAGCAGGGTACCAGTCCTCTCATCCACCTGGCGGTTTACGAAAATGAAAGTGCCCCGCTCGGAGAAGAGGTTTCCATTCGCGAGAATGAGCTCGAGGGCTCCGGGTCTGCCACGGACTTCACCGTTGGGAGGCGCCGTCCTTTGGTCTCCTTCCTGAGCCCCCTCTTTGGCGGCCTGAGCCGCGCCTTTGGCGGACGCGGTGAACGTTTGGGTTTGAGCCAGCCGCTCCGCAAGGGCGAGGTATTCGCGCTCGCTTACGGGGAAGGCCACGCGGATCGGATTGACCTGCGACACGGTGGTGAGGGGGGTGCTCTCACTGATGAGATCCCCCACCTGGCCTTGGGCCGCGCCCGCGATCCCGTCGATCGGCGACTCGACCTTCGTCCACTGCAGGTTCAAGATCGCCTGGTCCAGGTTCGCTTTGTCCGAGAGGACGGCGGCGGCGTTTGCGTCCCGCATCTGTGTTGCGTTGTCGAGCTCGCGCTGGCTCACCGCGCCTTCCTTGGCCAGGGGCGTGTAGCGAGCGACGTTGAGCTCGGACATCTTCAGAAGCGCTTGCTGGCGCTCGAGCTGTCCCTTGGCTTGCTCGAGGGCCGCCAGGTAGGGCCGAGGATCGATCAGGAAGAGAAGGTCGCCCTGGTGGACAAAGCTCCCCTCCTCGTAGCGTCGCGCCTGGAGGTATCCGGTCACGCGGGCCCGGATCTGGGCGGTGATCGAGCCTTCGAGCGTCCCCACCCACTCTCCGGTGATGGGCACGTCTTGCTGGAGAACGTCCGTCACGATGACGTCGACGGGTGCGGCCTCACGCGGCGCTTCCCCCTTGCATGACTCGAGTAGGCAAAGCGCTGCCAAGAGCGCAGCGAACCGGCAGTGAGCGAAATGCTTCAGGAGGCCATCCACGGCGACGTTTCCTCGGGATCCGTGAAGGAATCGACTATACCATTCGCGAGAGCCGGTCCACCCAGCCTCAAGAGGCCGTGCCCCGCGCGAGTTCCACGCTGTGCTGGGCGCGCTGGGCCCGCAGAGCGTCCATGGAATACACGGCCAGAGCGCCCCAGATGCACCCGAAAGCGACGCCGTGCGCGAGGCCAAAGGCCTCACCGTAGGCCAGCACCGCGAGCAGGAAGTGGCCGCTCGGAGCGAGGTATTGAAAGAATCCCAGCGTCGAAAGACGAAGTCGCTCCGCCGCGCTCGCAAACCACAGGAGCGGGACCGCCGTCACAATGCCGGCGAAGAAGAGCAAAAGCGCCGTGTGCGCATCGCCACCCCACAAGGCGCTCCCGCCGCGGACTTCTCGCCATGCGAGATAGAACACTGCGACCGGCGAGAGCAGGGCCGTCTCGATCGTGAGGGAGACAAGGGGCGCCATCGGCGCCACCTTGCGCAAGAGTCCGTACAAACCAAAGCTGAGCGCGAGCGCGAGGGAGATCCAGGGGAGCCCTCCGGCCGAAACGGCCATCGGCACGACGCCGATACCCGCGAGTGCGATCGATGCGACCTGGAGCGGGCGCAGCCGCTCGCCCAGAAAGAGGACCCCGAGCACGACGTTGACGAGCGGGTTCAAGAAGTAGCCGAGACTCGATGCGAGAACCTCTCCATGGGTGACCGCCCAGATGAAGAGCAGCCAGTTCGTGGCGATGAGAAGCGAGGTGGCGAGGAGCGTAACCAGGTTGCGACGGGATGAAAGCGCCGCGTGTACCTCGCGCCAGCCGCTCCACACGGTAAGCAAGAAGGCGGTAAACACGAGGGACCAGACGACGCGATGCGCAAGGATCTCGAGTACGGGAACGGACGTCAGCTGCTTCCAGTACACGGGGAGCAGGCCCCAGCTCCCGTAGGCGCCGAGGGCGTACAAGAATCCAGCAGCGGCCGGGTTGGGACAAAAAGTGCCTGCATTCCTCTCGTACACGGCGCGAACCATAGGCAAGGGCGCGCGATTTCGCGGTTGACCTCATGGGCCCGAGGAGTAGAGTGGATTTCGTATCCGTCCGTGCGGTGCGAGGAGACCGGGGTCTCTCTCCCATCAGCGCAATGACAGCGTCGCAACGGGCGGGTACGGGTTCAGGGTTGGTGGGAGTGAGCTCGTTCGAGCACCTCGCAGCCAGGATCTGCGGGACCGGACAGGACCTGCAGGAAAAAAAGTTCGGGCTGCGAGGAGCGGACGCAGGCGCGGGGAGCCTTCCCGGACCCGGGAGCTTCCAGCAGTCCGCGGAGGTCGACGGGAGAACGCGAGCTTCGCCGCGAGTCTGGCCTTTCGAGGCTGAGTCCTCGCCATCCCGGTGAGCATTGGCCTCGAGGACACCGGTGGGCAGCAGCGAAGGGCGCGCCTCCCCAAGCGCGTCGGGCCGGCGAAGGTGTACGCCCGAAGAGAGACCTGTAAGTCCCTGACTGAGGCGTACCGCCGCGGCGCGACTTCGCGGCCAAGAACACGGGCCGCCCCGACGGAGGCCCGGGAAGCACCCGCCGCCTCGGAGTCGTGAGAGAGCCTACGGCGCTGCCTTCTGCCCGAAGAGGATCTTCTTGGCCTCTTCATCGGGGCCTGAAGGCGTGCGAAGTTCCCTTCCCACCTCGAAGCCTTTTTGCACGGCCGGGCGCGCCCTCAACGTCTCGAACCAACGGCGAAGGTGCGGGAAGTCTTCGAGCCGCTGTCCCTGCATCTCGTGGGGTACGATCCACGGCCAGCAGGCCATGTCGGCGATCGAGTAGTCGCCGGCCACAAAGGGGCGGTCTGCAAGCCGCTTGTTCAGGACGCCATACAGTCGGTTCGCCTCGTTGGTGTAGCGATCTACTCCGTACTGGATCTTCTCAGGGGCGTAGTGCCGAAAGTGATGGGCCTGGCCGAGCATCGGGCCGAGGCCGCCCATCTGCCACATGAGCCACTGGAGGACCTCGAAGCGACCGCGGAGGTCCCCGGGCAAGAAGCGGCCGGACTTCTCCGCCAGGTAGATGAGGATCGCTCCCGATTCGAAGATCGAAACAGCGCTCCCTCCGCCCAACGGATCATGGTCGACGATTGCGGGAATGCGATTGTTCGGGCTGACCGCGAGGAACTCGGGCTTAAACTGCTCACCGCGCCCGATGTTGACGGGCAACACTTGGTAGGGGAGCCCCATCTCCTCGAGGGCGATCGAGATCTTCCATCCGTTCGGAGTGGGCCAGTGGTAGAGGTCGATCACGCGGTGCTCCTCTGGGCGCGTGGCCCTCGCAGAGCTCGGTCCGAAAATCTTTAAAGAGCCTACGACGGGAGCCCGGTCAGGCGCGCCGACAACTCCCACAGCTGCGCCGCATTCCGGGGATCGGTGGCTTCGGGCGTCGGCTCCGCACGACGCCGCTTCACAAAATAGGCGCCGCTCACGCCCCCGACGTCGGCCGAGGACGCGAGGTAGATCGATGTGTCTGCACCCTGGGCGGGCGTCAGGAGAAAGGGCCGCAGGAGGAGTGTCAGCGCTTTCGCCCACGCGCCGTTGTTCTGGCCGAGCCGGGTGCCCACGGCGCCCGGGTGGAGCGCGTTCGCTGTGACGCCGCTCCCCGCCACCCGCTTCGCAAGCTCCTGTGTGAACAGGATGTTGCAGAGCTTCGAGAGGCCGTATTGCCGCATGAAGCTCCAGCTCTTCTCTCCCTGGAGATTTTCCCAGTCGAGCCTGGCGAAGCGGTGTGCATCCGAAGCCACGTTCACCACACGGGAGGGTGCACTCTCCTTCAGGCGGTCGAGGAGCAGACGTGTCAGCAGGTAGTAGGAGAGATGGTTCACGGCGAACACCCTCTCGATCCCATCCGCCGTGAGTCTGCGGCGGGCTTCGAACACACCGGCATTGTTCACGAGGACGTGGATGCGCTCCCAACGCGCAAGCAGCTCCTTGGCCAGCTGCCGGGTACTGGCCTGCGCTGAGAGGTCCGCGAGGGCGAGGTGGAGGTCCTCGTTGCCTGTGCTCTCGCGGACGCTTGCGAGGGCCGCCTCGCCCCGCTCCCGATTGCGGCAGACCGCAACGAGGGTGGCCCCCTGCGCGGCGAGGCCACGCGCCGTTTCAAGCCCGATGCCAGAGCTCGCGCCGGTCACGATACACACGCGGCCCTGAAGGCTGCCGGCGCTCACGGGACGAGGGTCTGCATCCGGTCAATCGCATGCACGGGCGCGGTGTCACCGCTCATCAGATGGGTGATCGCCCTGTACACGAGCTGTTGCTGCTGAACGCGCGTCTTGCCCTCGAACGCCTTCGAAACCACGCGCAGCTCGAAGTGCCCCGGGCTCGCCGAAGAGACTTCGATCTCAGCGCCGGGGAATGCGGACTCGAGGGCCTTGCGGAGTACCCCCGTGGTGTCGACGCCGGCGTTTAGAATCTGAAGCGGCACGGCGTGCACCTCGAGCTAGTAGCGCGGCACCTTCGGGTCGACCTCGCGGGACCAGGCATCGATTCCACCGGCGAGGTTGTAGACGTTGCGGAAGCCGAGTGAGCCGAAGTGTTCCGCCGCCTTCTGGCTTCGGCCGCCGTGGTGGCAGTGAAAAACGAGCACCGTGTCCTTGTCCAAGCCTTCGATCTCCGCGACCACCTCCGGCGTCAGCAGGCGAGCCTGCGGAATCCTTGCCTGCGCCTGCTCGTCTTGGGTCCGCACGTCGAAGAGACGGAGAGGCTCCTGGTCGTCAAGCATGCGCTTCAGCCCGGCGGGGCTCAGCTGTTTGACCTGAACCGGGGCATTCGGGTTCTCGATCCGAAAGCCCGGCCCCTCCGTCGTCTGCACGACGTCGATGGTGAGTCCCTCGGCACGCTCTGCGCTCGAGCGATCGATCCACACGCCAATGCCGTTCGCCTTTGCGAAAAGCTCCCCCGGCTTTCGCGGACCGAGGTAGAGCTGGTTCTGGAACTGTGCATCGATGGCGAGGTGGAGTTCCTTGTCCTTCGCGCCGGCGCCCGTCTGGCGCAGCGCTTCGGCCGCCGCGTCCGTGATCCGGATCGTGGGCGGTTCAACCGCCTTTAGCGGTACGCCCAGCTTCTCGTGGAGCTCGCCGCTCTCGTAGAGCTCCGTCACAATGTCGCAGCCCCCGATGAACTCGCCCGCCACGTAAAGCTGCGGGATGGTTGGCCACGAAGAAAAGACCTTGATGCCCTCACGAATTTCGGGATCCGAGAGCACGTCGAAGGTCTCGTACTCGGAAAGCATGCTGTCGAGGATGCTGATGACACGCGCGGAGAAGCCACACTGGGGCGAGCGGCGGGTCCCTTTCATGAACAGCAGGACGCGGTTCTCTTCGATCAGGGAGGCGATGCGCTCTCGGGTATGCTCGGCCGGGCTCATTCGGACTCCTTCCTGCGGCGGCGCACGGACTTGTGGCCTGAGGATACCGGAGGGGACGTGACCTGTCAGAGTGCGGGCGCGCGGGCAGGGTCCCGGGCTCGCGCAATGCGGCGACCAAGCTGCGCAAAGGAGCGGAGTGATGAGAGCGATCCATGTCACGGGCCAAGGCGGACCCGAGGTGCTGAAGCCGGTGGAGGTGCCCGAGCCGGTGCCGCCCCCGGGCGCGGTGCGCATCCACAACCGCGCGGTCGCCATCAACTTCCACGACATCCAGACCCGCCGCCACGGCGAAGCCGGGCTTGTGCCGCCCTTTATTCCCGGCACCGATTTCGCGGGCGTCGTGGACGCCGTGGGCGCGGGAGTCGAGCAGTTTCGTGTCGGCGACCGGGCACTTGGCATCCATCTCCACGGGGCATACGCAGAGAAGAGTATTGCGATCGCGGCGCTCGCCGTGAAGATCCCCGAAGCCGTCTCCTTCGAGCAGGCCGCCGCCTGCCCCGTGGCCGGGCTTACCGCGTATTTCCTTGCGCACGATCTACGCGTGGGACGCGGAACCAGCGCGCTGGTTCATGCCGCGGCCGGGGGCGTGGGCTGCTTCCTCGGCGGGCTTCTCCGCGCGCAGGGCGCGACGGCGATCGGCTTGGTCTCGAGCTCGAAAAAGGCGCAGGTGGCGCGTGCCGCGGGCTATGCCCACACCATCGACTACCGGCGCGAGGACGTGCTGGCACGGATCCGCGAGATCACCGGCGGCCGCGGGGTGGACGTGGTCTATGATTCCGTCGCTGGACCGCGTTTTGCACGCGGCTTTGAGGCCTGCGCGCCGGAAGGGACGGTGGTTCTTTTCGGGACCTCGGGGGGAGAGCCGCCCTTGGAAGCGCTGGCTGCGGGGTTTCTCACCTCGCGACGCAATCTCGGGCTGCGCACCTATTTCCTCGGCTGCACGATCGAGCATCGCATCGCCGAGATTCCCAAGGCCTATTCCGCCCTCTTCGAGGGCCTTGCGACCGGGATGCTCCGGGTGCCCGTGGAAACGCTGCCCCTTGCAGAAGCGGCCGCCGCCCAAGCGCGCATCGAGCGCCAGGAAACGGTCGGCAAGCTCGTGCTCGTCCCGTGACGGCGGCACCCGTGCAGAACGCACTCGGCACGACCGAGGAGACGCCGTTCCTGGAAGGGCCTCGTTCCCGGGGCTTCGAGCTCGTGCGCGCCCTGCGCATCTTCGCCGAATTGATCCGCGGCTTCCGCGCACTCCACTTCGTGGGGCCCTGTGTCACCGTCTTCGGATCGGCGCGCTTCGGTGAGGGCCATCCCGCGTACGCGCTCGGACGGGCCGTCGGCCGGGAACTGGCGCGGGCCGGTTTTACGGTCATGACGGGCGGCGGTCCCGGAGTCATGGAAGCGGCATGCCGCGGCGCAAAGGAAGTGGGCGGCCGCGCCGTCGGCTGCAATATCGAGCTGCCCCACGAGCAGGCTCCAAACCCTTGGCTCGATCGCCAGGTCACCTTCCGGTATTTCTTCGTCCGCAAGCTGATGCTCGTGAAGTATGCCTACGCCTTCATCGTGCTCCCCGGGGGCTTCGGCACGCTCGATGAGCTGTTTGAGATCGCGACGCTCGTTCAGACCGGCAAGGTGAAGGACTTCCCGATCGTGCTCATGGGGTCGCAGTACTGGGCTCCGCTCGTGGAGCAGCTGCGGCGGATGGTGAGTGCGGCCGCGCTCACCGATCGGGAGCTCTCCCACGTGATGCTGCTGGACTCTCCGGAAAAGGCGGCGGGAGTCGCCCGCGAGGCCGGGCTTCGCCGGTTTGGACTCCGCTACGCGCCGACACCCCGCCGCATCCTCGGCGAGCGTGGACTCGTAACGCGCCTTCCCGGCTAGGAGCTCTAGTTTTGCCGTTCGGCAGAGTGGGCCTGGGCGATGGCCCGCTCTTGATCGAGCACCACGTAGTCCGCGAGGATGTTGAGGGCTTCCTTGAGCTGAGGAGTGATCTCGTGGGTGGCGCTCGCGAGATCGGGCTCCTTCTCCTTGTCCTTTTCCTTCAGGATGTCGGCGAGGTGGACCACGCCCTGGTTCTTCTTGGCCTCGGCGAGCTGCTTTTCGACCTCGGCAAACTCCTTGGTCGACGCCACACGCGCGTGTGACTTCTCCGCGAGCGTGGTCACCACGTCGGGCGTCACCGGGAGCCACGGCGCTTCCTTCAAGAACTTGTGATCGAGAAAAGGCGAGATGCTCTGGCCCGGGAGCGCGTAAGGCTGGCTGCCTTCGCCAAACTCCGGCGAGTTCGTGATCGAGGGGATCGACACATCCGAGGGGACTCCTTCCTGCTGCGTCGATTCTCCCGCCGGTCGGAAGAACAGGGCCGTCGTGATCTTGAGCGCTCCAAGGCCCGTGCGCAGCGGCACCACGCTTTGCACCGTGCCCTTTCCAAAGGTCTGGTCGTCGCCCACGATCACCGCCCGTTGATAGTCCTTGAGTGCGCCGGCTAGAATTTCCGAGGCCGAAGCCGTGATCCGGGAGGTCAGCACCACGAGAGGCCCGGAGTAGAGGATCCCGTCATCCGGATCCTCGAGCACCTTGGGTTCTTTCTTTCCCTGCTGCACAGCCACGATGCCGCCGTCTCGAATGAAGAAGCCCGAGATGCTGACGGCCGACTCGAGCAGTCCGCCCCCATTGCGGGAGAGATCGAGGAGCAGGCCGTCGGCTTTCTCCGCCGTCACCTGCTTGAGCAGCTTCTCCACATCCCGCTCGCTCTGCCGCTTGCTGCTGTCGCGATCCCCGTAGAAGGAGGGGAGCTCGAGAACCGCAAGCTTGAGCTTGCGGCCGTCCACCTCCTTCGTCTCAAAGCGCAGCTTCGCGGCTTGCTGCTCGAGGTCGATCTTGTCGCGCACGATGGTGACGTTGAAGCGCTCGGTTCCCTCCCCCGATTGGCGCAAGATCGTGAGCTGCACGGGTGTGCCCTTCTTGCCCCGGATGAGACGCACCACGTCGCGCAGCTTCATGTCGATGATGTTGACGGGGTCCTGACCCTCCTGGCCGACTGCGATGATCTTGTCCTTGGGCTTGACGCCCTTGTTCCGGTCTGCCGCACCCCCGGGGATCACTTCCTCGACCACGGAGTAGCCGTCGCGCGAGGAAAGGGCGAGGCCGATGCCCTCGAGCTGCAGGCCCATCGAGATCTGGAAATCCTCGGCATCGTCGGGCGAGAAGTAGTTGGAGTGGGGATCGAGGGCGGTCGCAAAGGCGTCGAGGAACGTCGCATTGAGCTCGTCCGGCTTCTGCTCGGCGAGCTGCTTTGAGAGCAGGCTGTAGCGGTGGATGAGCTGGTCCTTGGCTTCTTCTGGCTTGAGGCCCGTGGAGAGGTAGTTCGAGATCTGGAAGTCGATCAGGGCGTGGTAGAGGGCATCCCTCTCCTCGGGAGTCTTCGGGAATCCTCGTTTGGCGGGATCGATCAGGAGTTCGACGTTGGGATTCACGGCATAGTCCGGCTTCCCGACGACAGAGCGTACGAAAACCTCCATCTCCCGCGCGCGCTTGACGACGTCCTGGTGCACCTCCGCAAGACCGTGGCAATCCCCCTGGAGGATCTGGTCGAGGTTCGTGCGGAGCTGGCTTGTGAGCCGATCTGCGTCCTTCTGAAGATAGAGCGTGCGCGAGGGGTCGAGCCGCTGAAGATAGGACTCCACGACACGACCCTTCAGCGTGTCGTCGAGGCTGTGATATTGCACGTGGTGCTGCAGATAGGTCGACATGAGGGGCGGCAGGGCATCGCAGGTGAGCGCCGAGTCCGCCCGGGCCGGAGCTGCGCCGAGCGGCAGGAGCAGAAAGAAGGCGATGCGCGCCGCGAGCAAGCGGCGCCGGGTCAGGGGGTTGGGCGGTGTCGGCATGTGCACAGCATATCGGGCGGGCGCCCCCGAGTCTAAACCGGCCCGCCTGCTGGCATGAAGAGGCCTCGTCATCCGAGCCGAGGTTTCACAAGCCGCCGGACCGCTGTCAAGAGCACGAGGAAGATGGCGGAAAGAGCGACGAGGGGGATGGCCACCTCCTCGAGGCCAGCGCCGCGCTCGATGATGCGCCGCAGGGCGATCTGGTACCAGCGCAAAGGCAGGAGTCCCCCGATCTGCCGCACACCGTCCGGCATGAGCTGATAGGGGAACATCGTCCCGGAAAGGACGAAGGAAGGCAGGATGAAGAAGACGGTGATGAAGACGGCTTGCGCGGTCGTGCGCGCGAAGGCGGACACGAAGACCCCGATGGTGAGGGAGGCCAAGACGAAGGGGAGGGTGACCAGATACAGGGCGAGCCAGCTGCCTTTGGGCCAGATCCCGAAAGTGATGCCTGCGAGCAGCGTCGCCAAGGTGAGCACCAGATACGCGACCCCTGCGTAGGGCAAGAGCTTTCCCAACACGATTTCGAGGGGCGAGGTGGGGAGGGCGAGCATCTGCTCATAGGTGCCGTTCTCGCGTTCCCCGACCAGGCCCAGGCTCGAGGCCGAGAGGCAGAGGTTCGTGAGCAGCATGCCCGCCAGCGCTGCGATGAAGAAGACACGGTCCCGGAGGGTCGGATTGAACTCGAAGCGTTGACGGATCTCGAGCGGAGCGGCCTCGCCGGCTCCGATTTCAGGCGCTGCCACCCGGGCGAGTCTGGCGCCGCCGCGCTCCGGATCGAAGCGGGATGCGACCTCCCCGATGTACGCGGCAATGCGCGCGGAGGTCAGCGGGTCCGAGCCGTCCACCAGGACTTGAACCTCCGGCCCCCCGCGCAGGACCTTGCGGCCGAAGTCCTCGGGCACCACGACAAACGCGATGGCCTGTCCCCGTCCGAGCCGGGCGCGCCCCTCCTCGTAGCTCCCGACGGCGCGGGCCCTTTCGAAATAGCCGGTCACGAATACATCCTCGAGGAAGCGGCGCGAGACCGCGGTCTGGCTGCGGTCGAGGACGACCCAAGGCACGTTCCTCGGCTCGTTGGTGAGGGCGAACCCGAAGAGCATCAGCATCATGATCGGCTGCGCGAGCACCATGCCG
This sequence comes from Deltaproteobacteria bacterium, assembly GCA_003520425.1. Taxonomy (GTDB): domain Bacteria; phylum Myxococcota_A; class UBA9160; order UBA9160; family UBA9160; genus UBA9160. The sequence continues at coordinate 18,140 of DOUU01000164.1, forward strand.
ATGAACGCCCGGTCGTGGCGCATCACGACCGCTTCTTTGTAGGCGACGGCGAGGACGTTGGAGAGGAAGCTCTGGAGGCGTCCCCTCATTCCCGCCCCTCGATGCTCCGCAGCGCCACCCCGACGAGAATCAGGGTGAAAAACGCCAGCAGCGAAAGTTCGGGAAGAAGCGAGAGGGGGCCCTCCCCACGCAGGTAGATGGCGCGGCTGACCCGGATGTAGTGGGTCGCTGGGAAGAGCTCGGCGAGCCAGCGAAAAGGCGCAGGCATATTCCGGATCGGGAAGGCGAAGCCTGAGAGCTGGACCAGGGGGATGCTGAAGAGAACCGTCTTCTGCACGGCTTCCGCTGCCGTGGCGGAGGTGGCGGAGATGAGCAGTCCAAGCGAGAGCGACGTCAGCACATAGAACGACGACACGATGACGAAGAAGACGACGCTTCCTTCGGGCCACACCCCGAGCAAAAAGCCTGCTGCGAGCACCATGAGCACCACATCCGCCGCGAAGACTGCTCCGAGCGGCAGGATCTTGCCGAGCAGGATCTCGAGCGAGGTGGCGGGGGTGACCTGCAGCTGCTCGAAGGTTCCCGAGAGGCGTTCACTCACGATCGACACTGCCGTGATGAGCGCGGTGAGAAACGAAAGCACAAATCCGAAGGTGCCGGATACCATGAAACGGGAGCCGTCGAGCTTCGGATTGAAAAGAGCCCGCGTCACCACGCGCACGCCGCCCGAGGCTGGACCCGCCGCGCCGGAGGGCGAGACATGGGACGGCGCAGCCGGCCCTCCCATCGCCTGCGCGCGCGCGCCGCTCGAGAGTTCGGCGACCGTCGAGAGCGCGAGGGTGCGCAAGAAGGCTTCGGAATTGCCCGCGAGCACGGTCTCCCCGCCGTCGTAGAGCACCTGGATCTCCGCCGGGGCGCCGCCCGCGGCCGCCTCACGGAGCCGGCGATCAAAGTCCGGCGGGATCACGACGGCGGCGCTGATCTGCCCCGCCACGAGCGCGTGATCGAGGCCTTCCCGCGTCGCGAAGGCTCTCGGCACGAAGGTGCCCTTGGCCGCGAGTTCCGCGACGAGGCGCCGGCTCGACGCCGTGCCACTCGCGTCATGGACCCCGAGCGGGAGCCTCTCCACCTCGGTGGAGAGCACGAAGCCAAAGACCAGGAGGGCCGCCAGGGGAACCGCAACCAGAATCGTCATGGTGAAGGGGTTGCGCCACGTGGCGCGTGCCTCCCGCACGAGAAGCGTCCACAGCCGGCGCGGGTTCACGGCTGCGCCCGCCTTGCGCCGGTCGACTCTGCGATCACGCGACGGAAGACGTCCGTCATGGAGGGCGAGTCGATCCGCACGCGCGCGCCGGGTCGAACGGCGAGCAGGGGGTCGAGCTCGGCGAAGAAAGCGTCATCGATCGCGGGGGTCGTGAGCTCCTGTGCGGGTTCTCCGTCGATGTGCACGCGGTAGCCGCCGGAGTAGCGGCGACGAAGGTCCTCGGGGACCGCGTTCGCAATCAGCTTGCCCTCGTCGATGAAGGAGGCCCAGTCGCAATAGTCCACTTCCTCGAGGAAGTGGGTGGTCACGAAGACCGTCCTTCCCGCGTCGGCCTCTTCCCGGATCAGCTCCCAGAAGAGGCCGCGGCTGTGGACGTCCACGCCGGCGGTCGGCTCGTCGAGGAAGAGGACCCGGGGCCGATGGAGCGTCGCGAGGGCAAGGCCCGCTCGCTGTCGGAGGCCAGCCGGCAGGTTCTCCGGACGCTCCGCCTCGGCGTCCGAGAGCTCGAAACGCTCGCGCAGTGCGCCCCAGCGTGCTTCCAACTCAGGGCCGGCGAGTCCGTGGAGCCCGGCGTAGAACTCGACGTTCTCGCGCAAGGAGAGCCCCGGGTAGAGGCTCACCTTCTGCCCCATGTAGCCGATGTGGTCGCGCACGCGCCGCGGATGGCGAATCACGTCGACGCCGTCGACTTCGATCGAACCCTCCGTCGGTCGCAAGAGACCAATCAGCATGCGGATCGTCGTGCTCTTGCCCGAGCCGTTCGCGCCCAAAAACGCGAAGATCGAGCCAGGTGCGACATCGATCGCAAGGCGGTCCACGGCGGTGAACTCGCCGAACCGTTTGGTCAGGTTGCGCACCGAGATGATGGGCGCGCTCACGCGGCTCCTTTCGCCCGCCGCCGTGCCGGGGTCGGCGCCTTGGAACTCAAACCCCCCTTCAGGATTCGCTTCACGGGGCGCTTGTCCCTTGGGTTTGCTTGCGGGAGAGAAAGAGCAGCGCGGATTCCATGTCGACCGGCGCAGGCTCGAGCAGCCGGACCCGCGGCACGAGCCCTGCAAAATCCGCGTACAGGCGGGCCTCGCCGGGAAGCTCCTCCGCTGCGATCTCGATGCGCGCGAAAGGTCCCCGCACCCGCGCAGAGACGACGTACGGCAGCGCGCCCGCGGCTTTGGCGATGGCCCGCGGGTCGCTGCCCCAGGCCCGCAGGAGCCTGACGGGCACCTGCGCGCGCAGCTCCGCGGGAGTGCCTTGCGCGACGACCCGCCCCTCATCCAGGTAGAGCAGCCGGTCGCATGCCTCCGTCTCGTCGAGGTAGCTCGTGCTGATCAAGACGAGGCTCTTGCCCCGGCGCTCCTCAAGGATCCGCCAGATTTCGTCGCGGGCCATCACGTCCACGCCCGCCGTCGGCTCGTCGAGGGCAAGCAGCGCCGGCTCGGGCAGGAGTGCATTCGCAATCGAGAGCTTCTGCTTCATGCCTCCGGAGAGCGCGCCCGCAGGCCGGTCCGCGAACGGCAGGAGGCCCGTGCGCGCGAGCAGCGACTCTGTACGGCGCTCGAACTCCTCGTTGCCCAGGCGATGGAGCCGCGCGGTGAAGCGCAGGTTCTCATACACCGAGAGATCCCGATGCAGGCTGAAGGACTGGGGTACGTAGCCAATCTGCGCCTTCAGGGCGCGCACGTCCTTGCGAAGGTCAAAGCCAAGCACGCTGGCTTCGTCCGCGGCAATCTCGAGCAGCCCGGCGATGGCGCGCAAGAGGGTGGTCTTGCCCGCGCCGTCGGGTCCGACAATGCCGACGATCTGAGGACCCTCGAGCGTGAGATCGACCCCGTCGAGGGCGCTGCGCTGGCCAAAGCGCTTGCGCAGGCCGCGCAGTCGGAGCGACGGCTGGACGCTCATTTCTTCTCTTGCCCGAGCGCCACGTCCTTCCTTCGGGCTGAGGACGCGAGGTAGACGTTGCCCTCGGTTCCCGGCTGCAGCCGCGCCGCGTCCTTCAGGATCCGGATTTTCACGCGATAGACCTGTCCGATGCGATCGCTGCGGGTCTCGATCTTCTCCGGCGTGAAGTTCGCCTTGTCGGCCACGAAGCTCACCTCGCCGGGCGTCCGCGTGCCGGGCTCACTGTCGAGTTCGATTTCCACGGGCTGCCCGACGCGCAGTTGCGACACGTCGGCGACAGGCACATAGATCTGGACATACTTGTCCTCGGGATCAAGCACCGACGCCACGGGCGTGCCGGGCTGGGCCAGTTCACCGGGCCAGATGAGCTGAGTCTGCAGGACCGTGCCGACCTTTGGCGCGCGGATCTGATAGCGGGCCGCCACGACGCGCAGCTCCTCGAGCTGGGCCGCGGCCAGCTCGCGTCGCTGACGCAGCACCTCGAGCTCCCGCTCGGCGACACTGATCTGGCGCTCTTCGGCCTGTGCGCGCGCCAGGAGGTCACGCGCGCGGTCGACGGCGCTGTGCGTCTCGTCGTGGCGCGAACGCGCCTCATCGAGGGATTCCTGGCTCGCGACGTTGCTCCGGAGCAGCGTCTGTTTGCGCTCGAGGGTGCGCTTGGCCAGCTCCGCGGAGGCGTTGGCTTGGCGGAGTTCGGCCTCGCGCGCCAAAAGGTCTTGCTTCCAGGTCTGCTGAACGAGCGCGAGCTGCTCCTCCTGACGTGCGATGTCCGCGTCCGCGGTCACGATCTCCTGCTGCTTGGTGTGGATGCGTGCCTGGATCTCTGCGTCGTCGAGCTGCGCGACCACCGCGTCGGGCGGGATCCCCTCCCCCTCGGAGAAGCGGACGTCGAGCACCCGGCCCTCCACCTCGCTGCGCAGCACGCGCTCCTCGCCTTCGACAAAGCCGGTGAAGCGCACCTCGCCGCGATCGCTGCGCAAGTAGCCGACAAGAGCCACCACGGCCGCCGCGGCGACGAGAACGAGGGGGATCAGGCGGCGCGGCATGGCTTCACCGCCGCGCGCCCGCGCGCCGAGGGGAGCGACCCGCCCCTGCGCGCTCGGAACGGCGCGAGAGTTCGTCCAGGGCCGCGACCGAGAACGCGGTGATGTGATCTGCGGTCGTGCGCACGAAATCGCGCGGCAGCTCGGCGACGCCCATCAGAAGAGGAAGGACCGGAAGCATCATCCGGTAGAAGAAGATCTGCCCGACGATGCTGAAGCAGCAGCGCTCGAGCTCGCGCTTCGAGAGGGGCGGTGCGAGGCGCGCGATGACGTGCTGCATCTGCTCCTTGTGAGGACGGATGAACTGTTTGACGATCACTGGGAGCGCGCCGCTCGGATCGCACATCTCCCGTTGCATGAGCTGGCCGTGGATGCTCGGTGGCGGGCCGAGCAGGTTCTCGAGCATGGTCTCGACCCGGCCCCTCAACATCGCCACGAGCTCAGGGCGCGAGGCCGCGTCGATCTCGGAGGGCGCGAAGGAGGCGCGGCGCGCCTTGAGCTGCGCGGCGATCTGCTCGAACTGCTGCCGCGTGACCTCGAGATAGAGCTCCTGCTTGGAGCCGAAATGGTAGTGGCCCGCGGCGATGTTCACCCGTGCGCGCTGTGCGATCTCCCGAACGCTTGTTCCGAAGAACCCGCGCTCCGCGAACAGCGCTGCGGCCGCGGTGAGGAGCCGCTCCTGTGTTTCACGATGCGTATCCGCCTTGCGCAGCGGCAGGCTCACAAACGATCATTTTAAACGATCGATTGAATGCGGCAAGTTCAGCGCCTACGAAAGGGGCGATGGCCGTAGCGATCCAGCGACACCACGTCCCCCACGGGCTTGCGCGTCGTCGGACCGTAGCGGCCGATCGGCCAGCCGAGGGGCACGACCGCGCAGGGCGTCACATTCCAGGGGAGGCCGAGAATGCGACGGACGGAGATCGTGCTCCAGAGCGGAAGCGTGATGAGTGCGGCGCCGAGGCCCGCTGCCCGGGCGGCGAGCAGCAGGTTCTGGACGGATGGATAGATCGAGCCGTAGTAGCTCGTGGCGAAAAGCGGCGGAAAGGGCGCGCGCAGGCCGCGCAGACAGGCCACCACGAGGACCGGAATCTGCTCGAAATGGTCGGCTTGCCACTGCACCGCATCCAGCAGCCGCAGCATCTTGGCGTCCCCCCGGGCGAGCCGGCGCCCGATCCCGCCGTAAACGCCCCAGGCTTGGCGGTTGCGCCGTGCCAGTCGGGCCTTCACGGCGGGGTCGCGCACCACGACGAACTCCCAGTTCTGCGCGTTGGAGCCGGTCGGCGCCTTGAGCGCGAGCTCGAGGAGTCGCAGAACGAGCCCGTCGTCCACGGGGTCGGATTTGAGGCGCCGGATCGCTCGCTGGGTCTCCATGGCCTCCTCGAGTGGCATGCGAAGGTCAAAGGGCTCGCTCATCGTGGCTCCTCCCCGTCAGTGTTCTAGGGCCGCTTCGCCGGCGCCCCCGCGGTCGCTAGTGTAGACGGGCGGAGCGGCCGCGGCGGGGCAGGAGAGGATGGAGCGCGGATCCCCCATTTGCGTTTCGTGACGGCGCTTGGCATCGGGCCGCTCCTGTTCGCGGCAGCCATGGCCGGGAGCGTCACGAAAGGAGTCGACGTGCTGACTTTCACGATGAAACGCCTCGACGGGAGCCCCCAAGCCCTCTCCGAATACAAGGGCAAGGTCGTAATGCTCGTCAACACCGCCAGCCGGTGCGGGCTGACACCGCAGTACGAAGGTCTCGAAGCGCTCTACGACAAATACGAGCACCGGGGCTTCGTGGTGCTCGGATTCCCCGCGAACAATTTCGCAGGCCAGGAACCTGGGATGGACGGGGAGATCGCGGAGTTTTGCCGCGCCACCTACGACATCCGGTTCCCGATGTTCTCCAAGATCAGCGTGAAAGGTGCCGACATCCATCCGCTCTACAAGGCGCTCACCACGCTGCCCGCGCCGCTTGGAGGCGACGTCAAGTGGAACTTCCAGAAGTATCTGCTCGATCGCCAGGGCGCTGTGGTGGCGAAGTTTGATCCTCAGACCCAGCCCGAAGATCCGGCCATCGTCGCCAAGATCGAGGCCCTGCTCGCCGAAGGATCTTGAGCACCGGCCCCAACCCTCTGCCCTATCGGATCGCTTCCACGACGCGCGTTCCAGCGGGCGGATCGAGGTCGATGGCGGCGGTTTCCATCAGGGTTGCGAGCATTCGGTAGTAGCCGACCGCCAGAATGAGCTCCACGATCTCCTGCGGCGAGAAACGCAGCGCGATTTCGCTGTAGGTGGCGTCCGTCACGCGGACTCCTGCAACGAGCTCGGTGGCGAGACGGAGTACCGCATGCTCGGTGGCATCAAAGCACGGCGCATCGATCCCTCCGCGCTCGATGGCAGCGACCTGGGCGTCCGTTGCTCCGACGTGCTTTGCAATCGGCACGTGCTGGATCCATTCGTAGCGGGCACCCGAGAGCGCGGCCACGCGCAGGATCGCGAGCTCCCGGAGCTTCGAGTTGAGCTTCTGTCGGCCGAGGATTGCCGTTCCGAGGCTGAGCAGGGGACGAAAACAGCTTTCTGCGAGCGCCATGAGCTTGAAGATGTTGAGAGGGACCGGCAGCCGCGCGAAGACCTCCCGCACGGGCTCCGAGGCCGTCGCAAGATCGATGTAGGGCAAGCGTGCCATGCATTCTCCTCGGGCGCGGTTTCGATGGTGACGCGGACTTCAGGCCATGAAGAGGCCGCCGTTCACATCCAGCGAGACGCCGTTGATGTACGACGCTTCGTCCGACGCGAGGAAGGCGATGGCGGATGCCTGCTCGTCCGGGGTCGAGAGGCGCTTGATCGGCATAAAAAACTCGTAGGCGACGATCCCCTGGCGGCGGCGCTCGGTCTCCTCGGGGGTGCGCCCGCGCCCGGCGCCCCGGAGCATCGGAGTGTCGACGCCTCCCGGACAGATGGCGTTGACCCGCACGCCGCGGGGGCCGTAGTCGAACGCCAGGTGACGCGTCATTCCGAGGATCGCAGCCTTGCTCGTCGTGTACGCGAGTCCGCCGTTCGCACTCTTGGAGCGGCCCGCAAGCGA
>DOUU01000263.1:0-1415 GCA_003520425.1 Deltaproteobacteria bacterium
CTGCCACGCGCGCTCGGTTCACGGGAGAGACGGGACTCCCCGCCCCGCTCGGTCCTCCCGGGGCGAACGCGAATGCGTGGGATGCTTGGCGACGGGCGCAGGTCACGGCGCTCGTGCGGGCGATCCGCGACGCGGTCCGGGCGGAGCAGCCGACCCTAACCGTCTCGGCTGCGGTGTGGCCCTTTCCGGAACGGTCATACTTCTCCGTGTATCAAGATTGGCCGGGATGGCTCGACGACGGTCTCTTGGATTTTGCCGTTCCAATGCTGTACACGACCGACGACCACTTCTTTGTAACGGAATTGCGTGCCTACCATGGGATCGCAAGCGATCGAATCTGGGTGGGGCTCGGGAGCTGGCTTTTCGCCGATGCGCCGGATCGAGCTGCGCACCAGCTCCGCACGGCGCATTTGGCCGGCCTCGCTGGCGTCTCGCTCTTTTCTCATGACGCGTTCGCGGAACATCCCGCGCTACTTGAAGCGCTGATCGATCAGAGTGCCCGTGAGCGCTAGGACACCGTCGGGTCCGAACCGACCCCGCAGCGTCGCAGCTCGCACAAAGGAGGCCACCCGCAGCGGACCTCATGAGCTCGACCCGTACGACTTCGCGGTCCCGGCAGAACTTGTCGCACAAGAGCCCGCGCCCGAGCGTGACCTTGCAAGGCTTCTCGTCCTCGATCGCGCCGGCAATGGCGTCCTTACACACAGCCGTGTGCGTGACCTTCGGCAATGGCTTCGACCGGGCGACCTCCTCGTTGTGAATGAGACGCGGGTCTTGCGGGCGCGGCTGCGCGGAAGGAAGGCAACGGGAGGAGCTGCGTCAGCACTCCTTCTCGGGCCGGCCCAGAAGGAGGATTGCTTTCGGGCGCTGCTCCGCTGCCGAGGGCGCCTGCGGGTGGGCCAGCGCTTCGCCTTCGGCCCTCCCGGCGAAGAGATTCCCGCCGAGCTGGTCGGGCTCGACCTGGAGGGAGAGGTCGTGCTCAGCTTTCCGCGAGGAGTCTCCCCTTTCGAGATGGGCGAAGCGCCCCTGCCCCCCTATATCCGGAGGAACGCTCCCCGCGGAGCCGACCTCGAGCGCTATCAGTCCGTCTTCGCGCGTGTGCCAGGCTCCGTGGCCGCGCCGACCGCGAGCCTGCATCTCTCCGAGCGCCTGCTCGGTGAGCTCGCCGCTGCAGGCGTGGAACGCGCGGAGTTGGTGCTGCATGTCGGGCCGGGCACATTCCGCCCGCTGCGCCCCAGGGACCTCACCAGCGGCCGCCTCGATGCTGAGCACTTCGAGCTACCCGAGTCCACCGCCCACGCGATCGCGAGGGCGAGAACACGGGGGGGTCGGATCATCGCCGTGGGCACCACCGCGACGCGCGTTCTCGAGAGCTGCGCGGCCGCGGATCGGCGGGTCTCGGCGGGAGGGGGCGC
>DOUU01000263.1:1486-7683 GCA_003520425.1 Deltaproteobacteria bacterium
GCTACCGCTTCTACAGCTACGGCGACGCGATGCTCATCCTGTGAAGGCACGGGGCTTCGCGTTTGAGATCACCGCCCGCGACGGCCTTGCCCGGTCTGCTCGGCTCGTGACACCCCATGGGGTCATCGAGACACCCGCTTTCATGCCCGTCGCCACTTTCGGCGCAGTCCGAGGCATCGCTCCGGATGAACTAGAAAGGCTTGGCGCCCAGATCCTGCTTTCGAACGCCTACCATCTGCACGAGCGGCCAGGCGAGGACGTCGTGGCCCGCGCGGGAGGGCTCCATTCGTTCACCGGTTGGGGGGGGCCTTGGCTTACCGATAGTGGTGGCTTCCAGGTCACTTCACTGGCTGCGCGGGCGGGAATCGACGAAGAGGGCGTGACCTTCCGCTCACCACATGACGGCCGGTGCCGAACCCTGACACCGGAACGGGCGGTCGAGGTGCAGGAGAAACTGGGCGCCGACGTCGCAATGGTGCTGGACGAGTGTGTATCCGACGACGTAGTGACGCCGACCTTGCGCGCGCGTGCGGCAATGGAGCGCACCTTGCGCTGGGCGGAGCGCTCACTCCGGGCGCGCCGCCGGGTCGACCAGGCACTCTTTGGCATCGTCCAAGGCGGGTGCTCGGCTGCGCTCCGGCGAATGAGCGCGCGCGCCACAGGCGCCCTCGGATTCGACGGACATGGGCTCGGTGGTCTCGGTCTTGGGGAGGAAAGCGCCCGCCGCGAGGAGCTGATCGCTGCGGCACAGGAGGAACTGCCCGAGAACCGGCCGCGGTATCTCATGGGCCTCGGTCGCCCCACCGACCTCCTTCAAGCCATCGCACTTGGGGTGGATTTCTTCGATTGCGTAATCCCCACACGAAACGGCCGACACGGGCTTCTTTTTACGCGTTCAGGAACACTCGGGGTACGCAATGCGCGCTACCGCGACGATCCATCACCGCCCGAGGAGGGTTGTGACTGCCCCACCTGCTCGCGCTATTCCCGCGCCTACTTGCGGCATCTTCTGCATGTGAATGAGGCGTTGGGTGCGCGCCTGACATCGGTCCACAATCTGCGTTTCTACTTCCGGATGCTCGAAGACGTGCGTGCTGCGATCCGCGGACACACGTTCGGCGCCCTCCGAGCGAACGCGGCGGACTCGCGTGGCGGAACGCCGTAGGCGGCACAGCGAAAGGTGGGCCCCGTTCCCGGCCGCTCAAGCGCTTCCTGCGCCTCGCCGATTTTGATCCTGCCAACGTTGTGTTCTCGATTTGAGGTGGGGGATCTCGGTTGGACCGGTCCCAGAAGGGCGCGCTCTTGTTGAGCGCACAGCGGCGCGTCGTCCTGCTCATGGCCTGTGCGCTGGCGTTCATGGCTGTGCTGGTCACTGGTTTGCTGGTCGCTCGCGCCGCAAGCGACGCTCGGGAGGCCAGTCGGGAATTCGTGAGCGCTGCGGCCGTGCAGCTAGCTCAACTTGCCGCGCAGCCGATCGCCTCTCCCGCGGCCAGTTCGGCCTTGGCGCCCCTCCTGTCAGCCGCGAAAGCCCTCCCNNNCGCCGGGGGTGAGGTTGCGGTCTTCCCGCGCGGATCCGAAGAGGCGGGTGATTCGGCGACGCTCGTGGTTGCGCCGCTTCGATCCGGCACGGCCGGGGTCGGGAGCCTTGCGCTGCGTGTCGGCGAGCCAAGCTTGGCCAGCACGGCGAGGCAAGCTCTCGCGGTGGGAACGGCGGCTACCTTGGGCACGCTCGCCACTCTGCTGGCAGTCTTGTGGCGCTTTGTCGGCGCACTCCTTTCCCCGGTCGCCGAGAGCGAGCGCGTGCTGAGCGCCCTCGGCTCTGGTGACGTCACCGCACGGCTTGATCCGCGGAGGCTCGGTTCCTTCCAGGGCCTTGGCCAAGGACTCAACGCACTGGCCGAGGCGCTCGCAGGCGTCCTCTCGCGAGTGCAGCACCTAACGAAGCGCATGCAGAGCGCTCCCGAGCGTGTGTCGCAGATCATGGACGAAATCGCGACAGGAGCAGAGGCACAGACCGAGGCGGTGGAAGAAACCGCGTCCCTCCTCGCGAACATCAACACATCGATCAAGGGCATCAATGCCGAGGTCGACAGCCTCTCGCGATCGGCTGAGGAGGCTTCGTCGTCCGTTCTTCAGATGGGAAGTGCGATTGACGAGGTCGCCCGCAGCGCTGCCTCGCTCCATGATTCAGTGGACTCTTCGACCTCATCGATCCATGAGATGGGGGCGAGCGTTCGGCAGGTTGCAGACAGTGCCGATGCAGTTCAGCGGATGGCCGAGGAAACCGCATCCTCGATGACCCAAATGGACCGTACGATTCAGGAGGTGGGGGAACACGTACGAGAAGCTTCCGTCCTGACGCAGCAAGTGAGCGAGGGTGCGGAGGTCGGGTCGACTGCTGTGTCAGACACGATCGAGGGCATCGAGGAGATTCGGAACCTTACCCGAGGTGCGAAGGATGTCCTCGAGCGGCTTGCGGCGCGGATCAACGAGATCGGCGAAATCGTCAACGTGATCGGCAGCATCAACGACGAGACCAATCTCCTTTCGCTCAATGCCGCGATTATTGCTGCGCAGGCGGGGGAACAGGGCAAGGCGTTTGCGGTGGTGGCCAACCACGTGAAAACGCTCGCTCAGCGCACGGCAGGCAGCACCCAAGAAATTGAGCGCCTCATTCGCGCCGTGCAGGCGGAATCCGAGAATGCGATGCGCGCCATGGGCGCTGGCATCGATTCCGTTGAGGCGGGTGTGGCGCGGTCGTCGCGGGCTGGAGAAGCACTCCAGGCGATCCGCACGTCCGCTCGAGATGCAAGCGCCCGGGTGGCCGAAATCGCGCGCGCAGCGCAAGAGCAAGCGCAGAGTTCGCGTCACGTCGCGGAAGCGGCACAGCGTACATCCCAGATGGTCCAGCAAATTTCCAGCGCAATCGGGGAGCAGTCCCGCGCGAGCGAGACAATGCTAAAGAACTCCGAAGGCGCACTCGAAGTTTGTCGGCAGGTCCATCGATCGACGTCTGAGCAGCGGGAGACGGCAAAGTTTATCACTAGCAGCATCGCGTCGGTCGCAGAGATGATTAGATCCATACAGGAGAACACCGCGTCGCATGCGCGAGCGAGCGAGGCCGTCGCCAGCGCAGTCAACCGAATTCTCGAGAGCGCTCGCAAGAGCAGCGAACGCATTCCCGAGGTGCTCTCAACGGTGGAAAACCTTCGCACCGACGCCGAAACGCTGGCCCAAGAGGTCGGGCGGTTCCGCTCTTAACCTAGACTANNTAGACTAGCTGCCGCTCCCCCTGCCCTCCTGGATCCCCGCCAGGGCGGCGCATATCCCCGCGTAGTAGGGCAGACGATCCCCGAGGGCAGCGGGCACAATCCGCACACGCTCGCCGAGCCGCGGCCAGACGTGTTCACGCACGCGACGCCGAATCGGCTCGAAGCAAAGGCGTTCACCCGCCGCCGTCGGGATGGTACCGAGAACGATGACCTCAGGTGCCACGGTGCAGATGGTCTGCACCAGCGACCGAGCCAGATAGTCGTTGAATCGACCAAGCTCGGCCAATGCAAAGCCGTCACCCTCGCGCGCTGCGGCCACCAGGTGTTCGGGTTGGATGTGGTCCTTGCCCCCCGCGAGAAGCGCGACGCGGCCTCCCGCGGAAGCCTTCAGTCGTAGGTGCTGCGTCCACGCCCGGCCGCCCACATAGGCCTCGAGGCAGCCGCGGAGTCCGCAGGCGCACGGCCTTCCATTCCACTCTACAGGGGCATGCCCCACCTCTCCCGCGCACCAGCCGATACCCCGGTGCAAGCGCCCGCCGATAATGAGCCCACCCCCAACGCCCGTGGACATCGTGAGATAGACGGCGTCTCGCGTCCCTTTGGCGGCGCCGAAATGCCACTCGGCAAGAGCCGCGGAGTTCGCGTCGTTCTCAAGAAAACAGGGGCACCCGAAGGTGTTCTCCAAGACGGCTGGCGCCGGCACGTCAACCCACCCCGGTAGATTCGGGGGCGAGAGGATGCACCGGGTCTCGGGATCGATCGGCCCCGGCGACGAAAGCCCAATCGCCCCCAGCTCGCCTCGGGCAATCCCGGCCCGTGCGAGAATCCCCAGTGCATCTGCGGCAATTGCAGTGAGATCCCGCTCCGGGTCACCTGAGAGGTTGGCAGCGCGGCGAAACACCGCACGAAGGCCTCCCGAGGGGTCACCTACAGCGAGGGCAATCTTGGAGCCCCCGAGGTCGATCCCGAGGACGAGCCCAGGCGATGTGGGGGAAATGCGCGAGCTCCTCCAGGGTCCTGGCATGGTCGCAGCCTGGATCCACCCTACCACAGCTCCGTTCCCTGTAAGGGCCCGCCGCCGCCTGCCGATAGGAAAGTAGAAGTCGAAACATTCCTTTCGCCTGCGGGGCGGTCTGCCGGCGATTTGCATCAGAAGGGGACGCGATGATGAGCCAAACGAGCAAGGGTGCCCGGGCTGTCGGATGGATGGTGGGGGCGGCGTGCCTCGCATTCACCCTTGTCAGTTGTGCGACCGTGAAGAGCTGGGATCTCCTGGACAGACGGGGCGACTTCGAGGACAGCCAGCGCGAGTACACGCAGTCGATCCGCTGGGGGGCATTCGACCAGGCGCGCCGGTTCGTCGCGAAGGATGCGATTGAGCGCTGGGATGCGAGCCGTCCGCTGCTGTCCGACGTTCGCTTCACTGAATACGCGACGCAAGCAAATGAGTTCGACCTTGAGAAGATGACCGCGACAGTCCGGGTGACTTACAACGGGTACAAGGTGAACTCTCTCATCGAGCGTACCGTCCAGGAGAAGCAGGAGTGGTTCAGAGATCCGGTCACTGGGCAGTGGCTGGTGCGACCGGACCTGACGGTTTTGAGCGCAGGAATGGCTGGCACAAGGCCCTGATGCGGAACGACCGAGAGGAGAGGCCGGTGGAGTCGGGTCGCACGATCCTCTTCGTCGACGACGTTGAGATGTTTCGGGAGCTCGGTGCGCTCTTCTTGGCGCGTGCGGGGAAGGTCGTGACCGCAGCCGACGGTGAGGAGGCTCTCGCGATCGCACGCAAGGACCGCCCCGTCATGATCCTTTCCGATCTTGGAATGCCCGGGATGGACGGGACCGAGCTGTGTGCCGCCGTGAAGACGGACCCAGAGCTCTCTGGAATCCCGGTGATTCTCATTGTCGCCAGTGAGCTTGCTGCGGACCACGCCCGTGCGATCCACGCGGGAGCAGACGACGTACTCTCGAAGCCGCTGAACCGTGTGGCGCTCTTGGAAACCGTGAATCGGTTCTTGCGCTTCAGCACAGTACGCGGACTTCCGCGCGTCCAGATCGACGCTCCAGTTCGTATTCGATGCGGTGCGGTTGAAAGCTGGGGGCAGGCTCGCAACGTCTCCCGCGGAGGTCTCTTTGTGGAAGGGGCGCTTTCGGTGCCGCCCCGTACCGAAGTCGCCTTGGAATTCGAGCTGCCTGACACGTTGCGGCGCTTTGCACCGACCGCAAGGGTGGTCTGGCTACGTGCCGATCAGGGCGGCCAAATGCCCGGTATTGGCTTCCGTTTTGTCGGGCTCGATGCGCGCAGCGCTCGCTACCTCGATGACTACGTGCACGAAAGGGCGCCCGTGGCGCCTGCCGTCGCGATGGCAGAAGGAGGCGTATGACCGGCTCGTACTTGCGGTGGATTCCGTTCTTTCTCGGCTTCCTATTGCTTACGGCCCCCTTGTGGGGCGCGCGGGCTGGGGACGCCTACAAGCCAACCCCGGCGGCAGCCAGCCCTGCCAAGTCCTCTAAGAGCAGCGACAACGTCGACGCGGTGTCCGATGACTCAACGATGGACGTAAGCGATGAGCCCGCTGAAGGCGCGGAGCCCGCTCCGCCAAAGACGACACACCCTCGGCCCGCTAGACGCAACGCGGCGACCAATCCAACGGACGCGTCCGCAGGCGGCGATGCCCAAGGCGTTGCACAGACGCCGGCAGAGAAGGCTGAAGACCCGGATCGAGCCGCACGCGCGCTGTGGGAGGAGAAGGCCCGAAAGGCGGACGAGCGTGTTGCAGCCGCACAAGCGCGGCTCGATCAGGCAGAGCTCGCATACACGAACATGCGGATGCGCAGCTACCCGGGTGGCGACGCCCGCGCGGCACTTATAAAGGAAGTCGAAGACGCCAAGGCAGAGCTCTCGGCTGCTCAGGCCGAGCG
>DOUU01000468.1:0-15738 GCA_003520425.1 Deltaproteobacteria bacterium
ACGTCTACAAGGTCTATGCCGAGAGTTTCCGAGGCGAGGACCACCTGCGCCAGATCCTTGAAGAGGCCCAGGCGCTGATAAGCCGCGTCTTCGCGCAAGCGGGAGTCACCTAAGGATCGCAGGCTTGGCACATGCGCTTGCGGTGGACGTGACGCNNCTCGAGGTGCCGCCCTCGGCTTGCTCCCGCGAGATCATGAGTCCGGCAGACGGAAAGGAAGGCGGGGGGACCTCCTCCGGCAGCCGGGGTGCCTCGCGTGGGAGGGCGGGGCGGTCCGAAGGGCCGTTACGCTCCGGCCAGCCCGGGCGCACGCCCGGAGCGCCCAAAGGGGAGGGGAGGGACTTTGGATCCTCGAGTCATCACAGACATGTTCGTCCTCGGGCTACCCATCGCCGAGAAGATTTTGCGCACCGTGATCATCTATTTCTTCATCGTGGTGGGTCTGCGGCTTGCGGGAAAGCGCGAGCTCGCGCAGCTCAACCCCCTCGATTTCACCGTGCTCCTCACTCTGGCCAATGCCGTACAGAACTCGATCATCGGGGATGACGTCAGCGTGACGGGGGGCGTGATCTCCGCGTCGACGCTCTTGCTTGTGAACTATGGCATGGTGCGGTTCGTGTTCGAGCATCCCAAGCTCGAGCATCTGGCCGAGGGCGCGCCCGCCGTGCTGATCGAGGGCGGACGACTGCGACCGGACCGCCTGCGTCGAGAGCTCGTCAGCGAAGCCGAACTCGAGAGCGCTGCACGCCGCCAGGGCTTCGCTTCGCTTGCGGAGGTGGAGCGCGCGGTGCTCGAACCGGGCGGAACCCTTTCGTTCCAAGGTCGGGTGCCCTCGGCCGAGGAGGCGCGCTTCAGCGAGGTCATGGACAGGCTCGAGCGCATTGCGAGCGAGCTCGTCGCGCTGCGCTCGAGGTAGGACCGAGCGAAGAATCTCCCGATCGACTACGCAAGGCCGCGCGCTAGGAGCAGCTCCGCGGTCTGCACCGCATTGGTCGCCGCGCCCTTTCTCAGGTTGTCGGAGACCTCCCACAGCCAAAGGCGGTCGCTCCCAAGGTCACGGCGGATCCTTCCCACCAGCACCTCGTCCCGCCCCGCGACGTCCCTCGGCGTGGGGAAAACATTGTTCAGCGGATCATCCAGGACCCGCAGCCCGGGAAATCCGGCAAGCGCCGCGCGCGCCGCGGCGGGGGAGAGCGGGCGCTCGGTCTCGACAAGAAGCGTGGCAGAGTGGCCCACCGCGACGGGGACGCGCAGGCATGTCATCGACACTGCGAGATCGGGGAGGCCGAGGATCTTGCGCGTTTCGAGGAGAAGCTTCATCTCCTCCGTCGAGTAGCCATCCTCTCGGAAGCTCTCGCAAAGCGGAAGCACGTTGCCAGCGAGAGGGCCGGGGAAGACCTTCGCCTCGAGTTCACGGCCGTGTGCGAGCGCTTTCACCTGGCCCGAGAGCTCATCGGTACCCTCGCGGCCCGCGCCGCTCGCGGCCTGGAGCGTCGTCACCACGACGCTTCGCAGGCCTGCGGCGCGCCGCAGCGGCTCAAGGGCCATCACGAATCCGATCGTGGTGCAGTTGGGACAGGCCAGGATGCCGCGATGATTCACGGCGGCGTCCGGATTCACCTCGGGCACCACAAGGGGGACGCCAGGGTCCATGCGCCAGGTGCTCGATTTGTCGATCACCACCGCGCCCCGGCGCTGGGCTTCGGGCGCAAGTTCTTTCGAGAGCGAGCCGGTCGCAGCGAAGAAGACGAGATCGATGCCGTCGAAGAGCTGCGGACGCACGGCCTCCACCGCGACGGCCTCGCCTCGAAAGCGCACCGTGGCTCCTGCCGAGCGCTCACTCGCAAGGGCTCGCAGGCGCGAAACCGGGAAGCGGCGCTCGGCGAGCACCTCCAAAAGGATCTCGCCCACGGCGCCGGTGGCGCCGACCACGGCGACAGACCGCGGACTGCGCTGCGGATCGGTCATCTTCTCCTCCTGTGGCCTCGCGGCTGCTGCGGCGAGAGCCCAAAAAGAGCGAACGCCCCTCCGGCCGGGCCGGAGGGGCGTTCGCCTGGACGGTCGAACCAGCCCTTCCGGCTAGCCGGGCGGCGTCGTCGGCGTGTGGGCCGCCGGGTTCGGGACCGTCGAAAATGCGGGGTCGAAAGAGCCCATCGCCCCCGAAGAGTCCACGCTCTGGCCGTCGATGTCAATCGCTGGCGGGTCTGGCCGATCGACCTTCCTCAGCCTCGCCTTCCGGTGCGCCGATAAAACGGGAGGCATTCGCCGCAAGGGAATCGGATGACGGCTCGTGCGCTTCTCCTGCTGGCCCTGATTCCCTACGCCGCATGGCTCATCTTTGCCTACGACTATCACTTTCTCGACGGCGCAAACCTTCTCTTTCACGAGGCGGGCCACGTCTTCTTCGGCCTCTTCGGACAGACCCTCGGGATGCTCGGAGGGACGCTCGGCCAGCTCGTCTTCCCCGTCGCAGCCGGGCTTCAATTCCTCGGGACGGGCCGAGCGTTTGATGCGTGTGTGTGCGGGATGTGGTTGGGAGAGAACCTTTTGAACGTGGCCCGCTACATGGGCGACGCCCAGGCCATGGTGCTTCCGCTCGTGGGGGGTGAGATTCACGACTGGAACTGGCTGCTCTCGCGGATCGGACTTCTCTCCCACTGCACGCAGCTCGCGGGTCTGACGCATCTTCTCGGGAGCGCCGTGATTGTCGCCTCCCTCTGCGGTGCGTTCATCGCACTTCAGCGCGACCGCTCCGCGCAGACCGCCAGCCCAGGTCCTAGCGGCCGAGGCCCGAGGAGTTTGCGCCCTTTTCCGCCCAGTCAAGAAGCAGCACACGGAGCGCCTCAGGCGTATTGCGAGCCGGATCCTCAAGAACGCGATCGGTGAGAAAGCGAAGCGCGCGTCCGACCTGCGGCCCGGGGGCGCAGCCAAGCACCTCCATCACGAACCGACCATCGACAGCGAGATCGAGGCGCTGGAGGGCGACATGGCCGGCGGTCCGCACGCGGGCAAGACCCGCGCGCAGAACGCGGAGCTCGGCTCGGACGGCGCGTACGTATTCGAGCCGACGGGCCTCCCAGGCCCCGAGTTCCGCCTCACGCAGTGCGAGAAGCGCCTCGACATTGGCTTCGCCCGCTCGCTTGAGGAGCCGGCGGACGGAAGTGTCGGACGTCCCGTCGACATTCGCTTCGAGAGGATGCATCGCGAGCAGGGTGGATACCCGCTCGACGGTGCGCCGCGGAAATCGCAGACGTGCGAGCAGCGTTCCCGCGCGCGCGCCGCGCAGCCAGGCCGCCAGGCGAAGGTCAAGCTCACCAGGCAGGCGCGTCAGCACGTCCGGTGCGTCCTGCGCCGCGCCGGGCGCAAGATCCGCCTCGATCCCGCTTTCGCGCAAAAGCACGAGCCCCGCCGCGGCCCCCGGGCCCGGTGCGCTGAAGAGCAGCGTCAGCTCCTGCCGGATGCGCTCCCGCGCCACCTTCTCGAGGCCGGGATGAGCAGCCGCGAGGGCGGCCCGCAGCTCGAGGGTGGGACGGAGGCCGAGGGTCGCGACAAGCCGTGCCGCACGCAGTGCCCGCACGGGATCTTCATCGAGTCGTGCGCGCGCGCTGCCCACGGCCGCAAGGCGGCCCGCCCGCAGGTCCGCGCAGCCGCCGAACGGGTCGACAAGACGCCCGCTTCGCGGATCAAGGGCCATGGCGTTCACCGTGAAGTCGCGTCGAGCAAGATCGTCCTCGAGACGGGCTCCGGCGCGGAAGGTCGTCACGTCCACCGGGCCCGCTTTCGTTGGAACCATCACTGTCCCGTGTCGGATGCCCGTGGGAACGGCCCGTGGGAAGAGCTCGAGGACCAGCTGCGGGGCCGCCGCCGTGGCGAGATCGAAGTCGTGAACCGGGGCGCCGCGCACGAGGTCGCGCACGCAGCCACCGACCAGGTAGGCCTGGTGCCCGGCGCGTTCGAGACGGCGCACCACCTTGGCAGCGTCGGGGTCGATACGCTCGTCGTCGNNGAACACGGTCTCGAAGCCGGCACGGGCGAGGGTCTCGCACACGGCGAGAATCGGCGGCGGGATCGCGGCGAGCGCCGCCTCGGGGAGGACGAGGGGAGGCGCAGAGGGACTCATCCGAAGAGTCTACCGCCGCGTACCGCCGCCTCCTCCCTCGCACTTGTGGCCGGTGTCAGGGGAGCGCGAGCGGCGAAAGCCCGGGGGAGGTACAACCGATGTGTGAATACACTTCACTTTCGGGCGCCGGGCCGCGCACTGCCCCTGGCCGCGTTGCTCGCCCGGGCTGCTCCGTTTGTTGACGCTCATGTTCTCGCGCAGGGCCTGCGCTCAGGAGAACTGCGCGTGCGCGCGGGCCCCGCCCTTCGCGACCCTGCGCAGCGCGTCGAGCCCGGGACCGAGATCGAATGGAGCAATCCGCCGGCACCGGCAGGTCGGCCGGCGCTGCTGGGGACACCCGGCAGCGCGGAGCTTCGCTACCTCGCCCTCGGGCCGGCTCCTCCCTGGTCGGAAGGTGTGCTCGAGGATCCCGTCGAGCGTGATGGGCCCACACTGCGCTTCTGGCGGCGCGAGGTGCGAGGCGGCGTCGCCGAGTTCGAGCTCGAGCCCTCCGCCGGCGGTGCGGAGACGATCCGCCGACACGTCGCTGCGGCCGGCTTCCCGCTGCTTGGCGACGCAAGCTTTGGCGGCGTCCTGGTCGAGGGCGGCTTGCGGCTTCGCCCTGCACCACTGCCCGAGAACCTGCGTGAGCAAGCGCCCGAAGCCTGGTGGCCGAGCGAGCCCGTGTTCGCGCCTGAGCTCTCGGCGCCAGGAGAGGCGGGCGAGGGCGCATGCCTTGAAGTCTCGCAGGCGAGCCTGCGCGCGCTCGCCCGCGGCCATCCCTGGATTCTCACCGACCGAGAGACAGGGGACACCGGGCGCTTTCGTCCGGGAGCGCTGGTGTGGATTCGGGCGGCAGGGGGCGGGGCGCGGGGAGCGGGACGCACGGTCGCGCGGATCGAGGGCAAGGGGAGCATTGCCGGGCGGGTATGGGCGCGGGAGGTTGTGAATCTGCGAGAGGCACCGAGCGTCGAGGCCCGCGTGGCCCGCGCACTGCGACGGCGCACGCAGCTGCTCTCCCCTCCTCGAGACACCCCGCGCACGGACGCCTTCCGCCTGATTCACGGAGAGGCGGATGGGCTTCCGGGCCTCGCGATCGACCGGTTTGGGCCTCTCTTGCGCATTCTCGCCTCCGGCCGCTCGTGCGAAGGCTTTGAAGAGCGCGCGCTCGATGCCGTGGTCGAGGCCATGAGGCTCGAGCTTGGGAGTGATCCGCCCGTCGTACGCGTCGCGCACTTGCGTGAGCGGCCGAGGGGGAGGCTGCGCGCGGTGGAGCTCGTCCGCGGCAAGCCGCCTGCGCTCGGTCCCGGCTCGCTTCCCTCGGGATGCCTGCGGGTGTGCGAGCGCGGGCTCTCCTTCTGGATCGATCCCGGTCTTGCTCGGCCCGAAGAGCCCTCGCCCGGGGTGGGTCTCTTTCTCGATCAGCGAGAGAACCGCGCACGCCTTGCCGCACTCGCAAGGTCGGGAGGCCGCTGGCTCAACCTCTTCGCACACACGGGCGGCTTTACGGCCGCGCTCCTCGCCGCCGGTGCCCGGGAGGTGTTGAGCGTCGACCTCTCGGCTGCATACCTGCGCTGGCTTGAAGAGAACCTGGCCTTGAACGGCCTCGGCTCGCCTCGCCACCGCGCCGTGCGAGGCGACGGCCGGCAGGTGCTCGCCCGCATGCCCGAGGCCGAGCGCTTCGATGGCATCGTGATCGATCCGCCGACCGCCGCTGCCGCGGGCCGGCGCTTCTGGTCGGTGCGTCGAGATCTCGCCCCTCTCGTCGCGGACGCACTCCGGCGCCTCGCCCCTGGAGGAACGCTGCTCGTCTGCCGCAACGATCGCGCGGCCCGGGGAGGGCTAGCGCGCCTTGTGGAGGAGGAGGCGACACGCACCAGCGTTGCACTCATCCGACTCGAACCCGCCCCACCCGGCCCCGACTTTCCGAGCCTTCCCGGCTTTCCGGAGGGGGACCCCTTCGAAGGCGTTCTTGCCCAACGCTCTCTCGGCGGCCGCGCACGAGGCAGGGGCGCCGACTCCCCGAACCGAGCGGGAGGTCGAAGAACGAAACGGGCGTGACAGCGGCTCCCGCAAGGCCTTCCCGGGGCTTTCCTGACACCTTTGGGGCCTTCGAAGCCACTCACACCCGAAGAGGTCTCCGGGTGGACCGGCAAGACCGGTCGGNNGGGCGGCCCTAGCCGCGGCCAGACGAAGGGATGACGGCGCCGGACGGGCGGTGTGAGGAATGCGGGAATGGCGACGGTGAGAGGGAGCTCGAGTGGAAAGTCTGACGCAGCGGAGCGGTGGATGAGCCGATCTCGAATGTGGAAGGCGCTTGGAGCCGCCCTCGCACTGGGGCTCGCGGCGGCCAGCGCTCCGGCCCTAACGGTGGGCGGCCCGCTCGGGATCCCGGTCGATCCCGTCTATTTCAACTCGGGGGGCAATTTCGGCCTTGCCACGACAGGTTCGTTCAACTTCTCCGCCAGCTCCAGCGACATCTGGCTCACGAGTGGATTTAGCATTCAGCAGAACCTCCAAACGCCGCTTCAGAATCCGCAGTTTCCCTCAGACTCGATGAATCCGACAGGACCCCAAGCCGCGCCGACCACCACCAGCCCCTTTGTCGCCGACTCGATCTGGACCATTACGAACCACAACGAGGGCGCCCTCCACAATGCCTACTTCGTCTTCGAGGCGGTGGATCTCTCCGGTGCGGACAATCCGCTTGCGCCGGGGGGATATCCTAACATTCTGGTGGGGCTCGACAGGAACCTCGTCTCGATCGTCCGCTACACCGACCCGGGCACGGAAACGACGCTTTTCTTCGGAGCTCTTCCCCTGGGATCTCTCGGGGTAAACGACTCGACGCAGATCCGCGTCCGCTATATCGTGGCCGGTGCACTCCCCCAAAATGGAGCCAACCTGGTGTTGCCCGTGTTCAACTACGCTGTTCTCAACAACGCGGTGCCGGAACCCAGCACGCTCGTGCTCTTGGGGAGTGGCGTTGCCCTCTTCGCAGCCGCTCGCAGGCGTCGATGCGCGTGAGCCGAGCTCGGTGGCCGGCCATGGCCGCCGCATTGAGTCTGGCAGCCCTGGCGGCGCCTCGCGCATCAGCGGACGACCTGAGCGTCCTCCGCGCCCGTGCCGAGTCCCTCGCTGCAAGCGGCCGCTGTGAAGAGGCCTTGGAGGTCGTTGCGAAGGCCGGCGCCCCGGACGACGCCAAGCTCGCGCTCCTGGCCGGCCAATGCCAGATCCGCCTCAAACGCTACGCGGAGGCCGAAAGCTCGCTCGAGCACGCGCGGACTCTGGACCCGAATCTCCCGAACGTGGACCTCTCGCTCGGCATCGCTCGCTACCACGCGGGTGACTTCGAGGGGGCTCGCGAGGCCTTCGCGGCCGCTCGTGCCAAGGGCGAGAAGAGCGCGGAGCTCGATCTTTACGACGGCCTGCTCTTGCTTCAGCGGGCGGACGCTCGGGACGCCGCGACGGCTCTCGATCGGGCACGCGTGAGTGATTCTGGCGTCGAGCCGGTCGCGTCGTTCTATTCCGGCCTTGCGTGGAGCAGCCTCGATGACCGCTCGCACGCCCGCGAAGCCCTGCAGCGCGTGATCGACGAGGCGCCGGGCACGCCTTGGGCAGAAGCGGCTCAGCGAGCACTGAAGGACATCGATAACCGCAACCCGCGCAAGTGGCTGCGCATGTCCGTCGGGGCCGAGTACGATACGAACGTTGCCCTCCTGGGCTACGGCGTCGTCCTCCCTCAAGGCATCAGCCATCAGGGTGACGTGCGCGCGGTATGGTGGGCCGACGCCGGAGCCGAGATCCTGCACACCGAGACCTGGTCAGGGGGCGTGCGTGCGCACTACTACGGCAATGCGCAGGGCACCCTCCACCAGTTCAACGAGGAATATCCCGGCGGAGGGTTCTGGCTGGACCACAAGGTCGACAACAGCACGAGCCTGCGCCTGGAATACGACTATGGCTACGCCTGGGTTGGAGGCGCGGATCCCTATCTCTCCGGCAACACCACCACCTTGTCCCTGATCCACGACTGGGGCGATGTGGGAACGACGGTCGTTTCCACGGAGGCGGTCTGGAACAACTACTTCTTCCAGCGCATAGAGATCCCGATCCAAGGTTCGCCCGGAGCAAACTGCATGGTCGAGTGCGCCCCGGTCGGCCTGAACACCCACTCGGCGCTTGATGCCGATGGCTTCGGCGCGACGACGGGCTTTGATCATGCAGTTCCCCTCTCGTGGAACGGCACGATCGTCAACGCGGGGTACCGCTACCAGTACTACAACTCCGAGGGGAGCGAGTGGAGATTCACGGGCCATGAGCTGCACCTCGGGGTGCACACGAATCTTCCACTCGACGTGCGCCTCTACGTTGTGGGCTCGTACACCTACCGGCCGTTCGAGAATCCGTCCGTTTTCCCCAACTCCTCCCAGCTGAGGCTCGCCCAGATCGAGAACACGGCGTACCAGCAGAACGGATTCAATCGGCGGGACAACGCCTACGAGGTCGAGGTCGGGCTTGAGCGAAAGATCACGGACTCGCTCTCGGTTTCCGTGCGATACAACTACCTCGACAACGATTCCAACACGGACGTCTATCGCTTCACCCGCCAAATCGTGGGCGGGTATCTCACGCTGTACTTGCACGATTGAGCGGAAGCAGCAGCTGCTGCAAGAGGAGACGAACCATGGCTTTGCGCTCCCGATCCGGATCGGCGGTCTTGGCCGCCGTCGCAATCTGCGCCCTTGCAGCCCTCTGTCCGAACGCGGCGAAGGCGGCCGATCAAGCGCCGGTCGGCAAGATCGTCGCGCTCGATGGCGAGGCATGGGTGCAATCCCCGGGTCTCGCGCAGCATGCCCTGGCGTGCGGAGACACCCTCGCGGAGGGAGACGTCCTTGTGACGGGACCGGGAGCGCGGGCGGCCATCCAGGCCGGTGATGTCTTCGCCCAGGTGGCCGGCGGCTCGCAGGTGCGCCTCACTCACGGGCCCGGCGGTGCCCCGAAGCTAGACGTCGAGAAGGGTCATGCCTATGTGCGCCGCCTCGACCTCGCAAGCCTGCGCAAGGGAGGCGGTCGCATTGCGCCTCCGGGCGAATGTGCCCCCGCCGCGCCGCCCGTGGCTGCCGCCCCGGTTCCCTTGGACCGGCTGATCGGGAGCCCGGTCGAGCGGTTCAACCCGACAGACGTCGCCGCGGCTCCGCCCGGCCCCGTCGGACCGGGCCCGCAGCCGCCGAAGGTGATCGATCCGTGCGCGGTTGCGGCCGGCGTGTGCTTCGCGCCGCCGACTCCGATCCCCACCCCGACCACGGTGCGGACGGGCGTGCTCGAGCAGGCCCCGGTCCCGAGACTTCCGCCGGGCGTGCGCCCGTAGCTGCTCTTTGCCTCCCGTAGCCCCGTGGCTGCGACTGCGCTAGGCAGGGCCTGCGAGGGGAGACGGCGTTGGCAAAGAAGCAATCTCGCCCGGGCAAGGGAGCGCCCCGACGCGCCGGCCAGGACTGGGACTTTCCGGCGGACGGAGACGGCGCTCCCGCGCTGCACGGCTACCTCGCCCTTCCGGCCTCGGGCCACGGCCGGGGTGTGCTCGTCCTCCAAGAGTGGTGGGGCCTTGTCGATCACATCCGCGACGTGTGCGACCGCCTGGCGCGGGAGGGCTTCGTGGCCTTGGCCCCCGACCTCTACCATGGCGAGCGCGCCCGCGATCCCGACGCCGCCGGGCGCCTCATGATGGATCTCGAGATTCCTCGGGCCGAGCGAGACCTCGCCGCCGCGGCGCAGGCGCTTCTCGGACACCAGTCGGTGACGGGGCCGCGCCTTGGCGCGATCGGCTTTTGCATGGGCGGCCAGCTGGCGCTCTTCGCAGCCACGCGCAACCCGCGGATCGGCGCGGTGGTGGACTTCTACGGCATCCACCCGCGCGTCACCCTTGACTTCTCCCAGCTCGAGGCGGCGGTGCTCGGCCTCTTTGGCGAGCGCGACTCCTCAGTACCGCCGGAAGCCGCGCGAAAGCTCGAGAGCGATCTCCAAAGCGCCGGCAAGCGCGTGCGGATCCGGATCTTCTCGGGCGTGGGCCACGCCTTCTTCAACGACACACGACCCGATGTCTACGATGCGACCGCCGCCACGTCCGCCTGGGCCGACACGCTCGCGTTCCTGCGCCAGGAACTCGGGTGACGCCGGGCGCAAGACGCGCCAAGGCGGGAAGGTCCGCCGGGGGACCGCCCGAGGCCTCTGTGCTCCCTCTCAACCCGCGCACCCGCGGCGGCAAGGCCTCGGGCTTCCATTGGCCCCTGCCCGAGCCCCTGCGCTCGCTGCGCGATGAGATCGATCACCGCGCGGCCGAGCTGCCCACGCGACTGAACGAGTTCGGAGTCGATCCCTTTGGATACGACCCCCGCTACGGGCGAGGGCTCCTGTTGTTTCTCGCCCTCGTCTACCGCTACTGGCTGCGGGTCGAGACCCACGGCATCGAGCAGGTTCCGGAGGGCCGCGTTCTGCTCATCGGCAATCACGCGGGAAACACCTTTGCGTACGACGGCGCGATGCTCGGGACGGCCATGTTCCTCGAGGCGAAGCCCCCCCGGGTCGTGCGGGGCATGGGCGAGTACTACCTGCCGAAGATCCCTTGGTTCAACGTCTTCATGCACCGCATGGGGTCGGTCGTCGGGACGCCTTCGAACTGCGAGCAGCTTCTCGAGCAGGGCGAGGCGATCATGGTGTTTCCTGAAGGAGAGCGCGGCTTTGTGAAGCCCTATCGCAAGCGCTATCAGCTCCAGCGCTTTGGTCTTGGATTTCTGCGGCTGGCCCTCGAGACCGAGACACCGATCGTGCCGGTGGGCATCGTCGGAGCCGAAGAGCAGTCGCCCGGCCTCGCCAACATCCGCTGGATGGGGCGCCTCATTGGCTCGCCGGCGTTTCCCATCACGTGGACCTTCCCGTGGCTCGGCCTTGGGGGATTCATCCCGCTGCCCGTGAAATTCCGAATCCGCTTCGGCAAGCCGCTGCATTTCGAGGGCGACTCGAATGAGGACGACGCGGCGATCGAGAAGAAGGTGGAGGTGGTGAAGGGCGCGATTCGCGGTCTCATCCGAGAGGGACTCGCGGAGCGTCGGAGCTGGTTTACATGAGCGCCGAGGCGGACCACGGCCACGCGGGTCAGCAGCGCGGGCAGGATCGTCGCGCTCTTCGGCGTGCCCTCGCGATCGCCGCCGGCCTGCTCGCGATTGAGGTGGTGGGGGGGATCGCGTCGGGAAGCCTGGCACTCCTGGCCGATGCCGGACATGTCGCGACCGATATGGCTTCTCTTGCGCTGGCGCTGTTCGCGCTGCATCTCGCCGATCGCGAGCCCACGGCGAGCAAGACATTCGGCTACCGCCGCACCGAGATCCTTGCTGCCCTCGCCAATGGCACGGCACTTGGCGTCGTCGCCGTGTTCATCGCGCTCGAGGCCGTCGGGCGACTCGCGAGCCCGCCCGAGGTGAAGAGCGGGCTCATGCTCGCAGTGGCTGCCGCCGGCTTTGCCGCGAACCTGTTCGCGGGGGCCATGCTCTTCCGCAGACGGGAGCACAGCCTGAATCTCCGGGCGGCCTTCTTGCACGTTCTGTCCGACGCCCTCGGCTCGCTCGGCGCCATCACAGCGGGTCTTGCGATCCAGCTCTTCGGTTGGCGGCTCGCCGATCCCATCGTCGCGATCGCAATCTCGGCGCTCATCCTCGTCTCCTCCTGGCGCCTTGTGCGTGAATCGGTGGACGTGCTGATGGAGGCGACACCGAGCCACGTCGAGCTCGGTGAACTCGAACGCGCCATCCGCGGCGTCGCCGGGGTCCTCGGAGTGCATGACCTCCACGTCTGGACGCTCACCTCCGGCTACCACGCCATGAGCGCCCACGTCGACGTGCGCATGGATGCAGACCCCCACGCCGTGCTGCACATGCTCTCGGACCTGGCCAAGCGCCGCTTCGAGATCGAGCACACGACCTTTCAGCTCGAGGAGCAGCCTCCGCTGCTCCACATCGAGCCGGCGGCACCGGTGAATTAGACTCCGCGCGCGCTTTGCTGTGGTACAAGGGCGGGGTGAAGCCGTGGCTCGTGAGCCTTCTCGCCCTCGTCACGCTGGTCAGCGGGGCCCGCGGCGACGAGGGCTCCGATCCTCTGGGTCAGGTGCTTTCGCTGCCGCCGCGCCCAGGGCCGCACTGGATCTGGCTGAGCGATCTCGTGCTCCAGCGGACGGCGCTCTTCGACACCGACACGGGAAACATGCTCGGCATGCTCTCCGCGGGGATGGGCATCGTGGCCCCGGTCTTCTCTCCGGACCACCGGGAGATCTACCTTGCGGAGACCTACTACTCGCGGGGCACACGGGGAGAGCGGACCGACGTCGTCACGGTCTACGACGCATCCTCCCTGCTGCCCATCGCCGAGATCCCGCTCCCGCCGAAGCGGGCAGACCACGCATCGGGCGTGGCCTCGAATGCGATCACCGACGACGGCCGCTTCCTCGCGGTTTTCAACCTCACTCCCGCCACATCCATCAGCGTGGTCGATCTCCCGGCACGGCGGCTTTCAGCGGAGATCCCGACGCCGGGGTGTAGCCTTGTCTACCCCGCCGGGGCGCGCCGCTTCCTCATGCTCTGCGGTGACGGCTCGCTGCTGAGCGTCACGATCGACGACGCGGGTCAGGAGAAGACGCTGCAGCGGAGCGCACCCTTCTTCGATCCGAACGCCGACCCGGTGACCGAGAAGGCCGCGCGGGCAGGCAACCAGTGGCTCTTCATCTCCTTTGCGGGAGTGGTCCATCCCGTCGATCTCTCGAGCGATCCGCCGAGCTTCGCAAAGACCTGGTCGATCGTGAGCGAGGAGGACAAGCGCGCGTCCTGGCGGATCGGAGGAACGCAGCAACTCACCGCTCACGCGGCTTCCGGGCGGCTTTACGCGCTGATGCACCAAGGCGGCAGGGACACGCACAAGGATCCAGGAACCGAGGTTTGGGTGTTCGACATCGCGGCCCACGCGCGTGTCCAGCGCATCGCGCTTCGGAGCCCGATTGCGGGCTTTCTGCGTCGCCACCTCGGCCTTACGGAGGGGAGCTTCACGGCGCGCATCGCAAGCTGGCTGCTCTACGCCGTGCTCCCGAACCCCGGAGTCGATCGCATCCTCGTCACGCAGGACGAGGCGCCCGTACTGGTGACCGGCACGACGTTTCCATCGACGCTGGAAGTGCACGACGGGCGGAGCGGTGCCCTTCTGCGCGACATTGCCGAAGTGGGTGTGGCGGGAAGCGTGATTGCATCGCCCTGACGCCCGAAGGGCCACCCGAGGAGAAGGCCAACCGCGATGGACCCGGTCGTCGAAAGAACGCTCCGCAGTGCGCTCGCGCTGCTCTTCCTCGTGGCCGCGGCGCACAAGCTGCGCGCCCCGACGGTGTTCCGGGCCCAGCTTGCCGACTACCAGCTCGTCCCCGAGTGCGCCACAGGAGCCCTCGCGGCCGCAGTCGTGGCCGGAGAGCTTGCGACGGGGCTTGCGCTTCTCGATTCGCCCCTGCGCCTCGCGGCGACTGGCGCCGCGCTCGTGTGGTTCAGCGCCTACAGCTTCGCCATCGCGCTAAACCTCGTGCGCGGCCGACGGGACATCGACTGCGGCTGCAGCGGCCCGGCGTTTCGCCAACCCCTGACGCCATGGCTTCTGGTGCGGAATGCGCTGCTCATCGGCGTCGCCACAGCCTGCCTTGCCCCCGTGCGAGGCCGAGCCCTGCTCTGGGTCGATTGGGTGACCGTGGTGGGCGGAGTGGCCGTCCTTGCTTCTCTCTATGCCGCCTCGAACCGCATGCTCGCAAACGCTCCCGCACTCGCGCGCCTGCGAGGTTCATGATGCTTCAAGCCCTCCTCGTCTCGAACATCCTGCTCTGGGTCGCCGTGGTCTGCCTCTCCGGCGTTCTCTTGGCACTGGTGCGGCAGCTCGGCGTGCTCCACGAGCGCATCGCTCCCGCCGGGGCGCTCCTGCTGAAGCAGGGACCAAGGGTGGGGGAGGCGGCCCCCCTCGAGAGCGCTCTCGATCTCGACGGCCAAGCTCGGGCCGTCGGCGGGCCCGCTTCCGACGGCCGCAGCACGCTNNTCGGACGCAGCGAGGGAGCGTGGCTCCGAGTGCTCTTTGCCGGAGAGGGTGCCCTCGAGGAGCATAGGGCCTTCGCGCGAGAGGCGCGGCTTGAGCGCTTTGATTACGTGGTCTCCCCAACCCTTGGAATCGCCTATCAGGTGGGAAAGCTCCCGCACGCCGTGCTGATCGATGCAGGAGGCATCATCCGCTCCAAGGGCCTCGTCAACACGCGCGAGCACCTCGAGAGCCTCTTCGAAGCGAAGGAGCGGGGAGTGGCGTCGATCCAGGAGTTCCTCGCCGGCGTTCAAGACCGAACGGGTGTGGCCCAGCCGTGGAGATAATCGAAGGAAGGATCGATCGCTGGCTCGAGCGCAAAGCGCGCCTGCTGGCGCGGCGCACCTCGAGGCGCAGCTTTCTGGCGCGGCTTTCGGCTTTGGTCCTCGGATCGGCTGCGTTTCCCTTGCTTCCCGTGGCGCGCGCCGGAGGTACGGCCGCGAGGGCTCCTGCACCCGACGAATCGGGTCTCAAGGGGGAGGCCGCCGACCCGACGAGCTGCCAGTACTGGCGCCACTGTGCGATCGATGGCCTCCTGTGCAGCTGCTGCGGGGGCACCCAGAACGCTTGCCCACCCGGCACGGAGATGTCGCGCGTGACCTGGATCGGGACCTGTCGCCATCCCGGGGATGGCAAGGACTACATCATTTCCTACAACGACTGCTGCGGAAAGAGCTTCTGCGGTCGCTGCCAGTGCAACCGGAACGAGGGCGAGAAACCGGTGTACGTGACGCCGAAGAACAACGACATCGTCTGGTGCTTCGGCACCCAGAGCACGGCCTACAACTGCTCTACGGCGATCGTCCTGGGCATCGCAACCGAGGGGTAGTGCCGCGCCTGCGGGCCATCTCGGCCACGTTTCTTGCAGCGGCGACCTTCGCCTTTGCGGCGCGCGCCGCGTCACCGGCCATCGACTACACCGTCCACTGCCAGGGCTGCCACCTGCGCGACGGCGGCGAGACTCCTGGACGCGTGCCGGCCCTCGCAGGCGCGCTCGGCCGCTTCACCCGCATCCCTGCGGGTCGCGCCTACCTGGTCCGCGTCCCCGGAGTCGCGNNCCGCTCGACGACGCCGCCCTCGCGGCGCTCTTGAACTGGGTTCTTTGGCGCTTCGATCCCGGCGGAGTTGCCCGGGACTTTTCCCCCTATCGCGCGGAGGAGGTCGGCGCTCTGCGGCGCACGCCGCTCGGCGACGTCGCGGGTGAGCGCAGGCGGCTCTTGGAGGAACTCTCGCAGAACGCGCGTCCGTAGCTTGCGAAGCTCGGGGCGGAGCTAGCGCGCCTTCCACAGCTCGCTGAAGTGCCCGCAGCCAAGCTCGCCGAGAGGCGGCGGGCTCGGGGGGTCGGAGAGCGAGGCGGGCTGACCGTTCACGAAGCTCCGGTCGAACTTCCCGGTGAATTTCGTGTCTTCGAACTGACGTACAACCTTTCCGTTCTCGAAGAGCTGGATCACATCGACCTTGTGGTCACCGTTGGTGTCGGCCTGGAGCTCCACGCGCT
>DOUU01000468.1:15791-21822 GCA_003520425.1 Deltaproteobacteria bacterium
TTCGGGCCGAGGAAGAGCTTCTTGTCCGGACGGTGCTTGCCCTCGCTCACGAGCTCCTGGGCGACAGGGTGGCCCTGCGCGTCGAAGAGCGTGACCACATCCGGGGTGCCGCGCCCCTTCGTGTCCTGGGCCTGGGCCACGACGTGTCCGTTCTCGAGCATCGTGAAGGTGTCGAGCTTGCAATCGCCGTTGGTGTCCTTGCGTTCCTCGACGACGCTGCCGCTGCCGTCGTAGATCTGCACGAGGTCCACGCAGCCATGCCCGCTCGTGTCCTGCTCAAGGCGCACNNAGGCGTCGCTTTGCTACCGAACACGGGTTTGCCGTCCTTGAACTCGACGGTGACGTCGGGTTTCCCGTCGCCGTTGCGATCTTCTTGCTTCTTGATCACTTGACCCGAAGCATCGACGGTGATCCAGGTGTCGATCTTGCCGTCGCCGTTCGTGTCGGACTCCTGCACCTGCGTCCCCCCTGCGCCCATGCTGACTTTCTTGTCCGGAACGCCGTCTCCCTTCGTGTCCTCCTCCTGGCGCACGATCTTCCCGTCGTGGTAGTAGGCCCAAAGGTGGGGCTTGCCGTCCCCCTTCGTGTCCTTTTCCGTCCGCACGATCTCGCCGTTCTCGTAGTACGTGACGGTGTCAAACCGCCCTTGACCCGTGGTGTCGGCTTCGACGCGGGAGGGCTTGCCCGAGGCATCGAAGGTCGTGACGACGTCGGGCTTCCCGTCAAAGTTCGTGTCTTCGGTCTGGCGCACCTTGTGCCCGCCTTCGTACTCGACGATCACGTCCGGCTTGCCCTTGCCCTTGGTGTCCTGCTCCTCTCGCACCGGCACGCCGTCCTTGTAGAAGGTCACGAGCTCGAAGCGACCGTCGAAATCACGGTCCGCCTCCTCGCGCACGAGGACTCCGTTCTCGTAGATCTTCACGACGTCGGGCTTGCCGTCGCCGTTGGTGTCGATCTCCTCGCGCGCGGGCCGGCCCTGGGCGTCGAAGGTCACGACGAGGTCGGTCTTGCCCGTTCCCCTGGTGTCGCGCTCTTCGCGCGCCTCTTTGCCGTTCTGGAAGACGATCGTCGAGTCGAAGCTGCCCGTGCCCTTGGTGTCCTGCTCCTGCTTGACCGGGACTCCATTTTCGAACGTGGTGACAACGTCATAGCGGCCTGCGCCCTTGGTATCGCGCTCCTCCTTGATCTTCTGCCCGTTCGCGTAGGTGACGCGCAGATCAAACACTCCCGTGCCCTTCGTGTCGCGCTCTTCCCGCACCACCTGGCCGTTTGCGTCGAGCTCCTGGCGCAGATCCGGCTTCCCATCGAAGTTCGTATCTTCGACGACCCGCACGGGCTTTCCGTTTTCGAACTCGACCACGCGGTCGGCCTTGCCGTCGCCGTTCTTGTCCTCCTCCAGCCGGACGGTTTGGCCGGACGCATCGTTCGTGCGCCAGGAGTGGACCTTGCCGTCCCCCACCGTGTCTTTGAGGACGCGCAGCTCCTTGCCCGTTGCCGGGTCGAGCGTCACCCAGGTATCGACTTTCCCCTGATGCTTCGAGTCCTGCTCCTGTTTCTCGAGCCGCCCTGAGGGATCGTAGAAGTTCCACAGGTCGATCTTGCCGTCCCCGTTTTCGTCGAGCTCGACGCGGGTGAGGTGGCCCTCGCCGTAGTATTCGATGCGATCCGGTGTTCCCCGCCCCTTCGAATCGATCGTGCGGCGCACGAGCAGCCCGTCCTTGTACTCGGCGATGGTGTCGAATCGACCATCGTAATGGGTGTCCAGGCGCTCGCTCGTGACGTTGCCCTTCTCGTCGAACTCGTAGATGGCGTCGATCTTGCCGTCTGCGTTGCGGTCTTCTTCTTGCTTGACCTTCTTTCCGTTGCTGTAGGTCAAGAACGTATCCGGCTTGCCGTCGCCGTTCGTGTCGGCTTCGCTCCGCACCGGCANNGTGCCCGCCTTCGTACTCGACGATCACGTCCGGCTTGCCCTTGCCCTTGGTGTCCTGCTCCTCGCGCACCTTCTTGCCGTTCTGGTAGATCCGCACGAGGTCGAAGCGGCCGGCTTTCTGGGTGTCGACCTCTTCGCGCTCAAGCTCGCCGTTCGCGTCGAAGGTGGCGACCAGGTCGGGGTGCCCGCTGCCGGCCATGTCCTGGACCCGCTTGCGCTCCTTGCCGTTCTCGTAGGTCGAGACGGTGTCGATCCGGCCGTCCCCGTCCGTATCCATCTCTCGGCGGACGATCACGTCGTCCTTGTAGGTGGTGATGATGTCCGGATGGCCGCGATGCTTGCTGTCCTCTTCGACGCGGACCTTCTTGCCGTTCTCGTAGTAGATCGTGACGTCCCACTTGCCGTCGCCGTCGGTGTCCTGGTACTCCACCTTCTTCGTTCCGTCGGGGTTGAACTCGGCGCGGAGGTCGGGCTTGCCCTTGTGGGCACGATCCTCCTCCACCACGGACACCTGCCCGTTCGCGTAGGTCACCCAGCGGTCGATCTTTCCCTGGGGGTTCTCGGCGGATTCTGCCCGGACCGGGACGCCATTCTCGAAGTAGACCCACGAGTCGGGCTTGCCATCGCCCTTGCGATCGTCCTTCTGGACCTTCGGCTTTCCGTTCTCGAACTCGACCCACTGGTGGACCTTGCCGTCGCCCTTGGTGTCGCGCTCCTGGCGCGCGATCGAGCCATCGGGCGCATAGGTCACCCAAAGGTCGATCTTCCCGTCGAAGTTGGAATCGATCTCGGCGTGATCGGGCTTTCCGTCTTTGTAGTAGACGGTCTCGTCGTAGACGCCGTCGCCGTTGGTGTCGGTCTGCTTCTTGGCGAGGCGCTCCTGGTCGTCATATTCGAGGAGCACCGGCTTCTTCTGGGCGCGAGCGCCGGCCGCCACGGCCAAGAGCGCCGCGAAGACGACGAGCGTGAGCAGACGCTTCAAGGGGATCTATCCGCCAGCGAGCGGATTCCGGAAAATGCCGGTGAGCTGCTGCCGGGCGAGGCAGCGAACGCGATCCGACATGGGAGGGAAGGGCGCCGCCGCGCGCAGCGCCTCCACGGCACTCGCGGCAAGCTCGGGGTGGCCGCCGCTGAGCGGGCGCACGTTCGTGACGGATCCTGCGGGATCGAGGGAGAACTGGAGCCGGACCTCCTGGCTCGGAGGAACGTCCGGGGGCAGGATCCAGCGGGCGTACATGCGCGTGCGGATCTGCTCCTCGTAGGCCAGGACCTCAGGGCGGCTGAAGCAGTCGCCGTCTCCCCCTTCTCCTGAACCGTTTCCGCCGTCTCCGCGCAAGAGCCCTTGCCCGACGCGGGTGTTCACGTTTGCCACCCGAGGCCCGGTCGGAGAGCCCAGGACGTCACGATTGGAGGCGATGCCCTCGCGAACCGAAGAGCCCCCGGGCAGATTCGTCGCGGTCGCCGGGCCGGTGCCCGTCGTGGAGCCCACATCGGTGATCTGGCGGGGTCCGGCGGAGGGCCCCACGGGTTGGTTCGCGTCGACCGGGCCACGCAGGGCCGGGGCCGCGACGCTCCCCAAGTCGACCTTCGAGACCTGGGCGCTCGCGACCGTGCTTACAGCGGCAACCCGCTCCACGGACACGGCGGTTGCGCCATGGGAAATGTCTTTCGGGGCCACCACTTGTGCCACAGCGCTCATGTCGATCTTTTGGGCGGAGACTACGGGCGTCGCAGGCGCGATCACGCTCGGGTTAATGACCTGCGGCCGAACGGCCTGGGCCTGTGGCGCGAACTCAAGGGAACGCCGCTCCGCAAGCGCCCGGGGGGCGGGAGCGGGCTCCTCCTTGGGCTTGGGGAGGGGCGGGGGCGGAGCCGGCTCCTCCTTTACGAGCTGCACAGGAATCGGGAGCTCCCTGACGACGGGATTCAGCCAGGCGAAGAGGAGCATGGAGCTGATCACCGCGGCATGCAGCAGGATGGAGAGGGCGCCCCCGACCGCCTTCCCTCGGACGCGGGCCGGGGGCTCCTTGATCTCGATTCCCGGGAAAGCCTGTGCGGGGGGCCGGGAGGCGCGCAAGGCTCCTCCCAGGCGCAGGGAGCGCATCGGTGTGCGCCGGGGAAGGCGCCTGCGGATCGTGAGCGCCTGGCTCATGCCCCAGTCCTCTTGGCGCTCCGCTCAGCGAGCGGCAGCGCGGCGGGTTGCCGCACGTCGTTCTGCCGGCTTGCAAACGATGCTGCACGGAAGCTGCACGTGGGCGAACGCACGGCTGACACACGGGAGCTTCGCCGCGTCACCCATCGGACGGTCGTTGCGCAAACCTGATTCAACGGCAACCATCCGCCCCTGAGGCCCAAGCCGAATCGTACGAACAGGTCCGGGCACTGTCAACGTGACGAGGCCAGATCTTGGCGCACGGCGCCGAGTTTGCTGCGGACTCTCGTGCGATCCTGTAAGGTACGCGTGCACGCGGCGGTGCTTTCCTCGTCCCTCCCCAAAAGAGCCTCTGGATCGCCGTGCGCAAAGGTCCACGAAAGAGCCTGAACAGCTCCGGAAAGAGCGGAGGAGAAGCCTTGGATCCCACCACGATTGATGCCGTCGGCCAAGCTGCAGCGGCCACTGCGGCCAGCACCACCACGACGTTCGATGCGGGAACGCTGCTCCAGCTGCTGGAGAAAGGCGGGCTCACGGTCTACCCGCTGGCGATCGCGTCCATCGTCGCGTTCGCGATCGTGATCGAGCGCTTTTTTCGGTTTCGGGGCCTCGAGGCTCAAGTGCGCGACTTGACGCGGCGGGTGGTGGACCATCTCGCCAAGCGCGACCTCGCGGCCGCCCGGGCCCTGTGCGAGGCATCGAGCTCGAAAAACGCGATCGGGGAGGTCTTCGTCGAAGGCCTGCGCTGGCAGAACATCGCCCTCGAAGATCTCGACCGTGTGCTTGCCACTTCGCGCCAGGAAGCCGTGAGCGAGCTGCGGCGGGGGCTGTGGATCCTCGGCACGATCGGCTCGCTCGCGCCGTTTATCGGCCTGTTCGGCACCGTGGTGGGAATCATCCGCGCGTTTCACGAGATGGCGGTCCAGGGCTCCGGCGGCTTCGCCGTGGTGGCCGCCGGCATTTCCGAAGCACTCGTTGCCACCGGCACCGGCCTCGCCGTCGCCATTGTGGCCCTTGGCTTCTACAACTATCTCCAAGTGCGCGTGAACGGGATCGCCTCGACTTTCGCGCGCAGCTGTGAGCGCTTCATCCAAGCCCTGCTCTACGTCGAATCGTCCGCTGCTTCGGCAGCGACACCGCCCACGCCGCCCGTCGGCTCGGAGGCTCGCCGTGGCCATCCACTCCCTGCCTAGCGCCGGCGAGGAGCTCGGTGACGATATCGTTGCCGAGATCAACATCACGCCGCTCACCGACATCTTTCTCGTGCTGCTGATCATCTTCATGGTGACGACGTCGGTCATCTCGACGCAGGGCAAGAACGTCGATCTCCCAAGCTCGGCCGTGGCGTCATCTGCCCCGACGGGCGTGAACGTGACGATGACGGCCCAAGGGGAGATCCAGGTGAACGACGACCTCGTAAAGCCCCAGGCCCTCCCCGCTGCGCTCAAGGCGGCGCTCGCCCGCTCGCGGGAGAAGGTCGTCGTGCTGCGGGGAGACCGGAAGGTGCTCCTCGGCGAGGCCGTGAACATTCTCGATATCGCCCAGCAGGCTGGAGCGACGGGGATCGCCCTCGCGACCAAGCCGCCCAGTCCCGCAGGCCAGCACTAGCGCCCTCAAGGAGCGCCTCCTAGGCCGAAGTTCCTGACGGTTCTGAGGNNCCCCGCCGGCGCAGCCACGCCACGGCCGCTGCGATCAGCAGAAGCTCGGGCACGAATAGCCCGATGCCGTAGAGCATCCCGAGCGTCTGCTGGGGCGTGAGCGGATCCTGGTTCGGAGTGAGCAGCTTCGGCCTGAGCGTAATGGCGTCCTCCCGTGCCAGCGCCCAGTGGATGGCATTGATCAGCAGATCAAGGTTGTAGAGCGAACGCAAATATTGATTGGTGGCAAAGTCCGCATCCCCAAATACGACGATCCGCGTCTCGCCGGAAGGGCGGGGGTAGCGGCCGGCC
>DOUU01000020.1 GCA_003520425.1 Deltaproteobacteria bacterium
CCGCGCCCAGAACGGCAGCCAGCCAAATCCGCCTTCGAGGACGCCCATCCGCAGGCTCGGGAAGCGGTCGAACAGCCCGCCGCCGACAAACGAGGCGACAAACCGCATCGCGCCCCACGGGTGCGCCGCGGCGCGTCCAATAAAGATGTTCTCCCACAGATCGTGATAGCCTGGGTAATAGGGCGGGTTCCAGGTAAAGCTGTGGTTGGCGATCGCCAAGTCGTGTTCTGCCGCGGCTTCCCAGATCGGATAAAGGTCGGGGTGGTCGGCGGGCATGTCTTTGGCCAGCAGCGGCAATACCGCGACCGCCCATTTCGACTTGCCCCATTCGCGGATCTCGCGCACCGCTTCGGGTACGACGCGCGACGAGGCGACGATCAGGCTTTTCAGCCGGTCGGGATGATGGGCGGTGAAATCGGCCATATGCCGGTGATAGGCGCGGATCAGGTTGACCTCGATTTCCGGATCGTCGAGCCCGACGACACTGAGCCACGAGGTCGGGATCAGAAAATGCGTGTCGACCCCTTCGTCATCCATGTCGGCGGCGCGGTTGGCGGCCTGGTCGTCCTGCGTGCCCGGCCGCGGCATCTTGGTGCCGCGCCAAGCCGTCTCACGCGGATCATGAGCGCTGCGCGGCGCCTTTTCGCCGAGCACGGCTTCGCCGGCACTCCGACGGCGGCCGTCGCCCGTCACGCTGGTGTGTCGGAGGGCATCGTCTTCCACCACTTCGGCTCGAAGGCAGGGCTCTTGGAGGCGGTGGCGGCCGACTACGGCCGCGGCCTTGCGGAAGCCATGTTCGAAGCCGCGCCCGTGCCGGGCTCGGCCCTCTCCGCGGCGGCCATGCTGCAGAGCGCCTTTGCCTACGTCCGCAAGCACGGGGCGCTCGCGCGCCTGCTCGGGCTCTCGGCGGATCCGAGCGGGGCCTCCACCGCCCGCCGCGCCAGTCGTGCCGAGATCGTGAGCGCGCTGGCGCAGGGCTTCGAGGCGTGGGGTCGGAGCGGTCTCCTGCGAGCGATGGACGCCCAGATCGTGGCCGAGCTTCTGTTCGCGCTGGTGGAAGCAGCGCTGATGGAATGTTTCGTGCGCGGCGACGGCAGCCGCGAAAACGATTATCTGCGCGAGGCGGTGCGCTGCGTCGAAGGCGCCGTCCTTCCGCTCCCGATGGATCCCCACCCGACGAGGAGCCCCTCATGAGTCGACCCTTTCCCGACGACCCGTTCCTGCGAGGCAACTATGCGCCCTTCCCGCTGGAGGGGGAGATCCACGACTGCGTCGTCGAAGGCGAGGTGCCGCGCGAGCTCGACGGCACGCTCTACCGGAACGGGCCGAATCCCCAGTTCGCTCCGCGTGCCCGCTACCACTGGTTTGACGGCGACGGCATGATCCACGCCTTCGTCTTCCGCAACGGCCGCGTCACCTACCGCAACCGCTGGGTCCGCACCGCGAGGTTCTCCCTCGAACGCGCAGCAGGGGAGGCCCTCTTTGGCGGGCTCGCAGACATGGCGAAGACCGATGTCCGGGCGGCCGCCACCTCGCCCAATGCAGCGAACACGAACATCGTGTTTCACGCCGGCCGGCTCCTCGCTCTTTGGGAGGGTGGCCTCCCGCACGTCCTCGATCCCCGGACGCTCGAGACGATCGGCCCCTTCGACTTCCACGGGAAGCTCGTCGGCCCCATGACGGCCCATCCGAAGATCGATCCCGAGACGGGGGAGATGCTGTTCTTCGGCTACAGCTTCACGCCGCCTTTCCTGCGCTACCACGTGGTCGCAAAGGACGGCACGCTTTTGCGAAGCGAGGAGATCGAGGTCGCGGTGCCGACCATGATGCACGACTTCATCACCACGCGGGAACATGTGATCTTCCTGGTCTGCCCCGCCACGCTCCGGCTCGAGAACATCGAGAAGACGGGCTCGCCGCTTGGTTGGGAGCCCGAGCTCGGAACGCGAATTGGTGTCATGCCGCGCAGCGGCGGCAGCCGGGACATTCTTTGGTTTGAGGCGAACCCTTGTTACGTCTTCCATCCCATGAACGCGTACTCGGAGCGCGGTCGAATCATCGCCGACGTATGCCGCTATCCGCGGCTCCCGCTCTTTGACGCTGGCGACCGCGCCGACGGCATGGAGGATCTCAAGGCCAAGCTCACGCGCTTTACACTCGACCTCGCAGGAGGGACGGTGAAAGAGGAGGCGCTCGACGATCTCTCGACCGAATTCCCGAGACTCGACGAGCGACGCTCGGGCCTTTCCTACCGGCACGGCTATGCGGGCGGACTCGTGCCGACCCCGTCCAAGGCATCGGGCTTTAACGCCATCGCGCACTACGACCTGCAAGCGGGCAGGCGGCGCATGCACGTCGTTCCCGAAGCGGACGCGGTGGGGGAGCCGATCTTTGTGCCGCGCACTCCGACTTCGCCCGAAGGCGAGGGATTCCTGCTCGCCGTGGTGTATCGCGGCTCGGAGAGGCGCAGCGATCTCGTGATCCTCGACGCTGAAAACGTGGAGGGCGAACCGCTTGCGAAGGTCCGGCTGCCCCACCGGGTACCGTTCGGATTCCACGGCAACTTTGCCCCGGGGATCTAGACGCGGCCCGGCGCGGTTTGGCTCTTAGCCGGCGAGCGCGGAAGTGTGGGGCAGGATCTGCTTCGCGACCTCGCTCGCGAAGCCGCCGGGCTCGACCAGGGACGCGAGGAGGAAATGCCTTACGCCCGCGCGGGCGAAGCTGCGCATCTGCTCGAGCGCGTCCTCCGGGCGCCCGAGCAAGCAGTACTTGCGCGCGGCATCGTGAAAGGGCCGGTTGTAGACAAGGCTCAGCATGTCTCCGGCACGCGCGAGGGCGCGCTCGTAGCTTGAATCCAACACAGTGAACAGGAGCGCTCCAGTTCCGAAGCGCGCCACCTCCCGCCCAAGCTCGTTCGCGTGCTTTGCCACGAGCTCGAGGTTCGCGCGGTAGCGTTCGGGCGACGTCATCGTCGAGACGTAGCCGTCGCCGAGCGTGCCCGCGCGCCGCATGGCCGCGGGCGAGCGCCCACCGACCCAGATCGGGGGGCCCCCCGCCTGAATGGGTTTCGGAGCAGGGGAAATCGGCCCGAAACGATAGTGCTTCCCCTCGTGCGCGACGCGGTCTTCTGTCCACAGGCGCCGTAGCAACGGGATCGCCTCGTCCATCCGTGCGCCCCGCTCATGCACGGGGACGCCGGAGGCCTCGAACTCCGGCGGATACTCTCCCCCGACGCCCACGCCGAAGATGAGCCGCCCCCCCGAGAGCACGTCTGCCGTCGCCGCGGTCTTGGCGGCAAGGGTGGGGTGGCGCAGCGGGAGCAAGTAGACGCCGGTTCCCAGCAAGACGCGCTCCGTCGCCCCCGCGAGAAAGGACACGAGGGAGAGCGACTCCAGGATCGGGACGTGGAAGGCGATGTGGTCTCCGACCCAAAGCGAGTCGAACCCGAGCGCCTCGGCCTCTCGCGCCTGATGGAGCGCGGCGTCGCGAGAGAGTCCGCCGAGAACGAGACCGCATCGCACGCGGGGATCGAGGGGCAGGGGGTCGGTCATGTGAGGTCTCCTCCGGGTGAAATGAGCCTAGCCAAGCTCCGCGCTCCGTCGCCCGGTCTGGCGCGCTGCTAGAGTCCGGAGGCCCGCTGCCGAGGAGTTTCATGAAGTTCACCTGGTTCAACCTCATGCCCTGGCCCTTCCTGCCCGAGGACTTCCGCCAGACACATCGCTCGGTCTGGGTGGACATTCCCAGCACACTTTATGACCCACGGCGGGGTCACTTCGTATACCACGAATATATGGATCAGCTCGAATACGCCGACGCGCTGGGCTTCGACGGGATCGGCGTGAATGAGCACCACCAGAATGGCTACGGCCTCATGCCTTCGCCCAACCTCATTGCGGCTGCCCTCGCGCGCCGAACCTCGCGCGCCGCGATCGCCGTCATCGGCAACTCGATCGCACTCTACAACCCGCCCATCCGGGTGGCGGAGGAGTTCGCGATGCTCGACGTGATCTCCGGCGGGCGCCTGCTCGCGGGCTTCCCGGTGGGGACGTCCATGGACACCAACTACTGCTATGGCCAGATCCCGGCCCTGACACGCGACAAGTACGCCGAGGCGCACGAGCTCATCCTGCGCGCCTGGACCGAGGACGAGGTCTTCGCATTCGACGGCAAGTACAACCAGCTCCGCTACGTGAACTGCTGGCCCAAGCCGATCCAGAAGCCCCATCCCCCGATCTATATCCCGGGCGGGGGCTCGATCGAGACCTGGGACTTTTGCCTCGACCACGACTACAACTACTCCTACCTCTCCTTCGGGGGTTACCTGCGAGGCAAGGCGCTGCTCCAAGGCTACTGGGACCGGGTCGCGGCCCGCGGGAAGGACGAGTCGCCCTACCGCGCTGCCTTCGCCCAGATCATCGCGGTGGCCGACACCGACGCCGATGCCGAGAAGCTATACGCCGAGCACATCCTTTATTTCTTCAACCGCTGCCTCCACGTCTATCCCGGCTTCGCCGACGCCCCGGGCTACCGCACGATCAAGACCATTCAGTCCGGCGCACTCTCGCAGCTCACCGAAGACATGCAAAAGGTGTTCACGAAGCTCACCTGGAAGGACCTCATCGAAGGCGGCTACGTCATCGCGGGAAGTCCTGAGACCGTGCGCCAGCGGATGGTGGAGATGATTCGGGGCCTGCACATCGGTCACGTGTTCTGTCTCTTCCACAACGGCAACATGCCGGACGAGAAAACCCGCCACTCGACGAAACTCTTCGCTGAGGCGGTGATGCCGCACCTGCGAGAGCTCTGGCCGGAGTGGAAGGGAGATGACCGCTGGTGGTGTCGACCCCTGGAAGGGCGGCTTCGGCCCGAAGCCTCCCTCGGGCAGGGCCTGCGCTCATGAACTTCCGTTGGATCGAGACGACTCGGGGCGCGAAGGTGCGCGTCCTGGAAGGCGGGAGGGGAGAGCCCGTCCTCTTTTTGCACGGCGCCGGGGGGCTCCTCGCCGAGAACCTCTTTCTCGAAGGACTGGCGCAGCGCTACCGGGTGGTCGCCCCGGAGCTGCCGGGCTACGGCGAGTCGACCGGCGAGGCGCTGCTGGAGGACATGCTCGACTTCGCGCTCCACGGCNNCCACTCCATGGGCGGCATGATCGCGGCGGAAATGGCGTGTGTAGCGCCGCACGACCTTCGCAAGCTCGTGCTCGCCGCCCCCATGGGTCTTTGGATTCCCGAGGCGCCGCTTCCCGATCTGTTTGCGCTGCTCCCGCATGAGCTCGCGCAGGTGCTCTTCCACGAACCGGCGCGAGGGACAGCGCTCTTGACCGGCGGCCTCGACTTCCGGA
>DOUU01000389.1 GCA_003520425.1 Deltaproteobacteria bacterium
GTCGAGGAAGAGGGTGCCGCCATCCGCTTCCACAAAAAGGCCCCGCCGCGCGCGATCGGCTCCGGTAAAGGCCCCCTTCGAATGTCCGAACAGCTCGCTCTCGAGCAGGGTCTCGGGGATGGCTGCGCAGTTCACCGCCACAAAAGCCTCGTCGCGGCGCGGTGACTGCGCGTGGATTGCGCGTGCGAGAACCTCCTTGCCCGTTCCGCTCTCGCCAGTGAGAAGCACGGTCGACTTGAACTCCGCGGCGCGCTCGAGGAGCTCGAGCACGGCGATCATTGCCGGCGAGGCGGCGACGATCGGGCGGTCTCCCACTGCACGGTGGACCTCACGCCGGAGGATGTGGTTGGCTCGGTGCAGACGCTCCCGCTCGCGGGCCTTGCGGATCACGAGCAGGAGCTCTGACGGGGTGAAAGGTTTTGCGAGGTAGTCGTAGGCACCACGCCGCATCGCCTCGATGGCGAGATCTGCGGTGCCGAAGGCGGACATCAGGATCAACGTCGCACCGGGGAGACGCCTTGCGAGTTGCGGGAGAAGCTCGAGGCCATCGACTCCAGGCATGCGCAAGTCGCACAGGACGACGTCGAAGGGGCTGGCCTCGACGAGACGGAGCGCCTCCTCGCCTCCGGACGCGGCCACCGCCTCGTAGGACTCAGCCGCCAGGCTGAGCTGGAGGCTTTCCCGCAGGGCCTCGTCGTCGTCCACGATCAGGATCCGCTCGTCCATGCAAATCCTATCGGACGGGGAAACCCCGCGGTTAACCTCTCGGCGACACGCGCGGGCGTGACTGTCATCACTTCTCGCCGCCGCAGGAAGGCCGAGACGACCTCACGCGCATGCAGCCAGAGAGCGGCTGCGGCTCCCCTGCGTGGGAGAGGAACGTGATCCGCGACACAACGCGGAGGCGGGAGCCTGCTCAAGTCCTTGGAACCACGGGCCGATAGGCCGACTGGTCGAGCCGTGGTGCGCCCTTGGCGCGGGGGCGCGCGCGGCGGAGGGGTGATGGCGATCAACCAGGTCCAGCGCTTTCGTGAGAGTCTCATGATGAGCAAGGCCGAACTTGCGCGGCGAGCCGGGCTCTCGACGCTGACCATCGATCGGCTCGAAGCCGGCCGCCCCTGTCGTCTCGACACCAAGCGCAAAGTGCTTCTCGCCCTCGGCCTAAAGGTCACGGACAAGGACCGGGTCTTCGGCTCCGCAGACGGCGGAGCTGGTATCGACGTCGAGCCCAAGGCCGAGACCGAAAGCCGCCAGGGCTAGGACCGGAGGAACCGTGCAGCTTTCCATCCCGAGCTTCGGCTTCGGCAAGAGCAAGTCGATCGTGGGTCTCGACATCGGTTCATCATCCGTGAAGGCCGTAGAACTCGCGGTCAAGCCGAAAGGCTTCGAGCTGCTTCACCTCGGGATGGCACACCTCCCCTCGGAAGCCATCGTCCAGGGCGCGTTTTTGAACTCAGCCGCGATCGTGGAAGCGATCAAGGAGTGTCTCGCGAGCGCCCGGATCAAAGCCACACAGGCTGCGGTCGCGGTGTCAGGTCACTCCGTAATCGTCAAGAAGATCAGCCTGCCCGCGATGAGCCGGGAAGAGCTCGAAGAGTCGATCCGGTGGGAGGCCGAGCAGTACATCCCGTTCGACGTGAACGAGGTGAATCTCGACTTCCAGATTCTCTCCTCCGGGCAGGCCGAAGGTCAGATGGATGTGCTGCTTGTCGCCGCAAAGAAGGACCTGATCGACGACTACACACACGTTCTTACGGACGCGGGGCTGCAGCCTGCGGTGATGGACGTCGCCGCCTTCGCTGTGGAGAACGCATATGAGGCAAGCCACGACGTCTCCTCCCACGAGGTGATCGCGCTCGTCAACATCGGTGCTCAAACCGCGAACATCAACATCCTCGCGAATGGAATGCCGGCCTTCACGCGCGACATCTCGACGGGTGGCAACCAGTTCACCGAGGAAATCCAGAAGGCGCTCTCGATCAGCTTTGAAGAGGCCGAGCGCATCAAGCTCGGCGGCTCGGGTGCCGAGGAGAGCCAAGAGGTCGTACCCCACGAGGTGGAACAGGCGATGCGAACGGTCAGCGATACGGTGATTGGCGAGATCACGCGGTCGCTGGACTTCTTCAGCGCGACTTCGGCCGACAGCCGCATCGGTCGGATCGTGCTGTCGGGGGGTGGTTCAAAGGTGCCGGGTCTCGACGCCCTCTTTCACGAGAAGACGAATATTCCGGTGGAGCGGATGAATCCCCTGGCCAAGATGCTCCCGAGCGCAAAGTTCGAGCCCTCCTACCTGGAGGACGTGGCGCCTTTCTTGGGTGTCGGAGTGGGTCTCGCACTGCGGAGGG
Organism: Deltaproteobacteria bacterium; assembly: GCA_003520425.1. Taxonomy (GTDB): domain Bacteria; phylum Myxococcota_A; class UBA9160; order UBA9160; family UBA9160; genus UBA9160. The sequence continues at coordinate 2,346 of DOUU01000389.1, forward strand.
CCGACGAGCGATGATTCGCATCAACCTTCTCCCGGTCCGCGAAGCCCGACGAAAGGCCAACCTTCAGCAGTTTGGCCTCATGGTGGCCCTCGCGCTCGGCATCGCGATCGCAGGCATCGTTCTCTTCCACTTGTCGATGATGCATGAGATCTCGAGTGCCCAGAGCGGGGTGGTGCAGATGAAGCAGCAGATCGATGCATTCAAGCCCCAGCTCGCCCAGGTCGAGCAATATCGAGCAAAGAAGGCGGACATTGAGCGCAAGCTCGGTGTGATCCACGACCTCGATCGCTCGCGTTCGGGCCCCGTGCATGTGCTCGACGAGCTTTCAAGTCATGTGCCGGAACGTCTGTGGCTGACCTCGATGGAAGCGGTTTCGTCGGGCGTGACCCTCCAGGGGATGAGCCTCGACAACGAGGTCGTTGCCACGTTTATGAAGGCGCTCGAGGACTCTCCCTATTTTCAAGACGTGGAACTCCGCTCGACCGAGTTGGCGGAGCGCGATGGACTGAAGCTGAACAAGTTCGAAATTCATGCCTTGCTGAAGAACCCTGAAGTGACGCCGGTCCAAACCGGGGGCACGGGTAACCCGGCAGCCGACGCGCCTGTGCGCGCGGCTGCAGCGTCGACCCGGTAGGAGGAGCCGATGGAGTTGGGTCTCGAGAGGCTTCAGGGGAGCCTCGACAAGCTAACGAAGCTTCCTCGGCCCTATCGCATGGGGATCGTGCTAGGGATCATCGTGATTGTCTTTGGGCTCTATGCCTATGTGCTCTATGCGCCGGCGAGGGCCCAACTGGAAGGGCTCCGTAAACAAGAGCTCGAGCTCCAGCGCCAGCTGAACGAGGTCCGCTCGGTCACGCAGAATCTGGGGGCCTTCGAGGAAGAGCTTGGGCGACTCGACCGCGAGCTTACGATCGCACTGCGCCAGCTGCCCAATAGCAAGGAGCTTCCAGTTCTGTTGACCGATATCAGCACCCTCGGCAAGAACGCAGGGCTGGAGTTCAAATCGTTCAAGCCGAAGCCGGAGATTCCGCGCGATTTCTATTCGGAAGTCCCGATCGAGATCGAGTTCCATGGACACTTCCATGAGGTCGCTGGCTTCTTCGATCAAATCTCGCGTCTCCCGCGCATTGTGAACGTGAGCGAGCTGAAAATGAAGGTGGATCTGGAGAACGCGAACGAGACGCTGCTCTTCGTTCAGGGGAATGCAACGACCTTCCGTTTCCTCGAGTCGGGGTCCGCGCCGGCCCACGACACCGCCGCGCCGGCAGGCGCGGGGTCGGCACCCGCCGTGCCCAAGCCGCGCGCGGGTGGGGGGGGTGAAGCGTGAGGCGAGCGATCGTCACGTTTGCGGTGAGCGCGCTGCTTTGGGGCTGTGGCCAAGAGACCGGGAAGGTGTCGGTCACAGACTACGAAGCCCAGCGTCAGGCGGCGGTGGCGCGCTTGGCCAAGTCGAAGCCTGCACCGCAGGGGACGGCTGCCCCCGCAGAAGCGGCCCCGGGCAAACCCGCAGAAAACGCGTTCGGAAGCGCGGACAAAGGCTTCACCTACGTCGCCGCCGGAAAGCGGGACCCGTTCCGCTCGTTCATCCTGGAACAGCAGGCGAGCCGGAACCTGAAGCGCGACCGGGGCCCGCTGGAGCAGTTTGAGCTCGCCCAGCTCGCGCTCCACGCAGTGGTTTGGGATACGCCGAGACCGCGCGCGCTAGTCACCGATCCTTCGGGGCGGGGCTACATCGTGGCGGAGGGGACTCCGATTGGGAAGAACGAGGGGCGCGTGACAAAGATCACGGACAACCTCGTGGTCGTTCGAGAGACGTACGTCGACTATCTCGGCGAGCGGACCGAGAAGGACATTGAGATGCGCGTTCGTCAGAGCCAGGGAGGGTGAGATTCGATGACTCGATCCAACCGTGATCGATTCGGCGGAATGCTGGGTGCTGTAGGGGCGGCTCTCGCGCTCGGCATGGCCCTGGTTTGGGGCGCTGCGAACGCGCAGGCCGTGGGCTTGGGACAAGGCGGCGGAACGCTCTCCCACGTGGACAACGTGGATTCCCGCACCGTGCCGCCGTCCGTGGATGCCGGGCCGAGCGCCCAGTCGGCAGGGCCTGCGGATGAGGCGCCCGCGCCGGAGGCCCAGGCCCCGGCGGCCGCCCCGTCCCAAGGCAGCGCAGCGACGAAGCTCGTGGGCGTCGAGGCCCGGACCTCGCCTGAGGGCACCGTGCTCGTGCTGAAGGGCGACGGCCGCATCGATGGCGCGTCGAGCTTTACCCTGGAGAATCCGAACCGCCTCGTGCTCGACATCCCTGGGATTCAGAATGCGGTGACGACTCCGCGCATCGACGTCGGGAGCGCGGAAGTCGCGCGGGTTCGGGTTGCGCAGCACGACGGCAAGGTTCGCGTCGTGATCGATGGGGGGAGTGCAGCGTCCTCCTTCGCAGGAAGGCGGATCGAACCGTCGAGTGACGGCTTGGTGGTCACCCTTGGCGGAAGCCCGGGTGCACAACCGGTGGCGGCCTCGGCGCCGGAGCCGACGGCTGCAGCCTCTGGCGCAGACACCACGGGTGGTAGCTCGCAGGCAACGGCCGCCGAGGCAGCTCCCAGCGCCGCTCCGGCCCCGATGGTCCACCAGGTCACCGGGGTCAAGCTGGATGCCCAAGCGGACAAGAGCCGCGTCGAGATCGATGCAGACGCGACGGTGAAGTATCAGGTCATGCGTCCGGATAAAGAGACGATCGTCGTGAGCCTGCGCAATGCAACGCTCGCGGAAGGAGCGCAGACCAAGATTGCTCCTGAGCAGGCGGGCCCGGTGTCGCTCGTGACGGCATTCGCACAGCCCAAGACGAAGAAGCCCGAAGTCCGTGTTGTCATCAAGCGAGCGACCGGTGCAAAGCCGACCGTGACACGAGATGGCGATGCCCTGTTTGTCGATTTCCCGGTGGGGGATGCCGTTGCCGCGAAGCCTCCGATGCTTGCCGCACCCAGCGAGGCCCCGGCCTCCGCAGCGGCCCCCGAGGCAGCCAGCGCGGCTCCGCACAAGGCGGTGGCGCAGGCCTCCCAGGCTGCAGCGCCTGCGTCGATGGAGTCGGGCAATGCCGCGGACATCCTGCAGGAAGGCGGCCTCGTGAATGGCAAGGAGTACACGGGGCGGCGGATCTCGCTTGACCTCAAGGATGTCGACATCAACGATGTCCTGCGCCTGATCGCCGAAGTTTCCGATCTCAACGTGATCGCCGGCGACGAGGTCACGGGCAAGGTGACGATCCGGCTCGTGGACGTTCCCTGGGATCAGGCCTTGGACGTCATCCTGCTGACCCGCGGGCTCGGCTTCGTGCGTGTGGGATCCGTGCTGCGCATTGCGCCGTCGGAGCAGCTGAAGAAGGAGGAGGAGTCTCGCCTCCAAGAGCGCCGGTCCCATGAAAAGCTGGAAGATCTCACGGTCAAGCTCCAGCCGGTGAACTACGCAAACGTCGATGAAGTGGAGAAGATGGTCAAGAAGCTGCTCACGGCGCGGGGGGTCGTGAACGTCGACAAGCGCACCAACACGGTCATCATCAAGGACATCCCCTCGGTGATCGATGAGGCGACGGCGCTCATCAAGGCCATCGACACGCAGACCCCGCAGGTGCTGATCGAGGCCAAGATCGTGGAGGCGAACCTGGACTTCGCGCGCGACGTGGGCACGACCTGGTCGTTCGGCGCACAGCCGAACGTCGATCCCTTCGCCGCCACGCTTACACCGCGTACCGACTTGGGCGGCAGCGACTTCCTGCTGAATACGACGAGTACGGTACCGACGTCGGTGGGGGGTACGACCACGAATTTGCCCAACAACAACGTCTTCTTCGCGAACCCGATTACAGACGTCGCCACCGGCCTCGCCAACGTGGGTGCCTTTTTGCTGGACCAGAAGCTGAACATCAACTTCCAGCTCCAGGCGGCGGAGAGCAACGGCGAAGGCAAGGTGATCTCGAGCCCGCGAGTCGTGACCCTCGACAATCGGGAGGCGAAGATCTTGCAGGGCGATTCGATCCCCTTCCAGACCTTCCAGAACGGCGATGCTCAGCTCGAGTTCATCGACGCGGTGCTGAGCTTGGCGGTCACGCCGCACATTACTGCGGACAAGAGCATCATCATGAAGGTGGAAGTGACGCGGAACGCTCCCGACGACAGCGTGAAGACATCGACAGGCTCGCCCGCAATCGCGAAGAACGAGGCCAAGACCGAGACGCTCGTGGCGGATGGCCAGACGCTCGTGATCGGCGGGATCTACACGGTGGATAAGGCCGAGAAGGAATCCCGCGTGCCCTACCTCTTCAAGATTCCGATCCTTGGCAACCTGTTCAAGGAACACGAGATCCACGACACGAGGAAGGAACTCCTAATCTTCCTGACGCCGCGGGTCGTCGAGCATGCCGAGGTCGCCGGCTAGCCCAGTGGTTCGGGATGGATGGAAAACGAGGGGGAGCCTGGAGGGCTCCCCCTCGTCGCTTATACTGCGCGTGCGTGAGAACAATCTGGCTCGTGGGCATGATGGGCGCCGGAAAATCTGCGGTCGGGGCTCTCCTGGCCAAGCGGCTCGGGCGCGGCTTTGTGGATACGGATGCGATGATCGAGCGAACGGCGGGAATCAGCATCGCCGAGCTTTTCACGCGCGAGGGCGAGGCGGCATTCCGCAAGCGCGAGCGCGAGGCGATCGAGAACGTGGTGGGGGGCGCGCTCGTCGTGGCATTGGGGGGAGGGGCAATCGCCCAATCCGGCGTGCGGGAGAGGATCGCAGAGAGCGGAATCATCGTGTATTTGCGGGCGCGACCGGAGACCCTGCTCCGGCGGGTCGGCGACGCTGTGGACCGCCCGCTTCTCAAAGGCCTTTCCCGTGAAGAGCGCCCGCGGCGCATTGCCGAACTTCTGGCGGAGCGCAGGCCGAGCTACGAGCGGGCTCCGATTGTGGTGGATACGGACGCGCTTGCTCCGGGGGAGGTGGTGGATGCGATCCTCGCCCGCCTGGGAAGCTTTGTGTGAGCGAACCGCAGCCGGGAGCACAGCCCTTCGCGACGGTGCCGGTCGCACTTGGCGACCGAAGCTATCCCATCCACATCGGTTCCGGCCTACTCGGGTGGCTTGGGGGCGAGATCGCCCGACACACGAAGGCGACGCGTGCGGCGGTGGTCACGGTCCCCATGGTGGGCCGGCGCTACGCAGGAAGGCTCCTGCGTTCGCTCTGGGAAGCGGGCCTCGAGGCTAGGCGGATCGGAGTGCGCGACGGCGACGCGCACAAGAATCTGCGCGAGGTGGCACGCCTGTACGAGGCCCTGCTCGATTTTGGGGCCGACCGTGCCACCGTGGTGGTTGCCCTGGGGGGCGGCACCGTGGGTGACCTCGCGGGCTTCGCAGCGGCAACCCTTCTGCGCGGATTGCCTTTCGTGCAGGTGCCTACCACTCTGCTCGCGATGGTCGACGCGAGCGTCGGCGGGAAGGTCGGGGTGAACCTACCGCGCGGTAAGAACCTTGTGGGGGCCTTTCACCAGCCACGGCTCGTGGGAATCGACATCGACACTCTCGCGTCGTTGCCCGTGCGCGAGCGGGCCGCGGGTCTCGCGGAGGTGGTAAAGGCCGGCGCTCTCTGGGATGCGGCATTCTTCGAGCAACTCGAGCGCAATGCCGAGAGTGTGCTCCGCCTCGAACCCGAGGCGCTCCTCCCTACCCTCGAGCGAGCCTGCGCGATCAAGGCGCAGATTGTGGCGGAGGACGAACGGGAGGCGGGCCGGCGGATGCTCCTGAACCTCGGGCATACGTTGGCCCACGCGATCGAGACGCTCTATCGCTATCGCAGAATCCTTCACGGAGAGGCCGTTGCAATGGGCATGGTCTTTGCGGCCCGGCGCTCCGAGGCCTTGGGCCTGTGCCCCCCGGGAGTTGCGGGGAGAGTCGAAACCTTGCTCCGCCGGCTCGGTCTTCCCACCGAACTCCCTCACTTCCCGAGGCGAGCTTATCTCTCGGCCCTTCGTGTCGATAAGAAGAGACGGGATGCTCGCATCCAGTTCGTCGCCCTGCGCGCCATTGGACGCGCGGAGACGGTTCCGCTGACACCCGCCGAGATCCTTCCGGCCGGGGACTGAGTTGCCAGGGGAGGGGCCGTGCAGGAACTTGACATCGATTCCGTAGGCGCAGCCAGTGTATCGGGAGATCGCGTCCGAGGTGCGAACCCCGGCGGAGCCAGCGACGAGGTGGCCGCGCTGATCCAGACGGGAGCTGGCAATCCTGCCTCGCCGGCCGCTGTGGCTCTGGCAGATGCTTGGCGGCGCGCGGGTCGTGCGGACGAGGCTGTGCGCGTCGCACGAGAGGCGCTCCAGCACCAACCCGAATCGATGTCGGTCCGCGTGGTGCTTGCTCTGGCGCTGCTCGATCTGGGGAAGCCAGGCGAAGCAGGGGGCGAGCTTGCGCAAGCCTTCGACGCCTCCCCCGAGCGCGCCCTCGGCCGCGCGGCCCTTGAGCGCGTGACCGCAGAGGCCGCACACCGCTGCGTCCTGCCTGCGTCCTTGCCGGTACCGCCGCCTGCGCCGGCGCAGCCCCTCGAGCTGCTCGACGAAATACCTGGGGAGGAGTTCGACCGCGCGTTCGACGCAGCGGAGTCCGAGGACGAGGGCTTGATCGACGCCAATCACGTGGCGGAGCAAGCCATCCGCACGGTCGAAGGAGGCGGAGACGAAGATCTCGTGTCGTCACCGGCGTCTCCGTTCGCGACCGCGACGATGGCGGGCCTTCTCGAACGCCAAGGTCACGTCGCAGAGGCCCGCGTCGTGCGCGAACGCGCGACTACAAGGCCGGACGAGAACGGCCGCATCCTAGACCCCGCGCGCCAACCTGCCAGCGACGCGAAGGCTGGCGACAGAGCGCGCATCTTGGCCACCCTCGAGCGCTGGCTCGAGAACCTGCAAAGGGGAGCTGCATGAGCTTCAGATCGATTCTCCAGAGCATCGTCGAGGGTTGTGGCGGCGGCCTAGGCGCCGCCCTCATGGGCAATGACGGGATTCCGATCGAGCAGGTGAGCGCGGGCAAGGGCGCGTCGGCCATGCCCGGCGACGATGTGGGCGCAGCGGGTGTCGAGTTCGGGCGGATCCTGGAGGAGATTCGCAAGGCGTCTGACGCCCTCGGAGGGGGTGCACTGACTGAGACCGTCGTAAGCCTCGCTCATTTCACCCTCATTCTGCGTCACATCGACGACGACACGTTTGTCGTGTTGGCTCTCGCCCCGGATGGCAACCTCGGAAAGGCGCGCTATCTGATCCGACGCCATCTGCTCGAGCTGCGCGAGGAGCTGTAGCCGGCCGGCGATTGCACCTCCGCTTGCAGACCGGGCGCTGGGGGTCATCATGACGGAGCCGCTCCGCGTCCTGGTTGTGCATGGACCCAACCTGAATCTGCTGGGTTCGCGGGAGCCCGAAATCTACGGCACGACAACCCTCGATGAGATCAATGCTTCGCTGACCGCCCAGGCCAAGGAGACGGGTGCGGAGCTTGAGTTCTTCCAATCCAATCACGAGGGAGCTCTGATCGACCGCGTCCAAGAGGCGCCCGCCTTCGCGGACGGAATCGTGATCAATCCTGGTGGCCTGACGCACACGAGCGTGGCTTTGCGCGACGCGCTGTTCGCAACTTCCCTTCCCGTGGTCGAGGTCCACCTTTCGAACATCCATGGCCGAGAGGAGTTCCGTCGCCACTCGTTCATTTCAGGGATCGCGCGTGCCGTCGTCGTCGGCTTCGGCCCCCACAGCTACTCATTGGCGTTGGACGGGCTCCTGCACCTGCTCCGTCTCGCGAGAACGGAGTGAGCCGCCGAGTCCGCCGGCTTCGGCTGCTGCGCGACGGCCCAGCATCAGGACCGTGGAACATGGGCCTGGACGAGGCCCTCCTGCGGAGCGCCTGTGCAGGCGCCGTGACGCTCCGACTCTACACATGGGATAGCCCATGGCTCTCCCTGGGGTATGGCCAGAAAGCAGATCCGCTCCGGGTGGAGCGCTGCCGCGCCGCCGGCGTCGGCCTCATCCGGCGGGCGACAGGCGGCGCTGCGGTGCTCCACGGCTCGGACTTGACCTACGCCGTCGCTGCTCCCGCAGATGAACTGCCGCCGGGGCTCGTCGGGACGTATCGCCTTGTCTCCAGTGCCCTGGTCGAGGCGCTCCAAGCCGCGGGGGTAGACGCGCGGCGTAGCGACGGGTGGCCGCGTGCCGGGGCCCCCGGGTGCCCTTTCGACTGCTTCACGCAACCGGCAGCCGAAGAGATCTGCGCAGGTCCTCTTCCGAACCGAAAGCTCGTGGGAAGCGCCCAGCGGCGGCTTGGAGGAGCGGTCCTCCAGCACGGCAGCATCCGGCTCGCGCCGGATCCCCCTTCGGCTGTCCTGGCAGCGGGGCTATCGCATCGGGCTGCCACGAGCCTCGCGGAGCTCGGCTGTTCCACCGATATCAATGAGATAGCCAGCCAACTTGCCCACGCCCTCGCGGAGGATCTTAGGCTTCCGCTTGCCCTTGACGAGGCTTCCCCGGCGGAGCGGGAGTACGCCCGCGCACGAATGCGCAGCCATTCATCCGATCCCCTCGCTCCACCAGCGCCCCTCGCACCGCTCCCCTCAAGGGGGCTTCTGGCTGGCCGATAAATCACAGAGAGGGGGAGACTCGGCTCCCTCGGCTCCCCCCATTGCGAGGCTGAGGGGTCCTTGGCGATCAATAAGCGCAAGATCCTTGAAGCGGCGCAGAAATTCCTTCAGAAGGGCTCCCTCGACAAGGCGCTGAAGGAGTATCAGACCCTTCTTCAGGCAGACCCCCGTGACAGCAACTCCCGGCTCAAGCTGGGTGATATCCACCTCAAGCTGGGTCAGAAGGATGAGGCGATCGCGGCCTATCTCAAGGTCGCCGAACAGTTCATGAAGGACGGCTTCGATGCGAAGGCCGTCGCGCTCTACAAGCAGATCACGAAGATCGACGCCAATCGCTCAGACGTCCAAGTCCCGCTGGCTGAGCTCTACCAACGCCTTGGCCTTACCTCCGAAGCCATGGCCGCACTGCAGACGGCGGCGGATGCCTATCACCGCGAAGGACGCAAGCGGGACGCTCTTGAACTCCTTCGGAAGATGGCAACGCTCGATCCGACGAACACAACGAGCCGCATGAAGATCGCCGAGCTCCTTCGGCAGGCCGGGCTCAAGGACGAGGCAATCGTCGAATACGAGGAGGTGGCTGCCGAGCTGGCACGCCACGATGAGACCGAGGGTCTGATTCAGGTCTATGAGCGAATCTTGGAGCTGGACTCAAATCGTCCGACAGCGTTGGTCGGGCTTGCGCGTGGACTGATCGCCAAGGGGCAGGCGGACCGCGCGGAACCTTTCGCAAAGCGTGCCACTGAAGTGCGACCCGACTCGACGGACGGCTTCGAGCTCCTTGCCGAAGCTTATCGCGCCAGCGGGCGCGTGGAAGAGCTCGAACCCCTTTACCGCAAGCTCGCCGACCTCCATCGCATGCACGGCGATGAGGATCGCGCGAGAGAGATCCTGCAGCGCTTTGTGTCGGCCGAACCCCTTCAACTCGAAGAGTCCGCGCTGCAGGCCACGCCGACGCCGCAGGAAGGCGAGCCCGATGTGCTCGACGATACGCCCCTCCCCCGCGAAGGATCAGCCCAACAGGAGGAGGACGACGCGGCTTTTTTTGAGACCGCGGCCCCGGTGCCCCAGGCAACTTCACCAGAGGTTGACGTCGAGCAAGCCCTTGCGGAAGCGAGCGTCTACGTGCGCTATGGCAAGCACGACCGCGCGATCGCCGGCCTCGAGGCGGTTCTTTCGCGCGAGCCGGAAAACCGCGCAGCGCTCGAGAAACTCGGTGAGGTCCTTTCGCTGTCGGGTGATCTCGCACGGGCCGTTTCGGTCTGGACTCAGGCGGCGAAGGTGGCGCGCGGAGAAGGCGACAACGACGCCGTGTCGCTGCTCCGGGATCGGATCGAAGCTCTTGCACCCGGAAAGGGCGCAGGAATCGACTTCGGGGCGGCGCAGTCCCGACCCTCCCCGGCGCCCGCGCCGAAGGGCGGGCCACAAGCGCCTGGTCAGCCCGAGCCGAGCGACCCCTTCGTCGATGTCGACGTTAATCTCGACGGGCCCGAAGGCGAGCCCGGCGCTGAAGCCGGAAGTAGCCCACCGGCCGATCTCGAGATCGACCTGGGATCCGACCTCCTTGGCGACGACCTGCCACCTTCGCTTGATCAACCGGAGGAGGAATCATCCGAGATCTCCGACACCGCCGCGACACCTGCGGATCTTGGCGACGGAGGTGCCACTAAGGTTGCGTTCGATGAAGCATCTACCGGAGAAGAGGCGGAGGCGGGGGGATCCGGTGGTTCATCTACGACGCCCCAGCAGATCGTTGAGGACCTCGAGGAAGGCGAGTTCTACTTCCACCAGGGTCTCCACGATGAAGCGACAGCCGTTTACAAGAAGGTTCTAGCTGCCGCTCCGAACCATCCACAGGCGCTGCTTCGCCTTGGAGAAATCGCCGCGGCCCGCGGCCAAGACCCCGGAACATCCTCCGCCTCAGCGGCAGCCGAGAAGGTCGCGGTCACTCCGCCGATGCCGAAGCGCGGCAAGCTCGAAGAGACTGACCCCTCTCTCGGAGCGGACAATGCACCGTGGAGTAGAAAGACCGAACAAGGCAAAGCCGGCTCCAAGGCGCCGGCTGAAGAAGCAGCATTGCAGCAGACCGACGCTCGTGAGGTGTCGGCAGATTTCTCAGACCTCATGGGGGATGAGGATCTTGAACCGCCCTCCCTGGGGTCGAAACACACGGGCGAGTCTCTGGACCTGTCGGCGCCAAGCCTTGGTGGCGAGTCCTCCACGGAAGTGGAAGGGAAGCGCGGCGCGGACGAAGGCGCCGTCGAGGATACAGATCCCGATCTCGCCACGGCGGTCGAGGAGGAGACAGAACCGGAAGTCCCGAGCGAATCCGGCACAGTCTCGGCGGAGGAATCGTCGTTTGATCTTGCCGCCGAGCTCTCCGAAGTTTTCGCGGACGACGACCGGAGGTCGAGTGGAACGTCAGGGAGTTTTGATGACAGTTTTGCGGCCGTCTTTCGCGAATTCAAGCGTGGCGTACAACGGACCGTCAGTCAGGGCGACTATGAAACGCACTATGACCTTGGCATCGCCTATCGCGAGATGGGTTTGTTTGAAGATGCCGTCGGTGAGTTCCAATTGGCGGTGGAATCGCCCACGCGCCGGATGGATTGTCTCCATATGCTCGGGCTCTGTGCGATCGATTTAAAGCGCCCAGAGGAGGCAATCGCGCACCTTGACCGGGCCCTCGCTCTGCCTGATGTGCCCGATCCGCAGCAGGTGGCCCTTCGATTTGACTTGGGGCGCGCATTTGCACAAATGGGGGATCGGGATCGAGCTCGCACGGCCTTCGAAACGGTTGCAGCCCTCGATCCCGAGTTCCAAGACGTAGGCGAGCGACTCGCCGAACTCAACGGACCGGACTCTTCCATGGCGGCCGAAGAGAACGACGTGACCTCGGACGTGATCGAGTCTCTAGGCGGGGACGACGCCACGAACTCCAACGACGAATCAGCCGCAGCCTTCGGGACAGCGGAGAACTTTGAGTCCTTCGACGACGTCATCGCGGAGGCCGAATCTGAACTCGAGCCAGGAGTGGGGCGGCAAGGCGATACCGAGCACCCGGGTCAACGGCGAAACGCAGCCGAAAAGAAGGATCAGGCCGCTCCGGCGCCTTTGCCTTCCAAGGCCTCGGGGCGCGCGACCCCCGCCGAGACGCCGGCTCCGCCCGAGCGCCGCGACTCAGAGCCGGGCACGAACCAGGGCACGGGGCCCACGCCGCCGCGTCGTCGCAAGATCTCGTTCGTGTAAGGGGACTTTGTGGAGCACCTTAGACACTTCGGACTTGCCCAAGATCCGTTTCAGAATGATCCGTTGTCGCGCCTCTACTTCGCAAGCCACGAGCATGCGGACGCCGAACGCCGTCTTCTTCGTGGTCTTCGGCAGGCCAAGAGCCTCGCCGTCTTACTGGGCGAACACGGTTCGGGCAAGAGCACGATTGCGCGACACTTGCTGGACAGCCTCGAGGAAGAGAAGTTTGAAGCGAGCATGATGGTGGTCCTTCAGGGAGAGACCGGTTCCAACTGGTTCCTCACGAGAATCGCGCGTCAACTCGGGGTTGAGGAGCCTACCGCCGAGCGTGGGGGGCTCGTTACTCAGATCTTTAATCGCCTCGTGGACGTGCGCGAAGAAGGAAGACACTCAGTTGTGCTGATTGACGGGGCTCATCAACTGCGTCCGAGGGAGGATCTAGGCGAACTCAAAGCTCTCCTGCATCTCGAACACGACGAGCGGCACCTCCTCACGGTGGTGCTTGTGGGCCTGCCAGAGTTGGGAGAGCGCCTTGCAGCTGACTCTGCGGTAGCCCAGCGTGTGGAAGTCCGTGTCGCGCTGTCTGGCCTCGACGTGCGATCCACTGGGGAGTACGTCGCCCATCGAGTTCGCGCTGCAGGAGGAGATCCGCGCATCTTCGAGCCCACGGCCGTAGAGGTGCTCTGTTGTGCCGCTCGAGGCCTACCTCGGATCGTGAACACTCTCGCCGACAATGCGCTCTTTGAGGCGCATCTGGTGGGACGCCGGACGGTCAGTCCGACCGACGTCTTGCGCGCGGCGCAGGACTTGGGGATTCCGGCTCCAGAGGGAAGCGTGGATGCTCAGGGGATCGCCGCCCCTTCTGCGGCTCGACCGGCTGGACCCAGTGCAACCATGCTCGATGAAACATCGCGCGAAGGAGGCCGACCAGTTCCGCAGGCCACCCTGGAGGCCGACGCTGAGGATGCGCCGATCTTCGAGGCGGGAAGCCTGGGCGCCGACCCGTTTCAGGGCCCTGGCGATGTATCCGACGATGGGCCTCCGAAGGAAGAGGAGATCGAGGGGCTTTTCGTCGACCTCATCGACGAGGAGCGTTGAACCGTTTGGCACTTGCTAGCGGCATGCCGACTGTGCCAATCTGGCAATCAAGCGGGAATAGCTCAGTTGGTAGAGCATCAGCTTCCCAAGCTGAGGGTCGCGGGTTCGAGCCCCGTTTCCCGCTCCAAAAAGTGAAAGGGAATCGCCATCTTGGCCGATTCCCTTTTCTAATTCAGGTTCTTGGCATTCCGGTTGTTCCGGTCTGCGTTCCGGGTCGCTACGGTCGCTGCCGGAGGACGACCCGTGAGCGCGAAAGTCGTCTGGAACCGGCAGCGGAACAAGTGGTACGTCCGAGTCTATGAGAACGGTCGTGAGTGGAATCAGCCGGTCGGGCTGGATCGAACCGAGGCAGAAGCTGTTGCTGAGCAGATCGAGCGCGATCTCACCAGAAAGAGAGAGGACGGGCTCACTGGCCGCATCTGTTTTGAGCCGGGAGGATGCGTGCATGGGGAGAAGGCGCTTCGCTGGTGGGCCGCCAACTACAAGTTCAAGCGCAGCACCGCCGCCACCAACCGGTCTGCGCTCGAGCAGCACCTGATGCCGATTCTTTGGTGAAATGGATCTGCGACATCTTACGTGCCTGGACATCCGCTACTTCGCAGACAGTCGTTTCACCGCGGGAAAGTCTGAGGCGACGGTGTCCAATGCTGTGTCGCTGCTGCGGAGGGTGATCAACCTTCCGATCGATGCGAAAGCTCTTAGTCGCAACCCCGTTCCGAAAATGATGCGAGAAGTGATGGAGTCGGCACGCGCTCATCCAGAACGGCGGCCAACGCGCAATCGCGATGCATGGACGCCTGACAAGCGTGGATCCTCATGGACGTAGCGGAGCGACGCGAGCCTGCCTGGGCGCCGATCTTTTTCTTCTATTTTCAGACCGGCGCGCGTCTCGGCGAAGGAATCGCACTCAAGTGGGACGGTGAATCTCGTCGACCGCGATATACACATCCGGCGGACTGTTAGCGGAGGCGAGGAAGGGGATCCAAAGTGGGGGAAGGACCGTCATGTCCCCATCAGCAACGAACTCGAACAACTGCTGAGACAGCTCGAGCGCGATCGACAGGTCACGACACCTTGGACCTTCCCTGAGTACGTCTTCTTGAGCCCCTGTCATGAAGATAGTCATTCTCGACGGTCAGGTGGTAATCCAGGAGACCTAGGTTGGGGAGCTCCTCATACATCCAGCTGCAGGGGTCACAGGATTCACGTGGTCGGAGCCGATGATGAAGATGTCGTCGTTCGGTTTTGACGTATGGCGC
>DOUU01000161.1:0-6720 GCA_003520425.1 Deltaproteobacteria bacterium
CTGAAGGCGCTTGACACCTCCGGCCCCAATAGAGAAGGCACAGCCATGATGTGTTGGGGGTTCCAAACCCCCGCGAAATCTGAGGGTGCTAGCGCGCCCCCGTCGATCCAACTCTTTGCTTTCGTCGACTACCGGTTTCTTAGAGGTCCTCGGCGACGCCCTGGAAACGCGATCTTTGAGTCTTCCTTGGCAGAGTGGTCAGGGCAGCCGGGTTCCACTGGAATCTAAATGGGCCCCATCGACACCCCGCTCCGATGCGTCTCGGGCAGCCTGAGCACGCCAGTCATGAATGAGCTCGCTTCGCTCTAGTACGGGAGATTCGCTAGTTGAGCAAGTCCCAGAAGCCGCAATTGTGCTCGGTCCTGAAGTTGAACTCAGGCCCCGTATTGTCGTTCAACCCCTGGACATCATCCTCCANNATCCTCGGAAGAATTGTAACGGGGCCAGAAGGGTTCACCGGAGATATTGGGATTCCCGGTCTTCACGAACTGCGTCCAGTACGTCATCACTTCAGCAGAGAGCGCGAGGCGCGCCGGCGTTTGGTCGAATGGTTCGAACCCTACCCCAAAGATCTGGTTCGAGTTCACTCCCCCGAAGACGTACGGCAGCTCGACTCCGTGGGGATCCACCCAAGGGAAGACAGGGGGATAGAGCGCACTGGGTGCAGCGTTGGGCTCATTAAATTCATATTGGTATACTGGCACAAAACGGCTCGAGATCGCCCGCACCGCGGCCGAGGCTGGGCATGAAAACTCGCTGTCGGTCAGCACACTCGCGTACGCTTCCACCGGATCGCTGAAGTTTGACTCGGGGTATTGAGCAAGAATCGCCGGAGCGGCTGCGCCGAACTGATTCGTGATGAGAGCCGCATAGCCATTTGCAAAGGCTCCCCCTACCGCCGCTACCGCTGCGAAGAGTTGACCCTCGGTGAGATTGGTTCCGTTCAAGATTGGAACTCTGCGGAAAAAACCTTTCCGGATCGCTATATTGGGCTCCAGGGGGATATCGAATCCATCGACGACGGGGCTCCACAGGAACGGCGTGCTGGCGTTCAGAAGCGTAGCGACAGGCAGCGACCGCAAGCACGCCACGACGTCGGGGGCGGTGTTGCATCCCACAGCTGCGACGAACTGGTCGCCCATCGTCTGAGCCTGCGAGAGCGTCGGTTCCTGATTCAGCCCGACCGACCCGATCCCGATTGTGCTCTCCCCGATCGCTCCCTCATAGGGCGGGGTAAACGGCGATACCAGGTGGTTGGTGACGGAAAGGGCGCCCGCGGACTCGCCCGCGATCGTGATCCGCCACGGGTTGCCGCCAAAGGCGAGGATATTGCGCACCACCCATCCGATCGCAGCCTGTTGGTCCTCAAACCCATAGTTCCCCGACAGTCCAAACGGCGACGCTTTGGAGAGTGCCGTGGAGGCAAGGAAGCCGAATACGTTGAGGCGATATTGGATCGAAACAACGATGATTCCTTTGGCCGCCAGTTGGGTGGAGATGTAAGACGCAGCTCCGCCGTCGATGTACCCTCCGCCGTGGATCCAAACCATCACCGGGAGGAGGCTTTCTTTGCCTCCTTCCGGACCTGTCACATTGGGCGGTGTGTAGACATTGAGATACAGGCAATCCTCGTCCGTGCTCGGAATGTTTTCGATCACGCCGGGCGGCTGCGGACAGGAGCTCCGAAATTGCTGGGTCTGAAGCACTCCGGACCAAGCTTGGGGCGGAACCGGAGAAGCGAAGCGCAGATTTCCGACGGGCGGCGCCGCGAATGGAATCCCGAGAAACTCCTGATGATCGCTGAAGGCCGTGCCTTGCACCGCGCCCTTGTGGGTCTGCACGATCGGATTCCCCGTGGCTTGTGCGGCAGCGGTGAGGGGCCCGCCAGCCGAGATCGCCAGCAGCGCGGCGAACCATGCCATGGCTGACCAGGAGCGTGTGCAGCTCGGTACTGCATGCATTTGCTGGATACTCACTGGATGTCGTCCTCCCGATGGCTTGGCTTGCTCAGCCCAATGTCATTGTTCGAGGGAGAGGCTCGATCTTGGCCACAGGGGGCCTAAGGAGCCGATTCTATGGGCTCGGAGTGGCAAAGAGCGATCCGTTTGTCGGCCAATCGCTTTGTGCTTCCGGCACAAGTCTTCCGTCTCCGCCCACCGCCAAGGCCGAGTTGGCGCTCCCCTGCCGCCGGCTCCCACGCGGCTCCTCCGACACGGCCGGCGTACAATTTTGGCCGGCTCAACGACATCAGCAGGTCGCTGCCTCAAGTTGCGCCGCCAGCTCATCTTTTCGACCGACAGACGTCGAGGAGCCAACTCCCGCGTGTGGGGCGCGCGGGGCCTCGAAGCACGGCGTCTGGGGGGGAGATCCGGTCCGAAGGAGAACGGCGATCTGCGGAGACTTCTGGTCGCGTCGCCGGCGTGGCAAAATGAATCGCCGCGTCGCGCACGGCTTCCCTTCCGGCGCCTCCACGACGCGAGCCGAGCATTCGCCGGATGCGCAGACAGAGCAGCACCCTAGGTCTGGGGCCCGTGTCGGCCCTGTCGCCCGCCCTCCGCGAGCGCGTGGAGCTTGCGTATGCCGCCCGGGGACGCCGGGTGCAAGACATCATTGCCCGCTGCCGCAGGGACTTTCCGAGCTATGCGGCGCTCTCTGGCGAGGGCCTCGAGAGCGTGCGTCGGAATCTCGACTCGTTGGTGGGCGCCTTCTACCGGATCCCGCTCGTCGAGGGACGCCTGCCGACGTCCGAAGAGCTCGCGCCGCAACGCAAGATCGCCCGCTTGCGCTTCGCGCAAGGGGTGCCGCTTCACGAGCTGGTCGGTTGCTACTACGGCGGCCTGCCAGTGCTGTGGGAGGACCTCGTGGCGACCCTGGAGGTCGAGAGCCACGTGGAGCGCGAGCTCCTACGACGGGTTCCGGTGACGCTGTCGGCGATGGCGCTGGTCGCGACGGCTGTGACCGAGGGTTGGGTGGAGGAGCGAGAGCGCAGGCTACGTTCGCGCAGCGAAGCCATTGACGAAGTCCTCTCGCTCTTCTCCGCGGGGAGCGCGTCGCTCCGCGTGCTGAAGGCGCGCGCCCGCGCAGTCGGCCTTGGCCTCGACACGCCACGCACAGCCGTGTTGTTCCGCACCGCGCTCGGGCAACACGCGCGGTCGGGCCCTGCTGTCGACCTGGTTCGGAATCTCCTGGAGGACCGGCCCCTCGGGCACGACATCATCATCGGCCGCGTCGCGGACGGCGTCCTCGCGCTGCTTTCGGACGACGTCGACCAGACCGCCCTGGCTGACGTCGCCGGCAAACTTCGCGGATACGGCTGGCGGATCGGTGTCGGGACCTCCGCAAGCGGCACCGCGGGCCTCCGGCGCTCGATCCGCGAGGCTACGCGCGCCATCGAGATCGGGGAGTATCTGCGCCACCCGGGCCCTCTCGACCGCTACGCGGACTTCGCCGTGTTGGATCTGGTCGACGTTGTCTCACCCCGTGCGGCCGATTTCGCGCGCAGCGTACTTGGCTCGCTGGTCGACTCCGCGGCGAACGCGAAACAGCTCCAGACCCTGCGAGCCGTCTGCCGGAGCGGCTTTCACTACAAGCTCGCCGCGGCGGCCCTCGGTGTCCATCCTCACACGCTCTCCTATCGCCTCTCGAGACTTCGGCGCACCCACGGCATCGACCTCGACGACGCCGAGACGCGCTTGCGGGTGCACCTGGCTCTGCTGATCCTGGACGTCTGAGCACGGAGCGGAGCGGTAGGCTGAAGCCGCCGTGGGGG
Organism: Deltaproteobacteria bacterium; assembly: GCA_003520425.1. Taxonomy (GTDB): domain Bacteria; phylum Myxococcota_A; class UBA9160; order UBA9160; family UBA9160; genus UBA9160. The sequence goes on from DOUU01000161.1 coordinate 3,770, forward strand.
GGCCTCGTGGGCAGTGGCCCCGGCGAGCGCCTCGCAGAGATCGCGGCGGAGCTTTCGACCTTGCGTCGCATCGCTTCGTGCTCGCGGCCCTCTGACCGCCCGCGTCGTCGCGGAGCTCGAGCGAGCGAACCTCATGGCGCCTTGCACACCCTTCCCCGGGGATCGACCACAACCGGCTGCGCAGCGTAATAACGGCCTGCGTGCTCGAGATGCGCCAAGCCTTCGAGGGCTCCGACGAGGATCGCAGGGGGGCGTCTCGAGTATTCCTGGCCGACCCCGGAGGATGAGGGTCTCCGCTGATCCAGACCGCCAATTCAGCGTGGAAGGGGTGTTCGAGTTCCCGCTAGACGAAAGAGACTCCCGACGCTGGTCAGCAAGCCGGGAGTCTCCCATCCGTGGTAGCGGGGGGCCGCTATCTCCAATACGACGCCCGATTGAGGCAGGTGTCTCGCTCGCGGCTTAGCCGCAGCGCGCCTTGCCCAGCCCGTCGAAAACTTCAACGTTTTCCGGGTGAACCAGCTTTTCGGAAACCACAGCCCCCGGAGATCCGCGAGCCAGACACCGATGAGGCCCGCTCCCATGAGGACGGCTCCGATCACACGGAGGAGCTTGAGAAGCGTGTAGCTCATGACTGCCTCCTGAGTTGCTCGTGCGAGGCCGTCGGGACGCCGCGGACGCCCATTCGCGCAATCGTGTCGGACCTCGTCCACTGGTGGAGGAAGACGCCGCCGACGTGTCCGAGCAGGAGCACGGCGACCGACCACGTGAAGACGCGATGGGCCATCCGGGGACCAAAGTCCCACAGGTTCGCCGGGATGCTGCCGTCGCCCAGGAAGAGCGACTCGGCGAGCCCGCTCTGGATCGAGAGAGCCACCCCGGAAACGCTCGCGCCCAGGAGCCCGAGGTACAGCAGGACGTGATTCGCCTCGAACGCGAGCTTGTGGAGTCCATCGATTCCAGGGAGCGGATCCGGCTTGTCGTCCCACCAGCGCCACGCGATTCGCGCCAGCGTCAGGACCAGCACGACGCCGCCTAGGGCCAGATGCGCCCGGTAAGCGAAGGTCCTCGCGCCGCCCTCGAGTTCGGCCATGAGGTAGCCGGAGGGCAGCAGGACCAGGATGGCTGCCGCGCTGACCCAGTGGAGTGCGACGGCCACACTCCCGTAATGGTCGTGGGTACTTCTCGCGCTCATCGCTCCTACCGCCGGATGATCCGGTAGAGCGCCGGGTGGTGGGGGAAGTTCTTCACGATGCTCCGGGTGAGCGCCCGGAACTCGGGATTGGAAACAGCGGCCTCGAACGCCTCTGGCGACTCCCACTCCGCCACGTTGATGAAGTGGAACTTCGCGCCTGGAGCGACCGCCTCGTGGAGCTTCGTGGAGATGAAGCCCGGCTGTTTTCGCAGGTGCTTGGCAGCCGCCTCCCACTCCTTCAGCGCTTCTTCCTCGCGACCTTCCGGGACCTCGAACGGGTTGATGAGTGTGACCGCCATATCGTTCCTCCTTGCTGGTTCAATCGCTCTCCGACGAGTCGAGCAAGCAAGACCACCTGTCTGAGGGCATCGAGGGGCAGCCCCTCGGCGAGCGCATTCACCCAGGACTCCTGCCGTTCGTTGATCTCATCGAGGACCGAGCGGCCCTTGGGCGTGAGCGCTACCAGCTTCGCGCGGCGGTGGTTCGGGTTCTCCCGCAGCTCGACCAGGCCCTGCTTCAGCAGCCGGTCCACCGTGGGCTGCACCCCCTGCCGCTTCCGCCCGAGGTCCCGGGCGATCTGAGCGACGGGCAGGGGGCCGTCGTTGATCGTGCCCAGGACCTGCCAGCGGGCGCTCGAGACGCCGAGATCCCGGATGAGGTCATCGCCCGCTTGCAGCAGCGCTTCGTTAAACCGGAATGTCGCCAGGATTGCGCGCGTCAGCTCCACGCCGGCCTTCGTGTGCCCTTCTCGAGGAGTGAACCTCATTGGCAGACGTATGTCATAATCGCATATGTCTGTCAAGTGACCCAATCCGCCAATGGAGTGCGCCTTGTCTTCGTAGTGCCTGGGAATGCCCAGCAGGCGAGTGATGATCCGCAGGGGGTACTTCTTGGCGAAGGTCGCCTGGAGCTCGGCATCCCCAAGCGGCGCCAGCTCGTCCACGAGCTCCTCGGCGGTGGGGTCGGAAGAGGGGCTCCACGTAGCGGGGGATCATCGTACGGCGGAACGCCGGTGCGACCAGGCCCCGCTTTACCGTGTGCTCGCGCCCGTCGTACCCCATGAGGTTCGGGCCGAAAATCGGAAATGTCATCGGCTTCAAGAACGCCGATTTCGAAAACCGGGCCTCGTCGCGGAACGCGTTCTACACGTCGGGGTGGCGGAGCAGCACGAGGCCCGTCGTGGAGCCGAAGCGAAGTCGCACGACGCCTTTCTCGTCGCGCAGGCGCGCCAGGCGCGCTTGGTAGCCGGTGAGCTCCTGGTCGTCATAGTCGACGTCATCGTCGACCTAGGTCGTCGCCACGGCGTCCACAGGCGGTACTAGGTGCGTCATTTCCATCCTCTCTTGATAGGTGCCGGGCGATCGCCAGGTCCATCCCCGACGCTGCTCTGCTGGCCACGGCGACCCGCTCCGTCGTCCCCATCGTGCCGGCGGCCTCCGACGTCCAGCGAGACGGCGTGTCGGCCCACCATTGCCCGCACTCGAAGAGCGATTCCTCGCCACGAACCCACGCGCCGGCTCTCCTNNTTCAGGTAGGGGGAGCTGCGGGTGACGTACCAGGTCGCGACTGGTCGCAGCAGACGGATCAGCGGCGCGAGCGCGCCGAAGTCCTTTCTCATGTCGGCCGTTTGCTCGCTAAGGCCACGCTTCTGGTAGTGGAGGAGCCGCTGGCTCTCCTCGGTGTCCAGCCAGTCACCGAAGAAGCGGGGAGTCTCAGCTCGCTTGAAGGCCTCGGTGGGAAGGGGTCCGATCCCGATCGC
>DOUU01000161.1:6837-6974 GCA_003520425.1 Deltaproteobacteria bacterium
TAGTCACCGCCGCCAGCCGCAGGATGCTCCACTGGAGCCGAGACTGTCGGATGGCCTGCTCGCACGCCACCTTCTGACGCCCATACTCGTCGGTCGGAGAGACCGGCGTCTCCACGCGGAGCGGCGGCTCGCGATCC